>JAJEIH010000057.1 GCA_022827685.1 Alphaproteobacteria bacterium
TGGGGTGAAAAACCCCCGATCACTCCTCGTGGACCAACCCGAACCCGCGGAAATCCGTCAAGCCAACGGGGTAAGAAAAATCTCAGACCAGCCGGAGCCCTTGCTCAGAAAGCGGTTCCAAACAGCGCACATGCCTCTGTAGCGCGGGCGCTCGCGTTCCGGCAGCGCGTCGAAATACTCTCCCGCCTGTTCGTATGCCGCCTTCAGGTCGCGCCCGGCGCTTTTCTGCTCGACGATCAGCACGCCCGGCCAGAACAGGTCTATGAAGCCCGAACGGTTGTCCAGCTTCGCAACATGCTCTTCGTAGCGGGCCACGGTCCGCCGCTGCACCCCGAACACCCGGAAGAATGCGTTGTAGAAGCTCTGCGTCTCGCCCTTCTCGTAAGCCGCGTCCTTCCAGTCTTCGGCGAAGGCGGCGGCGCGGGCGCGAACCTCGTTCCACGACAGGCGCATCAGGCCGCGCTGTCCGGTTCGTCCGGGCGCAGCGGGTGCAGCACCGGCCCGGCGCGGTCATTCGCCATGTCGTTCACCATCGGCGCTCCTTGTCCGTCAATGGTAGCCGATCGGGTCCGCGTCCACAGCCTCGCCGTCCCCGATACGGCAAACCTCCATGCCCCGGAGCTGCGGCAATCTGTTCTTTGAGATTCAGGTAATAATTCTGCAATAAGAACTTGCATTTTTAGAAACTGTGATATGATGGGTCTGAGGGAAGAGGCATCCGGAGCCGCTTCCCGCCCGTGCCGGTCCGGTGCGGAACGACCCCGATTCAGCCGACAGGCGAGGTGCGTTCTGCGCCTGCCTCGCGCGCGCAATCAGGCGCGCGCAGGATACGCGCGAATCAGGGTCCCGCCGCTGCCAGGCCAGCGGCGGGGAGAACGGAACGGAGTGGAACGAAACGAGATGAGGGAACAACATGCAGGATGCAGACGGGCACGGCTTCGAGGAGGTCGGCAGGACGCTCGAACTCTCCTCTCCCGCTCGCGGGAGAGGCCGGGAGAGGGTCAGCGGCCGTGCGGCCTGGAAAGGCCCCGACAGGCGGAGAGACAACCTTCCACCCCGGCCCTCCCTCGCAAGCGAAGGAGGGTGAAATGAGGGGCGGAGCCCATGCCCGAACAGGCCACAGGATATGCGCCCTGCGCATGCGGAACATGACATCTCATGACATATCGCAGGGGGCTCCGCCGGCACCGCATGACAAAACATGACATTCCATGACACGGCACGGGGACGGTCCGGCGGTAATGCCGCTATCGCCCCGCGAGCCGCGCCATGAACGCCAGCCCGGCCTGCATGCCGGCCGGGTCGATGCCGTGGCCGAGGCCGGGGCGGCCGTGGGTCTCGACCGCAAAACCGGCGCCCTCCAGCGCCGCCGCCGCCTCGGCCATGGAGGCGTAGGGCACGAGTTCGTCCCTCTCGCCGTGGATGAGCGCCACGGGCGGCCGGCTCTGCGCTTCCCGCTCCAGCAGTTCCGGGGCCAGCAGGCGGCCGGAATAGCCGAGAATGCCCGCCAGCGGCTCGGCGCGCCGGGGCCCCGTATGCAGGGCCAGCATGGTCCCCTGGCTGAAGCCGGCGAGGGTGAGCGCCGAAGGCGCGAGGCCGGTTTCCTCCAGCAGGTCGTCGATGAGGCCATCGACCATCGCCGAGGCGGCGCGGAGGCCCGCCAGGCGCAATTCGTCGCTGCGGCCGTGGATGCCGAACCACTGCCGGCCGAACGGCGCGCCCTCGCAGGGAAAGGGCGCATGCGGCGACACGAACAGCGCATCGGGCATGGCCGGCGCCCAGGCGGGCGCGAGGCCGATCAGGTCGTCGCCGTCCGCCCCGTAGCCGTGCAGCAGCAGCACGATGCGGGCGGGCGGCGCGCCCGTTGCGGGCGGATGCCGGGGGCCGTCGAGTCGCATGGCGTTGACGGCTAGCCCAAAGCCGGGGTCTTGTCACCCTTCCATGCCAACGGTCACCCGCTTCGCCCCGAGCCCGACGGGCCGGCTGCATCTGGGCCATGCCTATGCGGCGCTGTTCGCCGCCGACCGGGCGGCGCGGGCGGGCGGGCGGTTCCTCGTCCGGATCGAGGATATCGACCGGAGCCGCTGCCGCCCGGAATTCGAGGCGGGCATACTGGAGGACCTCGCCTGGCTCGGCCTCGAATGGGAAGAGCCGGTGCGCCGGCAGTCCGACCACATGGACGACTACGCCGCCGCGCTGGCCTCGCTCGACCGGTGCGGGCTGATCTATCCCTGCTTCTGCACGCGCCGGGAGATCGAGGCGGCGGCGACCGCGCCCCACGGCCCCGAGGGTCCGCCCTATCCCGGCAC
This sequence comes from Alphaproteobacteria bacterium, assembly GCA_022827685.1. Taxonomy (GTDB): domain Bacteria; phylum Pseudomonadota; class Alphaproteobacteria; order Bin95; family Bin95; genus Bin95. The sequence goes on from JAJEIH010000057.1 coordinate 2,310, forward strand.
CTGCCGGGCGCTGACCGAAACCGAACGCGGGGCGCGCATGGCGCGGGGCGAGGCCTATGCGCTCCGGCTGACGGAGGGCGACACGGTGGTCGCGCGCAAGGACATCCGCACGAGCTACCATCTGGCCGTCGTGGTGGACGACGCGCTGCAGGGCGTGACGCTGGTGACGCGCGGCGAGGACCTTGCCTTCGCCGTGCCGGTCCAGAACCGCCTGCAACGGCTGCTCGGCCTGCCAATGCCGGACTACGAACACCATCCGGTATTGACCGACGGCGAGGGCCGCCGCTTCGCCAAGCGCGACCGGGCGCTGACCCTGCAAAGCCTGCGCGAGTCGGGCGTATCCCCCGCCGAGGTGCGGACGCGGATCGAGCGGATGGGCGGGGTGTTCTGAGCGGTGTCCCGGTTACATCTTCGCCGCGAAGGCTTCGAAGGACATGCCGCCCGTGCGCACGGCGTCGAAGAGCATCGAGAAGTGGTTGGCGCCCGGCACCGTCACGCGCTCGACCGCGCAGCCGGCCGCTTCGGCGATGCCGGCATAGCCCGCGCTCTGCGCCTGCCAGCCGGCCGGCTCCCCGCCGCCGACCGAAACCACCATCGGCACGGGCCTCGCCGGCGGGTTGGCGAAGACGTCGTTGCGCGCCGCCATGGCCTCGTCGAGCCGCACTTCCTCGTTCACCGAGATGCGCCGCACGACCGGCGTCTCGTAAATGCCGCTCATGCAGTGCGCGCCCGCGATGAGCGCCGCCGAGGACGGGTCCGCGAGCAGCATGGCGGTCAGATGCGCGCCGGCCGAATGTCCCCCGACGAAGAGCCGCGCCGGGTCGCAGCCCCACTCTTCGGCATGGCCGTGGACGAAGGCGAGGCAGGCGCGCATCTGGGCCACGATCCCGTCCAGCGTCACGTCCGGGCAGAGCGCGTAATCGACATTGGCGACGGTCGCGCCGCGCTCGACGAAGCCGCCGACGGCGAAGCTGTGGTCCGCCTTGGAGAACCGGCGCCAGTAGCCGCCGTGGATGAACATGAACAGCGCGCCATTGCCGCCCGGGGCCGGCTTGTGCAGGTCCAGCGCCTCGCGCGGCCCGGCGCCGTAGGCGATGTCGTATGCGCCGGGCCAGGATTCGCGCGCCGCTTCGGCCGCCGCCAGATACTCCTCCAGATGGGCTTCCACCGCCTCGTCGCCAACCGCGGCGCGCGGATTGAAATGCGCTTCAAGGGTCGCGTCGTCCGCCGAGCGCCAGTCGAATGTCACTTTGCCCCTCCCATGCCACGCCTGTTGGCTTTACCCGCCGCCATTGTACCATGGCCGCTTCCGGATCGAGGGGAGGCCCGCCATGCCGCTCACCTGCGCCCATCTCGTCGGCAGTCTGCCCTACCCCGACGCCGACACGGCCTTCGCGGAAATCGGCAGCCGGCTGGGCCCGCATCTCAAGCGGATTCCGGACGGCGAGACCGGCGAGCGGGCGCGCTGGATCTTCTGGCAGCGGGCCAGGGTCGAGGCTCACCCGGCGATGGAGGTGGCGGCCGACGAGGACAAGGCGCGCATCCACCAGTGGGACGGCAAGCTGATCCGCGAATGGGAGCTGTTCCGCTTCCGCGCCGGCGTCGATCCCGCGACGGTCGAATTCGACCCCGGCTATGCGCCCGAGGCGACCCGCTCCTACGCCCGCTTCACCGCCATGCGCGACGCCGGGACATTGCCCGCCGGGGTGCGGTTCCAGGTCTGCCTGCCGACGCCGATGGCGGTCGGATACTGGTTCGTTTCGCCGTCGTCCCGGCCGGACTTCTTCGCGGCCTATGAGCGCGCCTTCAAGGCCGACCTCGCGAAGATCTGCGCCGCGATCCCGCCGGACGACCTGGCGATCCAGTGGGACGTCTGCCAGGAGGTGCTCGCCTGGGAGGGCTATTTCCCGAACCGGCCGGCGAGCTACAAGCAGGATATCACCGGCATGCTGGCGCGCCTCGGCAACGCCGTGCCCGAACCCGTGGAGCTCGGCTACCACCTCTGCTACGGCACGCCGAACGACGAGCATGTGGTGATGCCGACCGACCTCGCCAACACGGTGGAGATCACCCACGGCATCCTCGCCGGGCTGGAGCGCTCCCTCCAGTTCGTCCATGTCCCCGCGCCGAAACACCGGGACGACGCGGCCTATTACGCGCCGCTTGCAGATTTGAAGCTACCCGATGGCTGTGAGCTCTATCTGGGCCTCATCCACCATGACGACCGCGAGGGCGACCGCCGCCGCATCGCCGCGGCGACGCAGACGGTCGCCTCCTTCGGCATCGCCACCGAATGCGGCTGGGGCCGCAGTGACCCCGCTCGCGCGCCCGGCCTGCTCGACAGCCACCGCATCGCGCTGGAAGCGGAGTGAAGCCGGTCGGTAAGTCAGGTAAGCGCGCGTAAAGCCGCTTCGGGTGCCTTGTCGAGGATTTTCAGCAAGGCCCTTGCGGCGCCCGTAGGGCCGCGCTTGCCCTGTTCCCAGTTGCGGATCGTTTCCTGCGGCACGTCTATGCGGCGCGCGAACTCCACTTGCGTCAGCCCGAGACGCCGGCGCACCCGGCGGGCGAAGCGCGCCATGTCCTGCATCGCCTCGGCATCGTCCTCGCGCGCCTGTCGCGCGATATCCTCTTCGGTCGTCCCGTCCAACACCCGGTAATCGACCTGTCCCGGAGGAAGCGTCTGCGGATCGTCCGGGTCAATCCTGACGCGCGTTCTGCTCATATTCCCGAACCTCCCTGGCATTGGCCTTGCGAGCCGACACGATGCGGACGACGGCGCCGCGCATCGTGTAGATCGCAACGAACACCCGGCCTTCTATCTTCCCGAGCAATCTGTAGCGGTCCTCGCCATAGTCGAACCGGCGATCCTGACCGACAGTCCTGTCGCGATCCAGAAACGCGCGGATGACGTAGGCGAAATCAAAGCCACGCTGCGAGAAACAGTCTTTGCTTTTGGCATCGTTCCACTCGAATTCTATAGCAGTATGTAGGCCATTGGCCGACAATTGTCGAGGCCCGATACGGTGGCGTTTGTCCTGATTACCGGTCGCCATTGCTTCCCGTCCGCCCGATTTCCTCCTTGAGCGCGCGGATTTCGCTGCGCAGGCCCTCCAGCTCGGTTGCGAGGAAGGAGGCTTCGGCTTCCGTCACCTGCCTGAGCACCGCCGTCGTCTCTTCCCGATCTACCGTGTGCAGGGTCTGCATGGCATCGACGATGACGGCGATGAAGAGGTTCAGCACCGCGAAGCTGGTCAGCAGGATGAAGGGCACGAAGAACGCCCAGGCCCAGTCGAAGGTCTCCATCACCGGGCGCACAATGCCCATCGACCAGCTCTCCAGGGTCATGATCTGGAAGAGCGAATACATGGAGGCGCCGACGCTGCCGAACCACTCCGGGAACGCCTCCCCGAACATGCGCGTCGCCATCACCGCACCCACATAGAAGACGAGCAGCAGCAGGCTGGAGATCGAGCCGAGGCCCGGGATCGCGTGCAGCAGCGCCTCCACCACCTTGCGCATCTGCGGCACGACGGACACCAGCCGCAGCACGCGCAGGATGCGCAGCGCCCGGAGCACCGAGAGATTGCCGGTCGCCGGGAGGAGCGTGACGGCGATGACCGCGAAGTCGAACAGGTTCCAGCCGCGCTTGAAGAAGGCCGGCCCCTGGGCCACCAGCCGGGCGGCAATCTCGACGACGAAGACCGCCACGATCGCCTTGTCGAGCCAGCCGAGCCAGGGCGAGAGCGCCTCGTTTATCGTCGCCGAGGTCTCCAGCCCGAGCGTCACCGCGTTGACGACGATCAGCGCCGTGACCAGCCGTTCCGTCTTCGGCGAGCACACCAGACCGTTCAACCGCTCGCGCCAGGCCGCCATTTCCGCCTCCCTCACCTGAATGGCGGCCAAATAGTCAAGGCCCGCAGTCGGGCGCAAGCGGTTGCGGCGGCGGCTCCTTGCGGCTATCCGGCGCGCTCATGGCCGCCGTCCTCCCCGCCCTGGTCGCGACCCTCGCGATGCAGGCCATCGTCGTCATCGCCTCGCTCATCGTGCCGATCACGGTGCAGGAGAGCGCGGGCGCGCTCGGCATCGACCCGGCCATGGTCGGCTACTACACGATGGTGATGTGGCTCGGCGGCATGGCCTCCACCCTGTTCTCGGGCGGGCTGATCCGCCGCTTCGGCGCCCTGCGCGTCTGCCAGGCGAGCCTGGCATTGGCCGCGGCCGGCGCGCTGTTCACCGGCGTGCCCAGCATTCCGGCCTTCGCGCTCGCCGGCTTCCTGATCGGCATGGCCTACGGGCCGGCCAACCCCGCCGGCTCGCACCTGCTTGCGCGGCTCTCCCCGCCCCGACTTCGCGGGCGGGTCTTCTCGGTCAAGCAGACCAGCGTGCCGGTGGGCGCCGCGATTGCGGGCCTGCTTGTGCCGGCGGTCGTGGACGCCTGGGGCTGGCAGGCCGCAGGACCGGCGATCGCACTCCTCTGCATTGCGGCAATGGTCGCCGTCCAGCCCTGGCGCGCCGGCCTCGACGGCGACCGCGACCCCTCAGCCCGTCCGTTGGCCGCAGGCCCGCTGGCCGCGATCCGGCAGACCTGGATGCTGCCCGCCCTGCGCCGCACCGTGCTCGCCTCGACGGTCTTCTCGATGGGGCAGTTCTGCTTCACCGCGTTCTTCGTCGTCTTCGTCATGCAGCGCGCCGGTTTGGGCCTTGCCGAGGCGGGTTCGCTGTTCTCCGTCGGCTTCGTCGCCGGTATTGCGGCCCGCGTCGGCTGGGGATGGGGGGCCGACGCCACCTCCAGCCGCGCCGCGCTCGCCGCGCTCGGGGTCGCAATGGCCGCCACGGCGCTGGCTGCAACCGCGCTCGGCCCCGGCTGGCCCTGGCTCGCCGTCGCCGCCCTGTCGGCGTCATTCGGCGCAACGGCCGTCGGCTGGAACGGCGTCTATCTGGCCGAGGTCGCGCGGCTTGCGCCCGGCGGCGATGTCGGGGCGGCCACGGGCGGAGCGATGTTCTTCACGCTCACCGGCTCCGCCTTCGGTCCGGCGCTGTTCGGGGCCGTCGCGGGGTCCCTTGGATACGACGCCGCATTCGTGCTGATGGCCGCTGTGACAGGGGCGGCAGGGCTGTGGGTGGCGCTCGGAAAGGACGCCGTGTGATTCCTCTTGCGTGCGCAGCGAACGGGCGTATTTTGTCGCGCCTTGCCGCGCCCCGCGCCGCAATCCATCTCAAGCTTCGGGAGGACGCCTTTGGCCCAGTCGTCTGCCGCCATTTCCGACGAGGCGGTGACCGCCCGCCTGTTTCCCCGCGAACAGGCCGCGGCGAAGGATTACTTTGTCGAGCGGGACGGCCTGCGCTACGCCGGCACACACCTGTTGGTGGATTTATGGGGCGCCAGGGACCTCGACGATCCGGCGGCGATCGACCGCGCGCTGCGCGCCTGCGCCGAGGCCTCGGGCGCGACGGTGCTCGGCGCCGACCTGCACCGCTTCCAGCCGAACGGCGTTTCCGGCGTGCTGCTGCTCGCCGAATCGCATATCTCGATCCACACTTGGCCCGAGCGCGGGTTCGCGGCGCTCGACCTGTTCATGTGCGGAGAGTGCGATCCCTATGCAGGCATCGAGGTGTTGAAGCGGGCCTTCGAGCCGGAGCAGATAACGCTGACAGAACACAAGCGGGGCATGATCCCGTGACCGGCGGCGGCTGGTTCGAGGAAGCCATCCACGTCCACGCGACGCAGAAGCTCGAAATCACCCAGGTCCTCTACAGTTCCGATACGGACCTGCAGAAGATCGTCATCTTCGAGAACCCGACCTTCGGGCGGGTGATGACGCTCGACGGCGTGGTGCAGGTCACCGAGGGCGACGAGTTCATCTATCACGAGATGATGGCGCACGTGCCGATCCTGGCGCATGGCGCGGTCCGCGATGCGCTGATCGTCGGCGGCGGAGACGGCGGGCTTCTGGAAGAAGTGCTGAAGCACCCGGTAGAGCACGCCACCATGGTGGAGATCGACAGGGGCGTGGTGGACCTCGCCCGGCAGTATCTGCCCTCGATCTGCAAGGGCGCGTTCGACGATCCCCGCACCGACCTCGTCATTGCCGACGGCGCGCGTTTCGTGGCCGGGACGGACAGCCGCTACGACGTGATCCTGATCGATTCGACCGATCCCATCGGTCCCGGCGAGGTCCTGTTCCAGCGCGAGTTCTATGCCGGCTGCAAGCGCTGCCTGAAGCCCGGCGGCATCCTGGTGACGCAGAACGGCGTGGCCTTCGTGCAGGGCGAGGAACTGACCTCGTCCTGGCGTCATTTCAACGCGCTGTTCGCCGACCCCGCCGCTTATGCCGTCGCGGTGCCGACCTATATCTGGGGCTTCATGGCGCTCGGCTGGGCGAGCGACGACCCGGCCCACCGCCGGAGGCCGCTCGCCACTATCGAGAAGCGCTATGCTGCGGCCGGCCTCGACACGCGCTATTACAATCCGGAAATCCATCTCGGCGCCTTCGCGCTGCCGACCTACATGAAGGAGCTGATGCGGTGACGACCCCCTGCGCCGGGACAGTCCCGATAGAAGTCGTTCCGACGGGCTTTGCGCTGGGCGCCGAGATACGCGGCATAGACGCGCGCAAGCCGCCGCCTCCCGAGGCGGCCGAGGCGCTGCGGGAGGCTTGGAAGCAGCATCTTGTGCTGCTCTTCCGGGGTCAGACGGGCCTGTCGGACAAGGAATTGATTGCCTTCACGCAGGTCTTCGGGCCGTTGCAGGAAGCGCCCAACAGCGATGTGACCGCAGGCTTCGGGTCGTTTGCGGATGTGCCCCCGGAAGTGACGATCATCTCCAATATCGAGGTGGACGGCCGGCCTATCGGGGCGCTCGGCGCGGGCGAGGCGGACTGGCACACGGACATGTCGTTCATCGAGGAGCCGCCTGCGGGCTCCTGCCTCTACGCCATCGAGGTGCCGCCTTCCGGTGGCAATACCTCCTTCACCAACATGCACCGCGCTCTCGACACGCTGGACGCCGAAACGGCGGCCACCGTGAAGGATGCCCGGTGCGTGCATGACCTGTCGCTGACATCGACCGGCTCGCGGCGGCAGGGCATCCCGGAGGTCGCCGATGTGCGCGAGACGCCGGGGGCGCGCCATCCCGTCCTGCGCACCCACCCCGACACCGGGCGCAAGGCGCTCTTCCTCGGACGGCGGCGCAATGCCTGGCTCGTCGGCTTCGAGGTCGGGGAAAGCGAGCGCCTGCTCGACCGCCTCTGGTCCCATGCGGCGGACGAGGCCCATGTCTGGGAGCACCGCTGGCGCGAGGGCGACATCGTGCTCTGGGACAACCGCGCCGTCATGCACCGGCGGGACCCCTTCGATCCGGCGACTCGCCGGCTGATGCACCGCACCCAGGTCAAGGGCGGGCGGCCTTACTGAGCGGCATTGCGCCCGTCAAGCCGGGGGCTGAACGGCCCATGGGGGCACCGGTCCGGGAAACCGGCGCAACTCGTCTTGCGCATGGGCGGCGGCGGGCCTAAGAGGGGCCGCCATGCAGATCTATCTGCCGGTTGCCGAACTTTCGGTCGATGTCTTCCTGTTGCTGGGGATGGGCGCCGGAGTGGGCGTATTGTCCGGCTTGTTCGGCGTCGGCGGCGGCTTCCTGATGACGCCGCTCCTGATCTTCATCGGCATACCGCCTCCGGTTGCGGTCGCAAGCGAGGCGAACCAGCTCGTCGCCACCTCCGTCTCGGGCGTGCTGGCCCATTGGCGGCGCGGCGCCGTGGACTTCAAGATGGGCCTGGTGCTGCTGTCCGGCGGCGTGCTGGGCTCGGCCGGCGGTGTGTGGCTGTTCAAGCTGCTGCGCGGCCTCGGCCAGATCGATCTGGCGATCTCGCTTTGCTACGTCGTGTTCCTCGGCATTGTCGGCTCGCTGATGATGGCCGAGAGCCTCCGCGCCCTCCTGCGGCAGCGGAAGGGCGTGGCGCGGCGCGGCAAGCTGCACCGCCATATCTGGATCCACGGCCTGCCGCTCAAGATGCGCTTTCAGAAGTCGCGCCTCTACATCAGCGCGGTGATGCCCTTTCTGATCGGCCTGCTGGTGGGTCTGCTGGCCGCCATCATGGGCGTGGGCGGCGGCTTCATCATGGTGCCGGCGATGATCTACCTGCTGGGCATGCCGACTTCCATGGTGGCGGGCACCTCGCTGTTCCAGATCCTGTTTGTCGTCTCGACCGTCACCCTGCTCCAGTCGGCCGCCAACCAGACGGTGGATGTGATCCTGGCGCTGCTGCTGCTGGCGGGCTCGGTGGTGGGCGTCCAGGTCGGCACCCGCCTCGGCGCAAGGCTGCCAAGCGAGCAGTTCCGCGTGCTCCTGGCCGCACTCGTGCTTGCCGTCTGCCTCAAGCTGCTTTTCGACCTGGTGACCACGCCCGACGACCTGTTTTCGCTTCAACCGGGCCTGCTCTGATGCGCCTGCTGGCCGCGATAGTTCTACTCGCTGCGGCGGCGCCCGCATCGGCGGCTCAATTCGTGGTCGATGTTTCAGAACGGACAGTCGCCATTACGGCCGGGTTCACCGGGGCGGAGCTCGTGGTCTTCGGAACCGCGGCGCAGGCGCAGGGATCGGTCGGGGAAGAACACGGCGTGATCGTGGTGATTCGGGGGCCGGAGCAACCTACGGTGGTCCGCCGCAAGGAGCGCCAGTACGGCGTCTGGGCCAATCACGGCGGCGTGACCTTTCCGGAAGCGCCGGCTTTCGTGTGGGTCGCCGCGAGCGAAGCCTTCGCCGACCGGCCGCTCGCGGAGGTTCTGGCCAGGTACAGGATCGGACAGGACTTCCTTGCCCCCACGCCGGCGGGCGGGGACATCGGGGCTCTCGATATGTTCCAGGCGGCGCTTGTGAGGCGCAAGCAGGTGAACGGGCTTTATTCGGCGGAGTTCGGCCGCGTCGAGTTTCTGGGAGAACACCTGTTCCGCACGCGTGTCATGTTTCCTGCCAACGTTCCCGTGGGAAGCTACCGGATCGAAGTGTTCGAGCTGAGGGACGCCAATGTGGTGAACGTCACGGCGAGCGCACTCCATGTCCGAAAAGCCGGGCTCGAGGCGGCGGTTTTCCGCTTCGCGCACGATTTTCCCATCCTGCACGGTCTCGTTGCCATCGTCCTGGCCTTGATGGCAGGATGGCTTGCAGGCGCCGTCGCGCGGAGAACCTGACTCCTTGGCCGAACTTCCTTCCCCCTCGACGCGGACCCTGCTCTGCGTCGTCGACGAGAGCGACGAACTGCCGGTGGCGTTGACCTTCGCCGCGCTCAGGTCCCGGCGCACGGGCAGCCATGTCGGCCTGCTTTACGTCATCGACACGCCGGCGGATTTCCAGCACTGGTCGGCTGTCGGCGAGCTCATGCGCGAGGAAGCGCGGGAGCATGCCGAGACGGTCATCCTGCAGGCGGCGGCGCGGGTGCAGCGCCTGTCCGGCAGGGTGCCCTCGCTGGCGATCCGCGAAGGCGACAAGGTGGACGAGACGATACAGGCCTGCGAGGACGACCCTTCGGTCGCGTTCCTGATCCTGGCCTCCGATACGGGCCCCAAGGGACCGGGTCCCCTGATATCCTCGCTGACCGGCAAATCGGTCGGCCGCCTGCAGGTGCCGGTGGTCATCCTGCCGGGCAATCTCTCCGAAGAAGAGATAACGCGCTTCGCCTGACGGAGCCGGGAGCGCGCCGCGCCATCCTTGACAACCCATCGCGCTAATTGGATGTATCGTCCCCGGGGGCGGATCGATATTGTCGCTCAGGGCGTTTAACGGAACAGGCTGAAATTGGGGCTGTCGCGTGTTCACCAGTAATCCCTTCGCCGCGCTTTCGGAGTCCATCGACCCCGGTGTCATGCAGACCTATGTGGTCATCATGATCCTGCTGGTCGTGGGCGGCACCCTGTTCGACATCTGGCACAAGGGCAGCGCCGCCTATTTCTTCCGCAGCTGGCGGAAATCGCGGGACACGGGGACGCGCCGCGTCGGCGGCGGGGAAATGTCGGCGCTTGCGGTCCGGACCGCCCTGTCGGAGGGCATGACATCGGCCGAGTTCGGCCCGGGGCGCCGCAGGGTCGCCCACCTGCTGACGATGTACGGGTTCCTGGCATATGTCATCACCACCGTCATCATGGTGTTCTGGTATCCGACCCCGGCCGCGCCGACACCGGCTATCCTGCCCCTGCTGTGGGTCATCGGGGCCCTGCTGGTCTGCGTGGGCGGCTACTGGTTCTGGTTCTTCATCCGGGTCGATGTGGCGGCCGAGGGCCATACGCCGCTCCGGGCGATGCGCGCCGACCTGTTCATCCTCTCGCTCCTCTCCAGCTCGACGCTCGGGCTGATCTGGGCCGGCCTGCAGGCGATGGAGAGTTCGTGGACGACCGTGTTCCTGGGCCTCTATCTCATCGCCACGACGGTGCTGTTCGGGTCCGTTCCGTGGTCCAAGTTCGCGCACATGTTCTACAAGCCCGCAGCGGCTTTGGAGAAACGGGTGTCCGAGGCAACCGGTTCGCGGCGCAACCTGCCGGCCCCCGCAGACAAGCCCGAAATGTTCGGCAGTGCCCGCGAAAGGCCCCGCCACTACTGATCGGCCCATATCGGCCGTTGATGGAGGAGACAACGGAACCACATGCCGACATTCGTATATATGACCAGTTGCGACGGCTGCGGATATTGCGTGGATATCTGCCCGTCCGACATCATGCACATCGATAGCACCACCCGGCGGGCCTACAACATCGAGCCCAACATGTGCTGGGAGTGCTACTCCTGCGTGAAGGCCTGCCCGCAGCACGCCATCGACTGCCGCGGCTATGCCGACTTCGCGCCCCTGGGCCACAGCGTCCGGGTTCTGAGGGAGGAAGAGAAGGGCTCCATTTCCTGGAAGATCAAATTCCGGGACGGCCAGGAAAAGGATTTCGTTTCCCCGATCCGGACCGAGCCCTGGGGATCGATCAAGCCGCCGGCCGATTACGAGGCGCCCTCTCCCGAAGCGATGAAATCCCAGCAACTCGCGCACGAGCCGGACGCGCTCCACATCGAGGCCCTGCCCATGCTGCAACCGGACCGAACCAGTGAGGGAGGCCACTAGTGAGTTTGTTCGCTCGCCGGAAAACGGTTTTCGTGGACTCGGATATCCTGGTCATCGGCGGCGGCATGGCCGGCTGCGGGGCTACCTACGAAGCCGGCTATTGGGGACGCGACCTGAAGGTGGTCTGCGTCGAGAAGGCGAACATCGAGCGCAGCGGCGCCGTCGCCCAGGGCCTGTATGCGATCAACTGCTACATGGGCATGCAGTGGAACGAGAACCAGCCCGAGGACCATGTCCGCTACGCCCGGAACGACCTCATGGGTCTGGTGCGGGAGGATCTGGGCTTCGATATCGCCCGGCACGTCGACTCCACGGTGCACAAGTTCGAGGAGTGGGGCCTTCCCATCATGAAGGACCCGGAAACCGGACGCTATCTGCGCGAAGGCAAGTGGCAGATCATGATCCACGGCGAGAGCTACAAGCCGATCGTCGCGGAAGCCGCCCGCAAGGCCGCCACCGAAGTCCATAACCGGGTCATGGTGACCCACCTGCTGACGGACTCCAGGAATCCGAACCGCGTCGCCGGCGCCGTCGGCTTCAACGTCCGCACCGGAGATTTCTACGTCTTCCGCGCGAAGGCGGTCATCGTTTCCGCCGGCGGCGCGTCGCACATCTTCAAGCCCCGGGCGGTGGGCGAAGGCATGGGACGAACCTGGTACGCCCCCTGGAGCAGCGCGTCGGCCTATGCGCTGCCGATCCTCGTCGGCGCCAAGATGACCCAGATGGAGAACCGGGTCGTCCTCACCCGCTTCAAGGACGGTTACGGCCCGGTCGGCGCCTATTTCCTCCACCTCAAGACGTACACCGAGAACGCCTACGGGGAGGAATACGAGTCCAAATGGTATGACCACACCAAGGAGTTGGTCGGGGACTATATCGACCGGCATCCGGTGCCGACCTGCCTGCGCAACCATGCCTTCCTGGAGGAAGTAAAGGCCGGCGGAGGCCCCATCCGCATGGTGACGAAGGAGGCCTTTGCCGACCCCCATCTGGAGCAGGTCGGCTGGGAGAATTTCCTCGGCATGACGATTGGACAGGCGGTCGTCTGGGCGTCCCAGAACATCGATCCCAAGCACACCAATCCGGAACTGACCACGTCCGAGCCCTACGTCATGGGCTCGCACGCCACATGTTCGGGCGCCTGGGCAAGCGGGCCGGAAGACTGTGCGCCGTCCGATTACCAGTGGGGATACAACCGGATGATGTCCGTCGAGGGGCTGTTCGGCGCCGGCGACACCATCGGCGGCACCGCCCACAAATTCTCGTCGGGGTCCTTCACGGAAGGCCGGATCGCCGGAAAGGCGGCGGTCAACTACGTCAACGACCTGAAGGGCGACCGGCCCCAGGTAAGCGAACAGGAGTACGAAGACCTCAAGCGGCTCGTCTTCCAGCCGCTCGAGACCTACCGGGTCGGCCGCAACGAGATCGTCGCGGGAACGGTCTCACCCAGCTACATATTGCCGATTCACGGTCTCCAGCGCCTCGAGAAGATCATGGACGACTATGTCGGCGGTATCAGCTCCAACTACGTCACGAACGAACCCATGCTCACCCGCGGGCTGGAACTGCTGGGCATGCTGAAGGAGGACCTCGGCAGTCTCGGGGCCGAAGACCTTCACCAGCTTCAGCGCGCGTGGGAGCTTCACCACCGGGTCCTGGCCTCGGAATCGGTGACGCACCACACGATGTTCAGGACGGAAACGCGCTGGCCGGGATACTATTACCGGGCCGATCATCCGAAGCTGGATGACGCCGACTGGCACTGCTTCACCCTGTCCCGCTACGACCGGGACTCCGGGGAATGGGCCATGGAGAAGGCCCCCGTCCACCACATCATCGACTAGCCTCCGCTTCCCGCCCCGGTAACGTCCCGTGTCAACGCTGATAGCCCCGCACGGCAACGCCGCCCTGAAGCCCCTGCTGCTGCCCGAGGAGGAGCGAAGCGAGGGCCTGAAACGCGCCCGCACGCTGAAAAGGCTGCCGCTCTCAAGTCGCGAGGTCTCGGACCTCTTCATGCTCGCTATGGGCGCTTACACGCCGCTTGAGGGGTTCATGGGCGCGGCCGACTGGCGCGGCGCATGCCTTGAGATGCGCCTGGAGAACGGGCTCTTCTGGCCGCTGCCGATCACCCTTTCCTGCGGCGGAGACTTCGCCGTTGCGGTGGGCGAGGAAGTGGCGTTGACGGACGAAGGAGGGGAGATTCTCGGCGTTCTCACGGTCACCGAGAAATACACCATCGACAAGACCCTCGAATGCAGAGAGGTCTATCGCACCGCCGAGGAGGCCCATCCGGGCGTCGCCAAGGTGATGGCGCAGGGCTCCGTCAATCTGGCGGGCCCGGTTTCGGTCTTCTCCGAGGGGCATTTCCCCGAGACCTATCGCGGGCTCTACCTGCGTCCCGCCGAAACCCGGGCGCTGTTCGCCGAAAAGGGCTGGTCCACGGTCGCCGCCTTCCAGACCCGCAACCCCATGCACCGCAGCCACGAGTTTCTCGCCAAGGTCGCCATCGAGGTGTGCGACGGGCTGCTCATCCACCAGGTCTTGGGCGCGCTCAAGGAGGGCGACATCCCGGCCGAGGTCCGCGTCCGTGCCATCGACTGGCTGGTCGCCAACCACTTTGCGGAAGGAAAGGTGATCCAGGCCGGCTACCCCATCGAGATGCGCTACGCCGGCCCCCGGGAGGCGCTGCTGCATGCGCTGTTCCGCCAGAACTTCGGCTGCTCGCACCTGGTGGTGGGGCGCGACCACGCCGGCCTCGGCGGCTATTACGGACCATACGACGCACACCGCATATTCGACGAGATCGGCGCCGACAGCCTCGCCATCCGGCCGCTGAAGATCGACGACACGTTCCATTGCTTCGACTGCCAGGGCATGGCGACCGGGAATGTGTGCTTCGCCGCCGATAGCGGGACGAACCTGCCGAGCGAAGACGAGCGCTACCGCATGGTGGCGGCGGTGGCGACGGGCGCTGCCGCGGGCCGGGCCTGCCCCGAAGGGGACGACGGCAAGCTCCGGATCTCGGGCACCCGGCTGCGCGAAATGTTCGCGGGCGGCGAGCCCGTCCCGCCCGAATACAGCCGCGACGGGGTGGTCGCCATCCTCCAGGCCCATTACGACGCCGCTTGATTTCGCGGCGGTTCCGGTCCATCTAGAACCGCATATTGGGCCGGAGGACGCAGCCGATGTTCATTCAGACCGAGCAGACCCCCAACCCCGCAACGCTGAAGTTCACTCCGGGCGTGCAGGTGATGGCGCGCGGCACGGCCGATTTCCCCTCGCCGGAGGGCGCCGAGCGCTCGCCGCTCGCCCAGGCGCTGTTCGACGTGCCGGGGGTCCGGGCGGTGTTTTTCGGCAGCGATTTCGTGACCGTCAGCAAGGACGATGCCCGCGACTGGCAGACACTGAAGCCGATGATCCTCGGCGCGATCATGGACCATTTCATGGCGGGCCGTCCCGTCATTCTGGCCGGTGACGAGAGCGATGCCGACGACGGCGCGGAGGACAGCGAGGTCGTCTCCCAGATCAAGGAACTGCTGGAGACGAGGGTTCGCCCGGCGGTCGCGCAGGACGGCGGCGACATCGTCTTCCGCGCCTTCGAGGACGGCGTGGTCTATCTCAGCATGCAGGGCGCCTGCGCCGGCTGCCCGAGTTCGACGGCGACCCTGAAGATGGGCGTCGAAAACATGCTCCGCCACTACATCCCGGAAGTCGAAGCGGTCTATCCGGTCCCCTGAGGACGCCCCGGGCGGGGACTGCCCGCCGGGTATCCCTCGCCATCCCATGGTCGAACTCGCGCTCGATTGCGCGGCCAATGCCTGCTCCGTCGCCGTCGCACGGGGCGGAAAGCTGCTCGCAAGCCATTGGAGGAAGATGGAGCGCGGCCACGCGGAGACGGCCCCGGTCATGGTGGAGCGCGCCATGGCGGATGCAGGTGCGCGCTTCTCGGAGCTTTCGCGGATAATCGTCACACGAGGCCCCGGTTCCTTCACCGGCATCCGCATCGCGCTGGCGGCCGCGCGCGGCCTCGCGCTCGTCACCGGAGCCGGGATTGCGGCCGTGCCCACCTTCGAGGCGCTGCGGCCTGCCGAGCCCCCCGAAGGCCGGCTGTTCGCCGTGCTCGACACCCGGCGCGGCAGCCTTTACGCCGCCGAACTTTCCGGCGCCGCGGAGCCCTTCGTCACGACGGCGGAGGCGCTGGCCGCCGAAGCGCCGTTCTCCGTCACCGGCGATGCGGCGGCGGCGCTGGCGGCGCTGGCGCCGGGGGCGATCCGGGCGCTTGCGCCGGCATTGCCGGACGCCGCCCGGCTTCTGGGCAGGACCTTGCCGGCCGGTCCCGCCTCGCCGCTCTACCTCACCGCGCCGCATACGGGGCCCGTCACGCGGTGATCGCGGCCGACCCCTCCCACGCCGAAGTCATCGCGGCCATCCACCGCGCCGCCGTGCCGGAGGCCGCCTGGTCCGAGAACGCCTGGCGCAGCCTGCTTTCAGCCCCGGGCGCACGCGCGCGCATCGCAATGGACGGAGCTGCACCCGCCGGTTTCCTGCATCTGCGCCACGCCGGCGACGAAGCGGAAGTGGTGATGATCGCAACCCACCCCTCCGCGCGGCGGCGGGGATTTGCGGCGGCGCTGCTCGAAGACGCCGTCGCGTCTCTCGACGGTCGAACGCTGTTTCTGGAAGTGGCGGAAAGCAATAGCGCCGCCCGCGCGCTTTACGCCCGCTTCGGGTTCCGGCAGGCAGGACGGCGGCCCGGCTACTACCGCACCGCCTCGGGTCGGGAGGACGCCCTTGTCCTCCGCCTCGTCCAAGACGCCGCCGGCCGGGGTCAGCGCCTGTAGTCGTCCATGCCCGCGCGTTCGAGCTGGCGCAGCAGGGCCGGCCATTCCTTGCCGACCTCGATGAAGCCGCCGCGGCCGTACATCGACTTTCCGGTCGCGATGGTCTTTTCCCGGGTCGCCGGCGAGATTTCGCGCAGCGGTCCGCCGCCGGTCTGGGCGTCGATCTGGTGGCGGCAGGCCGTCTCGATCCGGTACATCCACACGAACGCCTCGCCCATCGTCTCGCCGACCGTCAGCAGGCCGTGATTGCGCAGCATCAGGATCCGGCGCTCCCCGAGGTCGTTTACGATCCGCGGCCGCTCGTCCGCATCCGTCGCCGTGCCCTCGAAATCGTGGTAGCCGAGCCAGCCCATGACGGTCAGCGCCTTCTGGCTCGCCGGCAGCAGGCCATGCTCCTGCATGGCGACGGCGACGCCGTATCGCGAATGCGTGTGCATGATGAAATGCAGATGCGGCATGGCCGTGTGAATGGCGCCATGGATGACGAAGCCGGCGAGATTGGCGCCGTGTCCCGTCTCGCTCTGCACATTCCCCTCCCGGTCCACCACGATCAGCGAGGAGGCCGTAATCTCCTCGAAGAACATGCCGAAGGGGTTCAGCAGGAAGGAATCGTCCGTGCCCGGAAGACGCGCCGAAATGTGGGTATTGTTGAGGTCCGTCCATCCGTAGAGCGCGCACAGCCGATAGGCTGCGGCAAGGTCGCACCGCGCCTCCCATTCCTCCGCGCTCATGCCGACGGGCCGTCCGTCCGCGAACGTATCCATATCCGCCGCCTCCTCGTCAGGGTCGGCGGAGCATACCCCCTGCCCCGCCTGTTCGGCAAAGCGGAAGCCGCTCCGCTTACAGGCGGCGCAGGCGGCTGTCGATGTCCGTCCAGTCGATGTAGAAACCGCGCAGCCAGCGTTCCCCCGTCGAAGGGTCGAAGGCGTCGCGTCCATGCAGCACGCGGCGGTTGTCGAAGGCGACCATGACACCCGGTTCGAGTTGCATGTGGATCGTGAGTTCCCGGCGGCGGGTGATCGTCATGAACCGCCGCCAGGCGGCGTAGTAGGCGCGCGTTTCCGCCGGGTCGTCGTCGAGCCGCATCTCGTCCGCAGTCGCCGGGCTGAGCGCCACCTCCACCAGCCGGCCCTCGCGGTCCAGAGTCAGCGCCGGGCGGCTCCGGCGAATGTCCGCCGCATCGTCGATGAAGCGGAACGGCACCGGCCGGCGGGCCAGCAGGTCGAAATCCGCCGGGGCTTCCTCCCGCAGGATTTCCGCGGCGAGAAATCCGTCCACGAACAGGCTTGCGCCGCCTTCGGCCGCGTTACGCACGCAATGCAGGCACTGAACGCCCGGCGGGGTCTCGAAATAAGGCAGGTCGGTGTGCGGCGGGAGCGCATAGGCCGTATAGGCGAGGCTGTTCGGTTTCGGGCGGGTATGGACCTCGAAGATGCGCCCGAAATAGGTCTCCTGAATAGGGCCGATACGCGCACCGAAGGCGGGGCCTGCCTCCGGGTCTTCGCCGAGCCCGTACACCAGCGCCAGGCCGAAGCGTTTCAGGTCGATGAGGAAAGCCTTGAGGTCGCCATCGGCCGTGTGGCGGGGAAGGCTTTCGGCGAGCGAGGCATCCCAGAGTTCCGGCATGATCGCCGCGGGGTCGGCCGGTTGCGGGGCGTCCGGCCGGCGGGCCTCCAGCCAGGCCAACGGCACCTCGCTGACGCCTTCGCCCCCCGGCCAGCGGACGACCAGCATATCGCCGCTGAGTTCGACATCGTCGGGACGAATGTCCGGCGCGACGCCGGCAAGGTCGAACCGCCGCTCGTGCGTGACGGGATCGAATGCGCCGGGCTCGTTGACGCGCATCCATATCCACGGAAAGCGCGTCGACTTGCCGCCGGGCCAGCGGACCTCCAGGTCCAGTTCGTCATGCGTGATCGCGTAGGCGTTCATCGTCGGGCCTCCGTTCGCGCGGGCATCTTGTGATCGGGACTTGCGATTGGCGCAGGCGGAACAGGACAGGTCGAAGGGCGACGGGAACCGACGAGCAGCGACATGACGATCCCACCTCCCGCAACGGCCCGGCCGCCTGCATGCGGCGCCGGTTGTCGGTGCTGGAGAAAGAATCGCCCGTGACAGCGGGCCCTCACTTGTCGCGATGCGACCGTGCAGAAGCCCGGATGCGACTTCCGGACGGAAAAAATGCCGGAGCAGCCGGCAAAGCCCTTACTTGCCGGGCCGGAACCCCGTTCTATTTCCGCCTATAGTTATCGAACGGACAAAAGGGCAAGGAGCGTCCGAAATGAGCGAAGAGACGCCAGGCCGCCGCGACCTTCTGGAACAGACTTCGAGAATCGTGTCGGCGCACGTCTCCAACAATACGGTGGCTGTCGGCGATCTTCCCGATCTCATCCGGCAGGTTTACGGCACCCTTGCAAGCCTGGGCGAACGCCCGCAGGCGCCTTCCGAGCGCCCGGTTCCGGCAGTTCCCATTCGCCGGTCGGTGATGCCGGACCACATTGTGTGCCTCGAAGACGGCAAGAAGCTCAAGATGCTCCGGCGCCATCTCAAGACCGCCTACAATATGACGCCGGAAGAATACCGCGAACGCTGGAGCCTGCCGGCCGACTATCCGATGGTTGCGCCCAATTACGCCGCCCAGAGAAGCGAGCTCGCGAGGAAGATCGGCCTCGGCCGCCGCACGCCCCGCAGTTGAGGCCGACGCGGCGGCTGAGCCGAAGAACGCACGGCCGCACTAGGCGCGCCGCTCCGGGCGGAGTAGAGTGGGTCCGGTCAGGGAAAGGTGCCGCGGTGGCTCTCAAGGTAAGGAAAGCGGTAAGTCGGGTCGTCCCGCGCCGGCGGGTGTCGCCGCCCGGCAAGCGTGGACTTATCGTGCCGTTTTTCGGCCCGGCCGCCCGGCGTCGGCGCGCCGCCCCCCTCGCCCAGCGCAGCCCGTTTATCGTCGAGTCCGGCGACCTCGTTGTCCGCCTGGCCCAGACGGATACCGACATCGACGCCGCCCAGGCCCTGCGCTTCAAGGTCTTCTATGAGGAGATGACGGCGCAGCCGAGCCCGGCGATCGCGGCGGCGGCGCGCGATTTCGACCGGTTCGACCCCTATTGCGACCACCTCATCGTTCTGGACCGCCGCCTCGGCGGCGGCTCGTCCGCCATCGTCGGCACCTACCGGCTGATGCGGCGCGATTCGGCAGCCCGCATCGGGCGCTTCTACACCCAGGACGAGTACAATATCCGCAAGCTGCTGCGCGGCGGGCGGCAAATCCTGGAACTCGGACGTTCCTGCGTCCATCCGGACTATCGCCGCCACCACACCATGCAGATGCTCTGGCGCGGTATTGCGCGCTATGTGCAGCACTACAATGTCAAGCTGCTGTTCGGCTGCGGCAGCTTTCCCGGCGCCGATCCGGAGGCGCATGCCCTGCCGCTCTCCTACCTGCATTACGAACATCTCGCGCCCCTTGCGGTCCGCCCGAAGGCGCTGCGTTCGCGCCATGTCGAGATGCGGCGCATGGCCCGCGAGGATATCGACGAGAGGAAGGCGCTCGCCGCCCTGCCGCCGCTCATCAAGGGCTATCTGCGCCTCGGGGGCGGCGTCGGCGACGGCGCGGTGATCGATGCCGAGTTCGATACCGTCGATGTCTGCATCGTCGTCCGCCCCGACGGTGTGACCGACCGCTATCTCAGGCGCTACAGCCGCGACGGCGAAGTCACACGGGAGGCCCTGGCTTCGTGATCCGGCACTCGCCGCTGCGCGCGCTCGGGCGCCTTCTGGCCTATGTCCTCTACACGCTGCCCCTGATGCCGGTGCAGGCCTTCGCCGTGCTCTTCAAACGGCCCCTCGCCGTGAGCCTGCCGCTTGCCTATCACCGGCGCTGCGCCGGGCTTCTGGGCTTCGAGGTCCGGACCCACGGGACGCTCAGCACGGCCCGCCCGACCCTGTTCGTGTGCAACCACTCCACCTATCTCGATATCGTCACGCTGGGCGCGACGCTGCCCGCATCCTTCGTCGCGAAGTCGGAAGTCGCGGGATGGCCCTTCTTCGGGCTGCTCGCCAAGCTGCAAAGAAGCGTGTTCGTGGACCGGCGGCCGCGCTCGACCGCCGGCCAGCGCGACGCCATGCAGACGCGGCTCGAAAGCGGCGACAACCTGATCCTCTTCCCGGAAGGCACGTCCAGCAACGGCAGCCGGGTGCTGCCGTTCAAGAGCGCCCTGTTCAGCGTCGCCGAGCGCGAGGTCGGAGGCAGGCCGCTGGTGGTGCAGCCGGTGTCGGTCGCCTATTCCGCCATAGACGGCCTGCCGACCGGCCGGGCGCATATGCCGCGCATCGCCTGGTACGGCGACATGGGCATGGCGGGCCATATCTGGAACGTGCTGGGTCTGGGCCGGATATCGGTGGACATCGTGCTGCACAGTCCCACCAGCTATGCCGAGTTCGCAAACCGGCGGGACATGGCGCGCGTCTGCCACGAAGCGGTGGCCGGCGGCGTGGAGCAGGCCCTTGCCGGCCGCCTCTCAGGCGGTTGACGCGCCCTCGCCGAGTGCTAGCTTCACGCGCATCGATGCTTGAGACACCGGCAAGGCAGGCAGTGCGAAAGAAGCTGTTTGTCAAAACATACGGTTGCCAGATGAACGTTTACGACTCCGAACGGATGTCGGAAATGCTGGCGGCCGTCGGCTACGAGGCCACCCGGACCGCCGACGACGCGGACCTCGTGGTGCTCAATACCTGCCATATCCGCGAGAAGGCGGCCGAAAAGGTCTATTCCGAGGTCGGCCGGCTGCGCGCCCTCAAGGCCCGCCGGCCGGACATGCTGATTGCCGTCGCCGGCTGCGTTGCCCAGGCCGAGGGCGGGGAAGTGGTGCGCCGCGCGCCTGCCGTCGATATCGTCGTCGGGCCGCAAGCCTATCACCGCCTGCCGGAAATGCTGGCCCGGGCCGAGCGGGAGCGGGGCGGCGGAATCATAGACGTGGACTTCCGCCCGGAAGCGAAATTCGACGAGCTTCCTGTGCCCGGACGGCGTGCGGGGCCAAGCGCTTTCCTGACGATCCAGGAAGGCTGTGACAAATTCTGCACCTTCTGCGTCGTGCCCTATACGCGCGGGGCCGAGTATTCCCGGCCGGCGGCGGCGGTGGTCGCCGAGGCGAAGGAGCTCGCCGGGCGCGGCGCGCGCGAACTCGTGCTGCTTGGCCAGAACGTGAATGCATGGCGCGGCGAGGGCCCCGGCGGCCGCGACTGGACCCTGGCGCGCCTCATCCGGGCGCTGGCTGAAATCGAGGGCGTCGAGCGGCTGCGCTACACGACCTCGCATCCCCGCGATATGACCGACGACCTGATCGAGGCGCATGGCGCCGTGCCGGCGCTGATGCCCTTCCTGCACCTCCCTGTCCAGGCCGGATCGGACCGGGTGCTGGAGCGGATGAACCGCAAACACCGCGCTTCGGACTACAGGCGCATCGTCGAGCGGCTCCGCGCCGCCCGGCCCGACATTGCGCTCGCCTCGGACTTCATCGTCGGCTTCCCGGGAGAGAGCGAGCGCGACTTCGAACAGACGCTGGGACTCGTGCGCGATGTCGGCTACGCCCAGGCCTATTCGTTCAAGTTCAGCCCCCGGCCCGGAACGCCTGCAGCCGCCGACCCCCTGCAGGTGCCGGAAGCGGCCAAGAGCGAACGCCTGGCCCGTCTCCAGGAGCTGCTGAACGGCCAGCAGCAGGCGTTCAACCGAAACTGCGTCGGGAAGCGCCTGCCCGTCCTGTTCGAGCGGCCCGGCAAACGGGACGGCCAGCTCGTCGGGCGGTCTCCCTATATGCAGGCGGTCCATGCAGAAGTCGGCGCGGCCGGGATCGGCGATCTTGCCGAGGTCGAAATCCTGGCGGCCGGCCCGAACAGCCTTTCCGGCGGGAGCCTCGCAATTTGAGCGAAGCGCGTCTTCAGTTCGACGACAACAGCCTTCTGCCGGCCCTGTATGGCACGCATGACCGCAACCTGGCGCGTCTGGAGCAGAAATTCGGCGTGTCCATGCGCGCGCGCGGCAACGAACTGGCCATCGCCGGGCCGGAAAGCGCCGTGGCGGCGGCGCGTTCCGCCATGGACCTGCTTTACGACCGCGCAAGGCGGGGGCTTGAGATCGATCCGGGCGAAGTGGACGGCGCGGCGCGGCTCGCCGAGGTCGCCGGTATTGCCAGACTGCCCGGCGCCAGCGGCGACCTGTTCGGAATCGACAACGAAACCGTGGAGACGCGGCGGCGTCTGATCGCCCCCCGTTCCCCCAACCAGGCGCTGTATCTCAAGACGATCCGCGAGCGCGATGTGGTCTTCGGGGAAGGCCCGGCGGGCACCGGCAAGACCTATCTTGCCGTGGCGGCGGCAGTTTCCATGCAGACGGCCGGAGAGGTCGAACGCATCGTGCTGTCGCGCCCGGCGGTCGAGGCCGGCGAGCGTCTCGGCTTCCTTCCCGGCGATCTTCGCGAAAAGGTCGATCCCTATCTCCGGCCGCTCTACGATGCCCTGCACGACATGGTCTCGGGCGACCGGGTGATGCGCCAGATCGGCAATGGCGAGATCGAGATTGCGCCGCTCGCCTTCATGCGGGGCCGCACTCTTGCCCGGTCTTTCGTCATTCTGGACGAGGCGCAGAACACGACCCCCACCCAGATGAAGATGTTCCTGACCCGCTTGGGCGAAGGCTCGCGGATGGTGGTGACGGGCGACCTGTCCCAGGTCGATCTGCCGGGAGGGGTGCGTTCGGGACTGGCCGAGGCGCTCGATGTGCTGGGAGGGGTGGACGGCGTCGGCGTGGTACGTTTCACCTCTCGCGATGTGGTCCGGCATCCGGTGGTGACGCGCATCGTCGATGCCTATGACAAGGCTGCGAAGGCGCGCCGCGATGGATAAGTGGACGGTCGAGGTCTCGCTCGGCGAGGGCGAATGGCCGGACGGCGA
Organism: Alphaproteobacteria bacterium; assembly: GCA_022827685.1. Classification (GTDB taxonomy): domain Bacteria; phylum Pseudomonadota; class Alphaproteobacteria; order Bin95; family Bin95; genus Bin95. The sequence continues at coordinate 25,186 of JAJEIH010000057.1, forward strand.
AGAGGCCGCCGACTGGTGCAGCCGCGCGGCATGCGCGGCGCTGGCCGGCGCCGGGCGAACGGAACCCGGGGAGCTTTCCGTCCTGCTTGGCAGCGATGCCGAGATTCGCGCGCTGAACCGCCGCTACCGGGGCCGCGACAAGCCGACGAATGTGCTTTCCTTCCCCTCCGGCTCCGCGCCCTGGCCGGGCGGACCGCCGCTGCTCGGCGAGATCGCGCTGGCCGGCGAAACGGTCAGGCGCGAGGCGGTCGAGCAGCACAAGACGCTGCACGATCACCTGTGCCACCTCGTCGTCCACGGGACGCTGCATCTCCTCGGATTCGATCATGCAACGGACGAAGCGGCCGTCCGCATGGAGCGGCTGGAGGCGCGTTGCCTCGAAACCCTGTCGATAGCAGACCCCTACGGCGAGCGGGGCTGACCGGCCGTGGACACGACGCACCATACGCCGAACGGCAATGGCGGCCGCCTCAGAGGCATCTGGCGCCGCCTTTCGGGAAGGCGAAGCAATGAGGGCTCGATCAGCGAAACCCTGTCGGACCTTGCGGCCCAGCATACCGAGGACGCAACGCCTATCGACCCGCTCGAACGGGCCCTGCTGGAGAATACGCTCAAGCTTCGCCGCATGACGATCGAGGATGTGATGGTGCCGCGGGCGGACATCATCGCCGTTTCCGCCGCTGCACCGCTGGAGGAAGTCGTCGCGGCGGTCGAGGAATCGCGCCATTCGCGCCTGCCGGTATTCGAGAAGGACCTCGACCGGATCGTCGGCATGATCCACGTCAAGGACGTGCTGGCTCATATCGGCAAGCCGGAAACGCCCTCGCTGAAGGATCTGGCGCGTGAAGTCCTGTTCGTCTCGCCGGCGATGCTGGTTCTGGACCTGCTGCTCGAAATGCGGCTCAAGCGCACGCATATGGCCCTGGTCGTGGACGAGTTCGGCGGGATCGACGGCCTCGCCACCATCGAGGACCTGGTGGAGGAAATCGTGGGCGATATCGAGGACGAGCACGATATCGCCGAGCAGCCGCAACTGGAGACGCGGCCCGACGGCACGCTGGTGGCGGACGCAAGGGCAACGCTGGAGGACTTCGAGGCGGCCGTCGGCGAGGTCCTGACCGACGGCGAACGTGAGGACCTCGACACCCTGGGCGGGCTCGTCTTCAACCTGGTCGGGCGCGTTCCGAGCCGCGGGGAACTGGTGTCGCATCCCTCGGGCCTGGAATTCGAGGTGCTGGACGGCGACCCGCGCCGGTTGAAGCGGCTCAGGGTGCGCAATCTGCCGGCGGACGAATGAGGGCGCGGCTCGCCGGACTGGCGGGCCGCAAACGGCTACTGGCCGCAGCGGCCGCAGGCATTGGCGCCACACTCGCCATGCCGCCTCTGGGCGCAACGCCGGCCCTGGCCGCGAGCCTTGTAGCGCTCGCATGGCTGCTTGACGGAACGGGGCGGTCCAGGGACGCCTTCCTGACGGTTTTCGCCTTCGCGTTCGGGTTCTTCGCCGCCGGCCTCTACTGGGTGGCCGGGTCCTTTTTCGTCATCGGCGGCGCAACAGCGGCCGGCGGGCCGGCGGCCGTTCTGGGCCTGGCGGCGCTGCTTGCCTTCTTCCTGGCTTTTCCCGTCGCGCTGGCGCATCGCCTGACGCAGCCGGGCATCGGGCGCGCCTTGGCGCTGGCGGCCGCGCTCGGCCTCGGCGACTGGCTGCGCGGCCATCTGCTGACCGGCTTTCCCTGGAACCTGTTCGGATATTCCTGGCTGCATGTTCCGGCGGTCGAGCAGGCGGCCGCGATCGTCGGCATCTACGGAGTCGGGCTGGCGACGCTTGCCGTCTGCTTTCTCCTGTCCGTCCCCGACCGGCGGGCATGGACCGCGGCCGCGCTCGCGGTTGCGGCGATGTTCGCTTACGGAGAGCTTCGCCTCGGCCGCGCTCCTCCAACCGAAGCTGCAAGCGGTCCGCTTCTGCGCCTCGTCCAGCCCAATATCCCGCAATCCGAGAAATGGCGCCGCGAGGACGCCGCCGCCCATTTGCGCCGCTTGGTGCGCCTCGGATCCGCAGGCCCCGAGCCGGACGCCGTGATCTGGCCCGAAACGGCGGTCGCCCGGCTGCTGCATTCGGAATCGCCGCTTGTCGAGGCGCTGGGCAGGACCGTGGAGAGCCGTCGGGGCCTGATTTCCGGCGCGCCCTGGCGGCAGGACGGACGCTACTACAACAGCATCCTCGCAATAGACCGCGAGGGCCGTTTGCTGGGACGCCACGACAAGGCTCATCTCGTGCCCTTCGGCGAATATGTGCCGCTGCGCAGCCTGCTCGGGGTGGCGAAGCTGACGGTCGGAGGCAAGGACTTCGCCGCCGGGCGGGGCCCCTCGACGCTCACCCTGCCCGGCCTGCCGCCGTTCGGCGCGCTGATCTGCTTCGAGGCGATCTTTCCGGGCGAGACCGTTGCAGCCGACGACCCGCCGGAATGGCTGCTGAACCTGACCAACGACTCCTGGTTCGGCGAGACGGCGGGGCCGCACCAGCATTTCGAGATCGCGCGGATGCGCGCCATCGAGACCGGCCTGCCGGTCCTGCGCGTCGCCAATACCGGCATCACCGGCGCGGTGGACGGCTACGGCCGGCGGCTCGGCAGGCTCGAACTCGGAACTGCCGGCAGCCTCGACATCCGCCTGCCTCCACAGCTTGCGGAAACGCCCTACGGCCGCCTGGGCGACCTGCCCTTTTTCGCGGGCGTCCTCCTCCTCGCCGCGCTTGGCGCCTGGCGAGGCCGGCGCGGGCGCACCGACGGCAGTCGATAGAAGTCGTCGCCTGCCGGCGCGGGCGTTATCGCTCGGTCCATCGCCGCTGCCGGCGGCTGCGGGCGAGGCGGCGGTCGCGTTCCAGGCCGTGGCGCTTCAGGAAGCGATGCACCGTGGACGGGCCGAACGACAGGCCCTCGGCGGCGAGCGTGCGGCTGAGCCCTCGCACCGAAAGCCCCGGCCGCGCCTCCAGGATGCGGAAAATCCGCTCGCGCTCCGGCTCGGTCCGGGAGACGTCGCCCCCCATCGGGTCGCGCCGTACATGGCCGCGCTCGCGAAAACGCCGTACCCAGTTGCGGACGGCGCTTTCGCTGACCCCGAAACGCCGGGCCGCAGCGGCGGTGGCGATGCTCTCCTCCAGCACCGCCGCGACCGCCCGGCCCCGCAGGTCCTCGCTGACCGGTCGGCCGCGCCGCTGCTTTCCCAACGCGCCCGCCCCGAGGATGCGGCGTCAACACACTTGACCCTCCCGGTCCCGGCTTGCGACAACGGGCCATCGACCCGCATCGCCCGGCGGGCCTGTATAATGACTTAGTCAGGGAGCGTCCGCCCCGTGCTCGAAGGCAACTACCAATTCACCAGCGAATCGGTGTCCGAAGGCCATCCGGACAAGATTTGCGACCGGATTTCGGATTCGATCGTGGACGCGTTCATGGCCGAGGGCCAGCCGGAGCTCAATCGCTGCGGCGTCGAAACGATGGTGACGACCAATCTCATCGTCATTGGCGGCGAGGTGCGGGGCCCGTCCGGCATCACCCGCGAACGGATGAGCGAACTGGCCCGCGAGGCGGTGCGCGAAATCGGCTACGAACAGCCTACATTCCACTGGCGCGACAACACCGTGCTCTGCGTGGTCCACCAGCAGTCCGGCGACATCGCCATGGGCGTGGACGGAGCGACGGGGGCCGGCGCCAACAAGGACGAAGGCGCCGGCGACCAGGGCCTGATGTTCGGCTACGCCTGCCGCGAGACGCCGGAACTCATGCCCGCCGCCATCCAGTACAGCCACGAAATCCTGCGCAGGATGGCGCAGGCCCGGCACCGGGGCGAATTCGGCGACAGCCTCGGGCCCGACAACAAGAGCCAGGTCACGCTGCTTTACGAGGACGGGCGGCCGGTGCGCGCCACCTCGGTCGTGGTGTCCACCCAGCACAGCCCCCGCCTCGACCAGCGCCAGGTGAAGGAGCTCGTCCGGCCCTATGTCGAGCAGGTCCTGCCCGAAGGCTGGATGTGCCCGGAGGAAGACTTCCATGTGAACCCCACCGGCCGGTTCGTGATCGGCGGACCGGACGGCGACGCCGGCCTCACGGGGCGCAAGATCATCGTCGATACCTATGGCGGCGCCGCGCCGCACGGCGGCGGCGCCTTCTCCGGCAAGGACCCGAGCAAGGTGGACCGCTCCGCCGCCTATGCGGCGCGCTATGTCGCCAAGAATATCGTCGCGGCGGGGCTCGCCGACAAATGCATCGTGCAGGTGGCCTACGCCATCGGCGTTGCGCAGCCGGTGTCCGTGCTGCTCAACACCCAGGGCACGGGCCGGGTTCCGGACGAGAGGCTCGCGGACGCCGTGCGGGAAGCCGTCGATCTCAGCCCGCGCGGCATCCGTACGAGCCTCAGTCTCAACCGCCCGATCTACAGGCGGACCAGCTCCTACGGCCATTTCGGCCGCGAGCCCGAGGACGACGGCGGCTTCTCCTGGGAACGGACCGACCTCGCGAAGGACCTGCAGGCCGCGCTTACTTGAATGAGCCGACCGACTACCGCTTCTACGGCCGGCGGCGCGGCCGGCCCCTCAACCCGGGACGCCGACGGGCGCTGGACACGGTCCTTCCCGCCCTGCTGCTGCCGGACGGGCCGCTCGACCCGGCGGCGCTGTTCGGCTTCGACATCGAGGACCTGTGGCTCGAAATCGGGTTCGGGGCCGGCGAGCATCTGGCCTGGCAGGCCGCCCGCCGCCCGCGCGTCGGCTTCATCGGCGCCGAGCCCTATATCAACGGCGCAGCCAGCCTGGCGGCGCGCGCGGACGCGGAGGGCCTCGCCAATCTCCGCATTCACTGCGACGACGCGACCCCGGTGCTGGACCGGCTGCCCGGCAGGGCGCTGGGCAGGGTGTTCATCCTGTTTCCCGACCCCTGGCCGAAAGCGCGCCACCGCCATCGGCGAATCGTCGCGCGCCCGCTGCTGGACCGGCTCGCGCGCACCATGCGGGAAGGCGCGGAGCTTCGCGTGGCGACGGACCATGGCGGCTATCTCGACTGGATGCTGGAACGGCTGACGGCGCACTCCGCATTCGCGTGGACGGCGGCATCCGCCGACGACTGGCGGCAGCGCCCGGCCGACTGGCCGGAAACGCGCTACGAGGCCAAGGCGCGCATGGCGGGCGTCAAATCGACCTATCTGCGTTTCATCCGCCGCCAAGCCGTTGCGATTCCGGTTGTCTGAGGCTATATTCCGCGCGCTTGCCTGCTTGTCGTGGATGCGGGCTGCTCATTCTTGACAGTGGGAAGCGGGTTGGGGGCTTCGGGCCGCCTTTTTTCGTTGGGAGAAGACCGACGGCCGTAACGATTGCCGACAATGCCCCCGCGCAACGCGTGGCGGACCTCGTGGCGCCCGCCCTGGAGGGGCTGGGCTACGACCTCGTGCGCGTCCGTTTCGGGGGCAGCACGCCGGTGCTGCAGGTCATGGTCGAGCGGCAGGACCGGGCGGGCATGACCGTGGATCACTGCGCCGAGGCGAGCCGGACGCTTTCGGCCCTGCTTGATATCGAAGACCCGATCCCGCAGGCCTATTCGCTGGAGGTGAGCTCCCCCGGTATCGACAGGCCGCTCACGCGGCCCGGCGATTTCGAGCGATTCGCCGGTTTCGAGGCGCGGGTGGAGCTTGAGGACAGCGTTGCCGGCCAGCGCCGGTTCCGCGGCCGGCTGGAAGGCCTGAACGGGGCAACGCTTCGGCTGCAAACCGACACGGGCGAGACGGCGCTGCCGCTGGCCGCCGTCAAGTCGGCGAAACTGCTGATGACCGATGCGCTGCTTGCGGCTGCGGCCGAAGGCGCAATCTAGGAAAGCGAGGGCGACCCCGCCATGGTGAACATTCTCGGCCCCGAACTGCTGCAAATCGCGGATAGCGCGGCGCGCGAAAAAGGCATCGACCGCGACGAGGTCATCGTTGCCGTCGAGCAGGCGATCCAGCGCGCAGGACGGTCCAAATACGGCCTTGAGCACGATATCCGCGCCTCGATCGACCGCAAGACCGGGGAAATCCGCCTGGCGCGCTACCGGGAAGTGGTCGAGGACGGCACGGAAATCGAGGACGAGTTCGCGCAAATGCCGCTGACCCACGCCCAGCGCTACAACGCTTCGGCCAAAGTAGGCGACATGCTGATCGACGACCTGCCACCCATCGATTTCGGGCGCGTCGCCGCCCAGTCCGCCAAGCAGGTCATCGTGCAGAAAGTGCGCGAAGCCGAGCGCGCCCGGCAGTACCGGGAGTTCGTCGGGCGGGTCGGCGAGATCGTCAACGGCCTGGTCAAGCGCAACGAGTTCGGCCATGTGGTCGTCGATCTCGGCCAGGCCGAGGCGGTGCTCCGCAGGGACGAGATCATTCCGCGCGAACATCCGCGCCGCAATGAGCGTGTCCGCGCCCTGATCCACGAGGTGCGCGAAGAGACGCGCGGCCCGCAGATTTTCCTGTCGCGCACGCGCAACGAGTTCCTGGTGCGGCTGTTCGCCCAGGAGGTGCCGGAAATCTACGACGGCATCATCGAAATCCGCGCCGTGGCCCGCGACCCCGGCAGCCGCGCCAAGATCGCGGTGATCTCCAACGACCCGGGCATCGACCCCGTGGGCGCCTGCGTCGGCATGCGCGGCAGCCGCGTCCAGGCGGTCGTGAGCGAGCTCCACGGCGAAAAGATCGACATCATCCCCTGGTCCGAGGACCCGGCGACAGTCATCGTCAATGCGCTCGCCCCGGCGGAGGTGGTGAAGGTCGTGCTCGACGAGGAGGACGGGCGCATCGAGGTCGTCGTGCCGGACGACCAGCTGAGCCAGGCGATCGGCCGGCGCGGCCAGAATGTCCGCCTGGCAAGCCAGCTTACCGGCTGGTCCATAGACATTCTCACCGAGGCCGAGGAGTCGGAGCGCCGGCAGGAGGAAATGCGGCAGCGTTCGGCGCTGTTCATCGACGCGCTCGATGTCGATGAGGTCATCGCCCAGCTGCTGGTCAACGAAGGCTTCACGACCCTCGAGGAAGTGGCCTATGTCGGCATCGAGGACCTGCTGGAGATCGAGGGCTTCGAGGAGGAAATCGCGGAGGAATTGCAGCGCCGTGCGCAGGACTTCCTCGAACAGCAGGCCGCAAGGCTCGACGCCGAGCGCATCGAACTCGGCGTCTCGGACGAACTTGCGGAATTCGACGGGCTCAACGGCCATATCGTGGTGGCGCTCGGGCATGCCGGCGTGCTGACCCTGGACGATTTCGCCGACCTTTCGAGCGACGAGCTGCGCTTTATCGCGAGCCCGCAGCACGAAGGCCGCGACCCCGACGCCATCGCGGCGCTTGACGAGGAGACGCTCGAAGCCGGCCTCGCGGCGAGCACCCTCGATGTTGAAATGGCGGACAGCATGATTATGGCGGCGCGCGCCCATTGGTTCGACGACGAACCGGCCGGCGAAGAGCCGGTCGAAGACCAGTCGTGAGGAGGCAGGCGGAACCGTGGCCAGGGCGGCAGCACAGGACGGTGGCGGCATGCGCCGATGCGTCGCGACGCGGCAGAGCCGGCCGCGCCGGGAGCTGATCCGCTTCGTCATCGGGCCCGACGGCGGGCTTGCGCCCGACCTCGAGGAGAAACTGCCGGGGCGCGGCTATTGGGTCGGAGCCGATCCGGAGAGCCTTGAAGCGGCCCGGTGCGGGCGGGCGTTCCAGCGCGCCGCAAGGCGGCCGCTTTCCGTGCCCGGAGACCTGGAGGCGCGCGTCGAGGCCGGCCTTGCGAAGCGTTGCTGCAGCCTTCTGGGGCTGGCGCGCCGGTCGGGTTCGCTCGCGGCCGGTTTTGAGGGCGCGTGCGAATGGCTTCGGGAGGGCCGCGGCGCGGTTCTGGTCGAGGCGCTGGACGGCGCGGAGAACGGAAGGCGGGCGCTGGCCGGCCTAGCGCGGGGCCTGCCTGTCATGTCGGTTTTGACGGCCGCCGAGATGGGCGCGGCAATTGGGCGTGACTTTACGGTCCATGCGGTGCTAGGTCCGGGGCGGCTGGCGGAGCGGTTCATGCTCGAAGCCGGGCGGCTGGCCGGCTTCCGCAACGGAACGGCGGACGGGAGACAAGGATGACCGAAAGCGGCGAACGCGACAGCGGCAAGCTCAGCCTGTCCCGTCCGGGTAAGCTGGAGTTGAAGAAGACGGTCGGGGCCGGAAAGGTTCGCCAGAGCTTTTCCCATGGCCGGTCGAAGCAGGTGACGGTGGAGGTCAAGCGCAAACGCACGATCATCACCGAAAAGCCGGGCAAGGAGACCCCGCAGACAGCCGGCGGGCTCAGCACCGAAGAACGCGCAGCGCGGGCAAGGGCGCTGCAATCCCGCCCGAAGGCGCCTTCCGCTCCTGCCCCGGCGGCCGATGCGGCCCCGGAGGCACCTACGCCTGCTCCTCCTCCAACGCCGCAGAGCCCGGAGGAAATCCAGGCCGAACAGCGGGCGCGTGAACTGGCCGATCTCAAGGCCGCCAATGCGGAAGAACAGCGCAAGCAGGAAGAAATCGACGCGCGGCGTCAGGAAGAGGAAGAAAAGAAGCGGGCTGCCGAGGAAGCCCGTCGCGATGCGGTGCGCCAGGCGGAGCCCGCGCGCGGCGAACGGCATGGCGGCGCCTCCGCCCGCCGTCCTGCCGATGCCGGAGCCCGCCGGGCGCGTCCGGCAGGGCGGACATCGGCTCGACCGTCCGAAGCCCCGGTTCCGCCCGTCGAGCTTCCAGGCGGGCGGCGCGCCGCGGGACGGGACGAAGAAGACCGCGGCGGGCGGCGGCGCGGCGACAAAAGGCCGGCCGCGCAGCAACGCCGGACGGAGCCTCGCCGGCGCGCCGGCAAGCTCACCATCGTCCAGGCGCTCGACGAGGAGGTCGAACAGGAGCGCCAGCGCTCGCTGGCGTCGGTGCGCCGGGCTCGCGAGCGCGAGCGCCAGCGCCAGGCGTCGGGCGAGGGGCAGCAGTTCATTCAGCGCGAAGTCATCGTGCCCGAATCCATCCTCATCAGCGAACTTGCCAACCGGATGGCCACGCGCGCGGTCGATGTGATTCGCGTCCTGATGCAGAACGGCATCCGGGCAATGCCGTCGCAGACGATCGACGCCGATACGGCCGAGCTCGTGGTGGAGGAGTTCGGGCACCGCGTCGTTCGCGTCGCGGAAAGCGATGTCGAAGAGGGCCTTTCGGGCCTTCCGGATGACGAATCCGATCTCAAGCCGCGCGCGCCGGTAGTAACCGTCATGGGCCATGTCGATCACGGCAAGACTTCGCTTCTCGACGCGCTGCGGCAGACGGATGTGGTCAGCGGCGAGGCGGGGGGCATCACCCAGCATATCGGCGCATACCGGGTAAGAACCCCGTCCGGCGCTGACATCACTTTTCTCGATACGCCGGGCCATGAAGCCTTCTCGGCGATGCGCGCGCGCGGCTCCCGTGCCACCGACATCGTGATCCTGGTGGTCGCTGCCGATGACAGCGTCCAGCCGCAAACGGTCGAGGCCATTGCGCATGCGAAGGCGGCGGAGGCCCCGATCATCGTCGCCATCAACAAGGTGGACCGGCCGGAAGCCGACGCGCAACGGGTCCGGAACGACCTTCTGCAGCACGAACTCGTTGCGGAGGAATTCGGCGGCGACGTGCAGATGATCGAAGTGTCGGCAACGCAGAAGACCGGCCTCGACACTCTCGAAGAAGCCGTTTTGCTTCAGGCCGACCTGATGGAGCTCAAGGCCAATCCGGACCGTCGGGCAAGCGGCATTGTCGTCGAGGCGCAGCTGGACCGGGGCCGCGGCGCGGTTGCGACTGTCCTGGTTCAGAACGGAACGCTCGAGATAGGCGACATCGTTGTGGCCGGCGCGGAATGGGGCAAGGTCCGCGCCATGGTGGACGACCGGACCGGCAGGGTGAAATCGGCCGGTCCCTCGGTGCCGGTCGAAGTGCTGGGCCTGTCCGGTCCGCCCGTCGCGGGCGACGAGGTTGTCGTCGTGGACAGTGAGGGGCGCGCCCGCGAGGTCACCGAATATCGCGAGCGGCGCGACCGGGCGGCGCAGACGGCGCCGGTCAAGCGCGGTTCGATAGACGACATCTTCAAGAGCCTTGCCGCCGGTAAGACCGAGAAGGTGCCGCTCGTCGTGAAGGCGGATGTGCAGGGCTCGGTCGAGGCGATTGTCAGCGCGCTCGCGAAGCTCGGCAGCGACGAAGTGCAGGTTGATGTGCTGCACAGCGGCGTGGGCGGAGTCTCGGAGAGCGATGTCACCCTCGCCCATGCGTCAGGCGGCTTCATCATCGGCTTCAATGTCCGCGCCGGGAGCCCGGCCCGCCTAGCAGCGCAGCAGAACGGCGTCGATATCCGCTACTACTCGATCATCTACGAGTTGATCGACGACATCCGGGAAGCGATGGTCGACAAGCTGGCGCCCGAATTGCGTGAACGCCAGATCGGCCAGGCGGACATCCGGGAAGTCTTCAACATCACCCGCGTGGGCAAGGTGGCCGGTTGCCGGGTCATCGAGGGCGTGGTCCGGCGCGGCGCCGGCGTGCGGCTTCTGCGCGACAATATCGTCATCCACGAGGGCAAACTCGCGACCCTCAAGCGGTTCAAGGAAGAACAGCGGGAAGTCCGCGAAGGTTTCGAGTGCGGCATGTCGTTCGAGTCCTACCAGGACATTCAGGTCGGCGACGTCATCGAATGCTTCGAAACCGAGGAAGTGCAACGCACGCTGCCATGAAGCCGGACCGGAACGGGCCGCGGAGGCTTCGCATGGGCGAGACGGTCCGTCATGCGATGGCCGGCATCCTCGCCCGCGCCTCCTTTCGCGACCCGGACCTGCAGGCGCTGGACATGGTGACTGTGTCCGAGGTCGTCATGTCGCCCGACCTGAAGCAGGCGACGGCGTTCGTCTCCATGATGGGACGGGACGATACCGACGATACGGTCGCAGCGCTCAACCGCGCCGCAGGCCGCCTTCGGGGCGAACTCGGCCGCATGCTTGACGCCAAATTCACACCCCGGCTCCGGTTCCAGCGCGACCGCAGCTTTGAAGAGGCTGACCGGATTGAAGCGCTGATCCGGCGGAATCAGCATGGCTCGTAGGCGCCAGAAACGGCCCGATCTCAATGGCTGGATTATCGTGGACAAGCCCGCCGGGATAACCTCCACCGCGGTCTGCAACCGGATCAAGCGGTTGAGCGGGGGCGCCAAGATCGGGCATGCCGGGGCCCTGGACCCGCTTGCGACCGGGGTGCTGCCCATCGCTCTCGGCCAGGCGACCAAGACGGTCTCCTGGGTCATGGACGGCAGCAAGGTCTATCGTTTCACCCTGCGCTGGGGCGAAGCCCGCGATACCGACGATGCCGACGGCAGCGTGACGGAAACCAGTGCGGTTCGCCCCGACGACGATGCGATCCGCAATGCCCTGCCCGCCTTCACAGGACAGATCATGCAGGTGCCGCCGCGATATTCCGCGGTCAAGATCGGAGGAAAGCGGGCCTATAACCTGGCCCGCGCCGACGAGGAGCCTGACCTGCCCGCGCGTCCCGCCGAAGTAATCGAACTGCGCCTCGAACGCCGGCTCGACGATGACCGGACGGAGTTCACGGCGGAAACCGGCAAGGGCGTTTACGTCCGCGCCATTGCGCGCGACCTCGCCGCGGCGCTCGGCACGGTCGGACATGTCTCCGCCCTCCGGCGGTTGCGTGTCGGGCCGTTTCGCGTCGAGGACGCCATTACGCTGGAAGAATTGGAATCTCTGGCCCATATAGGCCCGGAAAGTGTATTCTTGCTGCCGACGGACAGGTCGCTGGCCGACATCCCGGCTCTGTCCGTCTCGGAGCAGGAGGCCGCTGCGCTCAGGAATGGACAGGCGCTGCGGCTGTTTGGTACGGGCGATCTGTCGCGGATCGCCGGGTTTTGCGACGGCATGACGATCCGCGCCCGGATGGGCGAGGATCTGGTCGCCGTAGCCCGGTACGAGTCCGGAACGGTTCGGCCCGTGCGAGTCGTCAATCCGTAGCTGCAAGGAACGAGAGCAACAGATGTCGATTACCGCTGCAAGAAAAGCCGAACTCATCCAGGAGTTCCGCACGAACAACGACGACACGGGATCGCCGGAGGTGCAGGTGGCGATCCTGACGGAACGCATCCGAAATCTGACAGAGCACCTCCAGACCCACAAGAAAGACCGCCACTCGCGCCGCGGCCTGCTGGTCATGGTCGGCCAGCGCCGCGGCCTGCTGGACTACCTGCGCGGGAAGGACAACGGGCGCTATCGGTCGCTGATCGAACGCCTCGGCCTGCGCCGCTGACGACCGGGACGCCGGAAGGCCGGCGTCCGACAGAAAACATGCAAAGGGCCGCACCGTCCGGGTCGCGGCCGTGGAAAGGATTGCATCCGATATGTTCGATATCGTCCGCAAGGAAATCGACTGGGGCGGACGCCCGCTGGTCCTTGAGACCGGCTGCATTGCCCGCCAGGCCGACGCAGCCGTCATGGCAAGCCTGGGAGAAACGGCGGTGCTGTGCACGGTGGTCGCGGAGAAGAGCCCGAGAGTCGGGCTCGATTTCTTCCCGCTTACCGTCAACTACCAGGAAAAAACCTATGCCGCCGGCAAGATTCCCGGCGGTTTCTTCAAGCGCGAGGCCAGGCCGAGCGAAAAGGAAACGCTGACCTCACGGCTGATCGACCGGCCGATCCGGCCGCTCTTCGCCAAGGGCTTTCGCAACGAAACCCAGATCATCTGCACGGTGATGAGCCACGATCTGGAGAACGACCCCGATATCGTGGCGCTCGTCGGCACCTCGGCTGCGCTGACGCTTTCGGGTATCCCGTTCCTCGGCCCCATTGCCGGCGCCCGGGTTGGCGTCATCGACGGCGAGTTCGTCCTCAATCCCACAACGGAGCAAATGCAGTCTTCGACCCTGGACCTTGTGGTCGCGGGCACCTCTCAAGGCGTGCTCATGGTTGAGTCGGAAGCGCAGGAGCTTCCGGAGCAGCAGATGCTGGATGCCGTGATGTTCGGCCATCGGGGCTTCCTGCCGGTTATCGACGCCATCATCGACATGGCGGAGGAATGCGCCAAGGACCCGTGGGACCTGCCCGACCCCGAGGCCGGCGCCGAGGAGGCCAAGACAAAGGTCTATGAGATGGGCCAGGCGCCCGTGGCGGACGCCTATGCCCTCCGCGAGAAGCAGGCCCGCCAGAACGCCATCTCGGCCGCCAAGACCGAAGTTCTCGCAAAGCTGGAAGAGGCCGGCACGGACCCGGCGCTGGCCGCCCCGTTCTTCAAGGACCTCGAACGCGACATCGTGCGGGGCGCCATCCTGGACACGAGCAAGCGGATCGACGACCGCGACCTGGATACGGTGCGCCCCATCGACTGCCAGGTCGGCATCCTGCCACGCCAGCACGGCAGCGCGCTGTTCACCCGCGGCGAGACGCAGGCGATCGTGGTCTCCACGCTCGGCACGTCGCAGGACGAGCAGATTGTCGATGCGCTGGACGGCGAATACCGCGAGCATTTCATGCTCCACTACAACTTCCCGCCCTACTCGACTGGCGAAGCAAAGTTTCTGCGTGCGCCCGGCCGGCGGGAAATCGGCCATGGAAAGCTGGCCTGGCGTGCTGTCCGGCCGCTGCTGCCGAAGAAGGAAGACTTCCCCTACACCGTTCGGGTGGTCTCCGAAATCACTGAGTCGAACGGCTCGTCGTCGATGGCGAGCGTTTGCGGCGCATCGCTGTCGTTGATGGATGCCGGTGTGCCGCTGAAGCGCCCGGTCGCCGGCATTGCGATGGGCCTCATCAAGGAAGGCGACAGGTTCGCGGTGCTCTCGGATATCCTTGGCGATGAGGACCATCTGGGCGACATGGACTTCAAGGTCGCCGGGACCGAGGCCGGCGTGACCTCGCTGCAGATGGACATCAAGATCACCTCGATCACCGAGGACATCATGCGCACCGCGCTGGAGCAGGCGCAGCAGGGCCGGATGCATATTCTCGCGGAGATGGCCAGGGCGCTCGACACGGCACGCGACGATGTGAGCGACTTCGCGCCACGCATGACCACCATGTCGATTCCGCGCGACAAGATCCGCGAAGTGATCGGCTCGGGCGGCAAGGTCATCCGCGAGATCGTGGATACCACCGGCGCCAAGATCGACATCGACGACGACGGCACGATCAAGGTCTCCTCGGTGGACCCCAAGGCTTCGGAGGCCGCCATCGAATGGATCAAGGGCATCGTCGCCGAGCCGGAGGTGGGCGCCATCTACACCGGTAAGGTGGTCAAGATCGTCGATTTCGGCGCTTTCGTGAACTTCCTCGGCAGCCGCGACGGGCTCGTGCATATCAGCGAACTCGCTCCGCAGCGGGTCAAGACCGTGGGCGATGTCGTGGAACAGGGCGACGAGGTGAAGGTCAAGGTGCTGCGCGTCGATGACCGCGGCAAGGTGAGCCTCTCGATGAAGTCCGTCGACCAGGAGACCGGGGCGGACCTGACGGCAGCGGCGGACTGACGCCAATGGCGGTCGTGCGCCCAGTCGTTTTCTCCGGCCGCGAGGTCTTTCCGCTCATCGAGGGCGGCAAGGGCATCGCGATCTCCAACGGGGAAAGCTCGGGCGCATGGGCCGCCTGCGGCGGCGTCGGCACCTTCTCGGGCGTCAACGCCGACAGCTTCCGCGAAGACGGCACCGCCATCGTCCAGAACTACTACGGCAAGACGCGGCGCGAGCGGCATGAGGAGCTGCTTGCACACGCGATCCGGGGCGCGATCCACCAGGCCCGCATCGCCTATGAGAGCGCCGGCGGCCAGGGCCGCATCCACATGAACGTGCTTTGGGAGATGGCGGGCGCGGAGCGCGTCCTGAATTCCGTCATGGAAGGCGCCAAGGGTCTGATCCACGGCATTACCTGCGGCGCCGGCATGCCCTACCGGCTGGCGGAGCTCGCTGCCCGGTTCGGCGTCCACTATTACCCGATCATTTCCTCGGCACGCGCCTTTCGCGCGCTCTGGAAACGCGCCTACCGCAAGGTTCCAAACCTGCTGGGCGGCGTGGTTTACGAGGACCCCTGGCGCGCGGGCGGGCATAACGGCCTCTCCAATGTCGAGGACCCGAACCGGCCCGAGGACCCCCGCCCGAGGGTCGTCCAGCTACGACAGCAGATGGCGGAAGTCGGCCTTGCCCATGTACCGATCATCATGGCGGGCGGCGTCTGGTGGCTGGACGAGTGGTCGCACTGGATCGAGGACCCGGACATTGCGCCGGTCGCCTTCCAGTTCGGCACCCGGCCTCTGCTCACACAGGAAAGCCCGATCTCCGACGAGTGGAAGCGAAAGCTGCTGACGCTCAGGGAAGGCGATGTTTTCCTCAACCGGTTCAGCCCGACCGGCTTTTACTCGTCCGCCGTGCGCAATGCCTTCCTCGACGAACTGCAGGAGCGGGCCGAGCACCAGATCGCGTTCTCGACGGAGCCGGTCGGCGGCCACGATGTGGCCTTTCCGGTCGGCCCGAGAGGCCGGCCCGTCTATGTCGCCGACGACGACAGGCAGCGCGCCGAATGCTGGATCGGGGCAGGCTATTCGGAAGCGATGCGCACGCCCGATTCGACCCTGGTGTTCGTGACGCCGGAGCGCCGGCGGCAGATCCTGACGGACCAGATCGAATGCATGGGTTGCCTGTCGGCCTGCCAGTTCAGCAATTGGTCGCAGAATGAGGCCGGCACCACCGGCCGCAAGGCGGACCCCCGGTCCTTCTGTATCCAGAAGACGCTGCAGCAGATCAGCCACGGCGGGTCGGTCGAGGAACAGCTCATGTTCTCCGGCCACAACGCCTACCGCTTCCGGATGGACCCCTTCTACGCGGACGGCTTCGTCCCGACCGTGAAGCAGCTTTTCGAACGCATACTCACCGGCAGATAGCAGCCGCGCTTACACGGCGGTCATGCCGCCGTCGATCACGAGTTCCGCGCCCGTCATCCAGCTCGACTCGTCGCTCGCCAGGAACAGGCAGCCATTGGCGATGTCGACCGGCTTGCCGAAGCGGCCCATCGGCGTTTCCTCGAGCCGGGGGCGGGCGAGGTCCGGATTGCTGTGGACGGCTTCGGTCATCGGCGTGTCGACATAGCCCGGATGGACCGAGTTCACCCGGATGCCGTCCTTCGCATATTGCGCGGCGGCGGACTTGGTGAACGTCCTGACAGCGCCCTTGGACGCATGATAGGCGGCGTTGTGGACCGAGCCGACAATGCCGTAGATCGACGAGATGTTGATGATCGAGCCGCCGCCGGCCGCCTGCATCGCCGCGATGGCGTGCTTGGTGCCGAGAAAGACGCCGGTGGAGTTCACATCCATGATCCGGTTCCAGTTCGCCAGGTCCGCCTCGCCGATGCGCGGAGCCGCCGAACCGTCCGGCATCCGGCCCGAGACGCCGGCGGCATTGAGCATGATGTCGAGGCGCCCGAAGCGTTCGACCACCTCCCGCACCGCTTCGCGCCACTGGTCCTCATCCGCGGTGTCGAGATGGACATAGCAGGCCGCAGCGCCCGCGGCCTCGACATCGCGGACAACCAGGGGACCCAGATTGTCGTTGATATCCGCGACCGCCACGCTCGCGCCATGCTCGGCGAACAGGCGCGCGCTTGCCGCCCCGATGCCCGACGCGCCGCCGGTAATCATCGCCACCTTGCCCTCAAGCCGTCTCGCCTCGGCCATCGGCCGCCCTCCCCTGCCTGGTTCGTTCTGCCGCTACCTTATGCCTCGACGGCGTCCGCGAAAATACGGACGGACTCGCTGAGCGGCCTCGACCGGTCCCATGTCTCTTTCGTCTCTTCGGCAAGCGGCGTCCGCGCCAGCAGCCGGAACAGGTCCTCCGCGCCCCGGTGGAACCCGGTCGTCATGCCGAGGCTCTCGAAGAACGCGGCGACCTCCACCATCTCCGGGTGGAAGCGGTGGGCGTCCGCCGGCAGCAGGCCGATGCGGTCCTCCATGCGGGCGAGCACGTCCGGCTGGCTGAACGCAAGCTCGGCGCGCAACTCGTCGCTCAGCCCCGCACGTTCGGCCGCCGTCAACACGGCCGCCTGAAGCGCCCAATAGCCCTTGTTGAGCGCCGAATAGAGCATCTTCTGCGCCGACGCCCTGCCGATTTCAGCCCCGAGCGGGCGCACGGCAATGCGGTCCGAAGCCAGCGCCTCCATGACAGCCGCCGACGCCCCGCAGACATAGAAGCGCGTCGGCTTCCCTCCCTTGGGAGACGGGCCGACAATGCCGCCGTCCACGAAGCGCTCAGCCGGAAACCGGGCCGCGATGCGCCGCACGGTTTCCGGCGCGACGGCGTTCATGTCGGCGAAGACGGGCCCGTCCGCACCGATTCGTCCAGCCAGCTCAGCCGCAAAGCCCTCCGCCGCGGCCGGCGGCATGATCGACAGCACGAGGTCCGATTCCGCCGCCACGGCGTCGAGCGAACCCACATCCTCGAAGCCGGCGGCCTCTGCGAGCCCGCGCGTCCTGCCGCTCCGCCCCGAAAGGTCCGTGACAATGCGGAGCCCGTTGCATTCCCGCAAGGCCCGCCCGACGCCATGCCCCATATCGCCGGGGCTGAGTATGCCGACTGTCTTCAAGGTCGCATGCCGCATCCGGCTCTTCCCTCCCGCTCCCCGCTCCGGCAAGTTTAGCCCAAGTTTAACAGACTTTATTAAAGTTCGTTTATTATCAGCGTGTTAAGAAGCAATATTTTTGCGTGGGGCACTACATTTCAGTTTTTGGGCGTTGGAGGGGGGTCAGACGATCATTTTCCGGACGCCTCCGGG
>JAJEIH010000067.1 GCA_022827685.1 Alphaproteobacteria bacterium
GCGCAATCAGGCGCACGAGCCGCGCCGCCGCGATACGCGCGCCCGCGCCGGCACAGGCGCGCGCAGGATACGCGCGAATCAGGGTCCCGCCGCTGCGGCAGCCGGCGACGGGAAGGACGGAACGAAGACGGATCGAAAGGAGAGACCCATGCCGAAGACGCGAAGCCGGGGAAACCGGATGGAATACCCGGAACCCATGCCCGGACAGGTCACAGGATATGCGCCGCGCGCATGCAGATCATGACATCTCATGACATATCGCACGGGGTCCCGCCGGCCCGCATGACGGAACATGACATCTCATGACACATGGCGCGGGGCCTCCCCCTGCGCTGCGGGGCCCTGCCGGCCGGGGCGCGGCGTTACGGGGCCGGCAGGATCGCGGCGGCGGCGAGGCGTTCGTCCACGCGGCCGGGATGGTCCGGGTCGGCGGAATCGACATATTCGACGAGGCGGAGCGCGACGGAGACAGGGTGGCCGGCGCCCTCGAGGAGCGCCGGGACCGTGTAGCCGACCTCGCGCGGATGTGCGTCGTGCGGGTCCAGGCGCGCGAACCCCTCGACGAGCGGCGTCTCGACCTCGCCGACCAGCACCGCCGGGCCGGTGCGCAGGCCCTCCCGGCGCCCGGTCGCCAGCCATCGCAGCTCCGCCCGCTCGCTCATCATGCGCGCATCGAAGGCGCCCTCGACCATCGGCGGCCCGGCCTCGAACGGGGCGACCCGCACACCTTCCGCCGTGGTGAACAGCGCCGTGCCGGGACCGAGGCCCAGCCGCCGCCAGGCATCGACGGTCCAGGCGAGCGAGCGGTCGTCGGCGCGCGCCCGGTAGAGGCGGACGGCGCTCACGCGGCCGGATCGGCGAGAGGCGTGCTGGTGGGCCCGGCAGGATTCGAACCTGCGACAACGCCGTTATGAGCGGCGGGTTCTGACCGCTGAACTACGGGCCCACCCCGATATGGCCCAAGCGGGCCGCTGCAATCAAGGCCCCGCGTCTCAGTCGGCATCGAACACGGCCTGCTTGACCACCTTGGCGAGCTCCGCGACGGGGTCGGTCCAGTCGTCCAGGCGGTGCTGGCGGAACAGGCGGGAGAGCGGATACCAGGGGCTGTCGTCGCGGTCGGAAAGCCAGCGCCAGTGCGCCGGGCGGGTGAGCAGCACGGCCGCCGGCACGCCGAGCGCGCCGGCGACATGCACCGCCGGGCCGTCCGGGCCGATAATCATGTCGAGCGCGGAGATCGCGGCGGCCAGTTCGGCCGCATCCGTGATCCGGGTCGAGATGTCCGTGATGCCCGCCCGGCTGCGGAGCGCGGCCAGCGTGCGGGAGCCGGACTCGGTCTCCAGGCTGAAAAAGGCCGCGCCCTCGATGTCGAAGAGCGGCGCCATCGCCTCCAGCAGCGCGCGCTCGCCCCAGGCGATGCCCACCCGCAGCCGGGCCGGCCGCGCGAAGCGCGACCGCCAGTGCCGGGCCAGCATCTCGTTCGCCCGGAAATAAGGAATATCGGCCGGGATCGTCTCGAGGGTCGTGCCGAACAGCCGCGGCAGCGCCGCGGCCGGCAAGGTCAGCGCGCCCTGCGGCCGGGCCTGCCCGGCGACGAGCACGCCGTCCACGCCGGGCTGGCCCGCGACCAGGCGCTGGAGCCCCGGCCGCACCGCCGCCAGCACGCGCCCGGCCCTGTCCAGCAGCGGCGCATAGCGCAGCAGCCAGACCGCCTCGATGTCGTCATTGACCGCATCGATAATGACATCCGCGCCCTCGACGGCCTGGAGCCCCGCCGGCGGCAGCGGGCCCGTCGGCAGAAGCGGCAGCCCGGCGTCGAAATTGCCGCGCCTCAACAGCGCCGAGGACAGCGCGGCGGCGGTGGCGCGGTCTTTCGGCGCAAGGTCGTGGGCGTCGGTATAGACGGCCAGCGCCTCGTCGGACCGGCCGAGCGCCTCCAGCGCGTCGGCGTGGAGGAGGCGGGGCTCCGGGGAGGAAGGGTCCAGCGCCACGGCGCGGGCCGCCATCCGCTCGCGGTCGCGGTGGGCGCCGATCTCGGCCAGCACGCCGGCGAAGGCGCTGTGGACCGCAGCGTCGCCCGGCGCGGCGGCCACGGCGCGGTGAAGCGCGCGGGCGGCGTCGTCCAGGCGGCCCTGCGCAAGGGCGAGATTGCCGAGCAGGCGGTGCATCCGCGCATCGCCGCGCCAGGAATGCCCGCCCGCGGCCAAGAGCGCCGCCGCGCGCCGCACCTGCCCGTCGGCAAGCGCGGCTTCGGCGGCGGCGAGGCGGTCCGCATGCCGGGCGAGGCCGCGCTCGATCTCGCGCCGCACGATGGCGAGCGGCGCGCTCCAGTCGCCCACGCGCTCCTGCCTCACCAGGCGCATGGACGGATACCACGGCGTGTCGCGCCGCGCCTGGAGCCAGCGCCAGTCCGGCGCGATGTCGAGCATCATCCAGCAGGGCCGGCCGAGCGTGCCTGCGAGATGGCCGATCGGGTTGTCGTCGCTCACCACCATCTCGAACTCTTCGAGCATCGCGGCGGCGGCATCCAGCGCGAGCGGCTCCTCCGAAAGCGGCGTCATGCCCGGCACGGGCTCGAGGAAGGTGTAGAAGCGGGCGCCGGCGATTTCGAGCAGCCCTTCCGGCCAGGGCTCCGCGCCGGTCCAGGCGACCGCGATGCGCGGCGAAGGCGCTCCGGCCAGCGTCTCCTGCCAGTATCGCCGCTGCCTCGGATTGACTTCGATGCCCGCAGGCGGCGGCACGGTCGCCGGCGTCGTCTCGAACAGGCGCGGCAGGTCGTCGAAACTGGCCGTCAGGTCGTAGGGAGGCCGGTTCTCGCCGGGGCCGGCGAGCCAGAGCAGGCCCGGCAGTCCGGAGAGCAGCCCCGCGGCCGACTCGCTGCAGGCGATGGCCGGAAGGGCGCCGCGGGTCCGCACGGCAGGCAGGTAGCGGCAGAATTGCACAGCGTCGATGTCATTGCCGCCCGCATCCAGCAGCAGGGTTTCGCCGTCGAGCCTCCGGCCGTCCCAGCGCGGCGGCCGGTAGCGGCTGGTATCGGCGGCGGCGTCATTCAGCGCCCTGGCCTGCCCCCATGCGGCCCAGCCCTCGGCATACCGCCCGTTCATGAGCAGGAGGGTGCCGTTCAGCCAGTGGAAATCGACCTCCTGCGGGGCGAGCTGGGCGGAGCGGGCCGCCGCGACCGACGCCTCGCCGGTGAGGCCCAGCCGGCGCAGCACCAGCGCGAGTTCGCCCTGGAGTTCCGCATCGCCCGGCCGCAGGTCCGCCGCCGAGCGCAGATGCCGGGCCGCCTCGTCGAGGCGGCCCTGCCCGTAAAGCGATCGCGCCAGTCCCAGATGGCCCTCCGCGCGGCCGTCTTCCGCCTCCAGCATCCGCTCATAGAGCGGCGCTGCCTGCTCATGGTCGCCGGCGGCGAGCAATTCGCCAGCCCGCCGGGCCGTTTCTTCCAGGGGCGAGGCGTTCATGGAACGCCCTCCGGCGTGGCTCCGGGGCGAAGAAAGGACTTGGAGTACCTAAATAAAGTATCCGGACTTGCCGAAAGGAAGACAAGCATGAAACGGTCCGGCATACAGGGCGGCAGGGAGACGGGCGGATGACGGAAACGGTCCGGGTCGATATCGCGGTGGTCGGCGGCGGCTCCGGCGGGCTCTCCGTAGCCGCGGGCGCGGCGCAGATGGGCGCCTCGGTGCTGCTGTTCGAGAAAGGCCGCATGGGAGGCGACTGCCTGAACTACGGCTGCGTGCCGTCGAAGGCCACCATCGCCGCCGCCCATGCCGCCTCGGCTTTCCGCAATGCCGGCCGTTTCGGCATTGCCCCGGAGGCGCCCAGGGTCGATCCCGCCGCGCTCCGGCGCCATGTGCAGGGCGTCATCGCCGCCATCGCGCCGCATGACAGCGTCGAGCGCTTCGAAGGGCTTGGCGTGCGCGTGGTCCAGGCGCCGGCCCGGTTCGCCGGCCGGCGGCTGCTCGAAGGCGGCGGCGTCCGCGTGAAGGCCCGCTGGATCGTGCTGGCGACGGGCTCCAGGCCGGTGGTGCCGCCCGTTCCGGGTCTGGACCGGGTGGCCTTCCTCACCAATGAGACGATCTTCGACCTGGAGGAGACGCCGGCGCATCTGCTGGTGCTCGGCGGCGGCCCGGTCGGCATCGAGCTTGCCCAGGCGCACCGCCGGCTCGGCGCGGAGGTGACGGTGGTGCAGCGCGGGCCGATCCTGCCGCGCGACGACGGCGATGCCGCCGCGCTCATCCGCGCACGCCTCATCGGGGAGGGCGTGCGGCTCCATGAACACGCGGACGTGACCGGGGCTTCGGGCGGGCCCGGAGCCATAGCCCTGCATTTCGAGGCGGGAGGCCGGCGGGAGACGGTCGAAGGCACCCACCTGCTGGTTGCGGCCGGCCGCCAGCCGGACCTGGATGGCCTCGACCTCGACGCCGGGGGCATCGCTTGGACGCCGGAGGGCGTGACGGTGGACGGCCGGCTGCGCGCCTCGGACAAGCGCGTGCTGGCGGTCGGCGACGTGGCGGGCGGGCTGCGCTTCACCCATGTGGCCGGCTACCATGCCGGCATCGCGATCCGCAATGCGCTCTTCCGCCTGCCCGCCCGGGCGGACACGACCGCCGCGCCCTGGGTGACCTATACCGACCCCGAGCTCGCCCATGTCGGCATGACCGAGGCGATGGCGAGGAATGCCTTCGGAAAGAAGGCGCGCGTGCTGCGCCACGATTTCACCGAAAACGACCGCGCCCGGGCGGAACGCGACACCGGGGGCTTCGTCAAGGCGGTGGTCGGACCGAGGGGCCGGGTGCTCGGCGCCACAATCGTCGGCCCCCATGCGGGCGAACTCATCCAGCCATGGGTGCTGGCGGTGTCGCAAAAGCTCCGCATCGGGGCGCTGGCGGGCATGATCGCGCCCTATCCGACGCTCGGCGAGGTGTCGAAACGCGCCGCCGGCAGCTACTACACCGATGCGCTGTTCGGCCCCCGGACCCGCCGCCTGGTCCGTTTCCTGATGCGCTTCGCCTGAGGGGCGGCGCCCGTCTCAGACGAGCAGGTAGCGGACCACCGCATCGAGCCGCTGGCGCCCGGCCGGGGTCGCCTGGAGGCGGTCCGTGTGCGCCGAGAGCAGCCCTTCGGCCCGCAGATGCGCGAGCCGGCCCGTGTCGATGGCCGGTTCCAGCCCGTGCGCGGGAATGCCTTCCGCCAGCCGGAGGCCCGTCTGGATGCGCTCCTGCATGGCCTCCGGCGGTTCGAGCAGGCGGCGTTCCCTGACGGCGCGGCCCTTGCGGACGGCTTCGTCGAGCCAGGCCTCCGGGGCGCGGCGCTCGGCGGTCGCGATGCGGCCTGCTTCCGTGTCGATGCGGCCGTGCGCGCCGGGCCCGACGCCGATCCACTCCCCGCCCCGCCAATAGACGAGGTTGTGCCGGCAGGCGGCGCCCGGCCGGGCGTGGTTCGAGATCTCGTAGGCGGGCAGCCCGGCGGCGGCGAGACGCTCCTGCGTGGTTTCGTAAAGCGCCGCCGCCTCGTCTTCATCGGGGATGCGGAAGTCGCCGCGCGCTGCGCGGGGTGCGAAGGCCGTGCCCGGCTCGATGGTGAGCTGGTAGAGCGAGAGATGCTCGCCCGCGAGTGCGAGCGCCTCGTCGAGGCGGGCGGCCCATTCGGCAGCGGTGTGGCCCGGCAGGGCATAGATCAGGTCGAAGGAGACGCGCGGGAAGGTGCGGTGCGCGAGTTCGAGCGCGGCGCGGGCGGCGCGGGCGTCATGGCGGCGGCCGAGAAAGGCGAGCTCACCGTCCCGGAAGGACTGCACGCCGAGCGAAAGCCGGTTGACGCCCGCCCCGGCGAAGGCGCGGAAGCGGCCGGCCTCGACCGAGCCGGGATTGGCCTCCAGCGTGACTTCGAGGTCGTCCGCGACCAGCCAGAGCGCACGCACCCGCTCCAGCACCGCGCCCGCGGTCTCCGGCGCCATAAGCGAGGGCGTGCCGCCGCCGAAGAAGACGCTCCCGACCGTGCGCCCGGGCGTCTCCCCGGCCCAGCTTTCGAGCGAGCCGAGCAGGGCCTCGCGCCAGGCGGCCTCGTCCACCCGTTCGCGCACATGGCTGTTGAAGTCGCAATAGGGGCATTTGGACTCGCAGAACGGCCAATGCACATAGACGGCGAAGCCCCGGTCCGTCATGGGAAACAGGCTGCCGCCAGCTTCCCGAAAGCCCGGGCGCGGTGGGTGATGCGCGCCTTCGCTTCCGGTGCCATCTCGCCGAAGGTCTCGTCATGGCCCTCGGGCACGAAGATCGGGTCGTAGCCGAAGCCCCGGTCCCCGCGCGGCGGCCAGACCAGCCGGCCCTCCACGCAGCCGTCGAAGGCCTCGACATGCCCGTCCGGCCAGGCAAGCGCGAGCGCGGCGACGAAGGCGGCCTCGCGCGGCCGGTCCGCGAGGCGCTCATGCACATCCGCCATGGCGCGCGCGAAATCGCGGCCGGGCCCGGCCCAGCGGGCGGAATAGATGCCGGGCGCACCGCCGAGCGCCGCGACCGCAAGGCCGGAATCGTCCGCCAGGGCAGGCAGTCCGGCGGTCGCCGCCGCGCGCGCCTTGAGCTCGGCATTGGCGAGGAAGGTCTTTCCGGTCTCCTCCGGCTCCGGCAGGCCGAGCGCGGAAGCCGCCACGCCCTCGATGCCGAAGGGTGCCAGCAGTTCGGCGATCTCGCGGACCTTGCCGGCATTGTGGCTGGCGATGACGAGCCGCCTGCCGTCGAACCGCCGGGTCACGGCTCGAGCGCGCGGCGTTGCGCTTCCGCGAGCCGGGCGCAGCCGGCCTCCGCCAGGTCGAGCAGGGCATCCAGCCGGTCGCGGGGAAAAGCCGTCTTCTCCGCAGTCGCCTGCACCTCGACCAGCGCACCCGAGCCGGTCAGCACGAAATTCGCATCCGCATCCGCCGCGCTGTCTTCTGCATAGTCGAGGTCGAGCACCGGCGCGCCCCGCCAGAGCCCGCAGGAGACGGCGGCGACCGAGTCGGCCAGCACCGGTTTCTTGACCGCGCCGATCCGCTGCAGGTGCCGGCAGGCGAGCGCGAGCGCCACATAGCCGCCGGTAACGGCCGCGGTGCGGGTGCCGCCGTCCGCCTGCAGCACATCGCAGTCGATGCGGATCTGGATTTCGCCGAGCGCTCCCAGGTCGGCGACGGCGCGCAGCGAGCGGCCGATCAGGCGCTGGATTTCCTGCGTGCGGCCGCTCTGGCGCCCGCGCGCCGCCTCGCGGTCGGTGCGCTCATGGGTCGAGCGCGGCAGCATGCCGTATTCCGCCGTGATCCAGCCGCGCCCGCGGCCGCGCAGCCAGGGCGGCACGCGCGTTTCCACCGAAGCGGCGGCGAGGACGCGCGTGGCCCCGAAGCTCGCAAGGCAGGAGCCTTCCGCATAAGGCGCCCAGCCGGGCTCCAGCACGACATCGCGGAGTTCGTCGGGGCGGCGTCCGGACGGGCGGACGGGGTCTGTCATGGCTTCACGCTCGCTTCTCGGTGCCGGGCGACCGGTTGACGCCCGCCCGCCGGGTTCCTAAATGCTGGGGGCGCCGCTTGGAAGAGTCTTTGTTGCATGGCCGGCTCCCCGGGACTTGCCGATCTCGACGAACGCTCGCGCGAGGTCTTCGGGCTGATTGTGGATGCCTGGATGGAGACGGGCGAGCCGGTCGGCTCGCGCACGCTCGCGCGCAAGCTCGGCAGGCCGCTTTCGCCGGCGACGATCCGCAATGTGATGGCGGACCTCCAGGAACTCGGCCTCCTGTTCTCGCCGCATGCCTCGGCCGGGCGCCTGCCGACCGATGGAGGCCTGCGCCTCTTCGTGGACGGCATCATGCAGACGGGCGGGCTGACGGAGAGCGAGTGCGCCGATATCGAGGCGCTTTCGGCCGGGGCGGGCATCACGCTTGAACAGAGTCTCGAGCGCGCGAGCCGCCTGCTGGCGGGCCTCACGCGCCATGCCGGCCTGGTGGTGGCGCCGAAGCGGGCCGAGCGGCTGAACCATATCGAGTTCGTCAATCTGGGCGAAGGGCGCGCGCTCGCCGTGCTGGTGGACGAGGCCGGCCAGGTGGAGAACCGGGTGCTCACCCTGCCGCCGGGCCTGCCGGCGGATGCGCTGCAGCGCGCCGCCAACTATCTCCAGTCCCGGCTCTCCGGACGCACGCTGGAGGAGGCGCTGGAGGAAATCCGCGCCGACCTGGAAACGCACCGCGCGCAGATCGATACGCTTGCGCAGAGCGTGGTCGAGGCCGGGCTCGCGGTCTGGGCCGGGGAGCGCAGCCATGACGGCGGGCGGCTGATCGTTACCGGGCGCGCGCGGCTGCTGGACGATGTGCATGCGGTCGAGGACCTTGAGCGGCTGCGCGGCCTGTTCGATGCGCTTGAGACGCGCGAGAACATCCTGCGCCTGGTGGAGGCGGCCCGGACGGGCGAAGGGGTGCAGATCTTCATCGGAGCGGAGAACACGGTGTTCAGCCAGACGGGCATGTCGATGGTGGTCAGCCCCTACCGCGACGGGCAGGAGCGCGTCGTGGGCGCTATCGGCGTGCTGGGGCCGACCCGGCTGAATTATGCCCGCATCGTGCCGATGGTGGACTATACGGCGCGGGTGATCGAACGCATGCTGGCTCCCGAGAGAGGGTGAGAGGAATGGTGGACGGGGAACCGAAGCCCGAAACGGAAGAGGAAGCGCCGCGGGAAGCGGGCGGCGTGACGGACGGCGATGCGCTGGTGGAAGAGGAAGCGCCTGCCGGGGAAGCGGCGGAGGATGCGGAAGCGGACGAGTTCGACCCGCTTGCCGAGCAGGCGGCGCGCATTGCCGAACTGGAGACCGAGGCCGCCGGGCTCAGGAACGAGCGGCTGCGCGCGCTTGCCGAGGTCGAGAACATGCGCCGGCGGAGCGAGCGCGAGCGCGGCGAGGCGTCCCGCTACGGCGCAACGGGGCTAGCGCGCGATCTGCTCGGCGTCGCCGACAATTTGCGCCGGGCGCTCGAGAGCGGCGGCGGCGAGGGGCTGATGGAAGGCGTCGAGATGGTGGAGCGCGAACTCAGCGCCGCCTTCGCCCGCCACAATATCGCGCGCATCGAAGCCGAGGGCGAACGCTTCGACCACAACCGCCACCAGGCGATGTTCGAAGTGGAGGCGGCGGACGCCGAACCCGGCACGGTCGTCCAGGTCATCCAGGACGGCTACCTCCTCCACGACCGCCTGCTGAGGCCGGCGATGGTGGGCGTTGCCAAGGCGCCGGCAGCGGGGGATGCCGAAGAAGTCAGTGGCGAAACGGCGGAAGTCGAGGACCCGGACTAACCCGGCAGGGAGACCGGTGCCGCGCGGATTGAGCCTGTGGCGTCGGATCCTTGCTCAGATACACTGCCACTGCACCAGCGTGTAGGGTGGCTCCGCTTCCTCGTGGTGCTCGAAGACGGCCTCGACCTCGGCGCCGATGCGGACCTTCTGCATGGGGTCGCCGAGGAGATTGCCGACCATGCGCACCCCGCCCGCCTCCGGCAGTTCCACCAGCACGACGATATAGGGGTCCCGGCCTCTGAGCGCCGGATGCACCGGGTGGTAGTTGCGCTCCCAGGAGTAGATGCGGCCCTTGTACCGGCCCTCCTGCCGCGGAACCTCCGCCCAGCCGACATCGAAGCTTCGGCAGGCGTGGCAGCACCATTCCGGCCCCCATTGCCAGGCCCCGCAGGCCCGGCAGCGCTGCACCAGCAGCCGCTCCTCCCGCGCCGCCTCCCAGAACGGCTCCGTCAGTTCGTCCGCGAGCGGGCGCGGCATTCCTTCCGGTAGATGGCTCACAACGCCGCCTCCGCCCCGAACACGGAGCTGCTGACGGGCGTCACCATCGGCCCGGAGCCGACGACCGAGATTTCCGCGCCCTCCACCTGGTTTGGAGACTGGCCGCGAATCTGGCGCACAGCCTCGATATTCAGTTCGAGGCCGTGCATGTAGCACTCGGCGAGGTTGCCGCCGCTGGTATTGAGCGGCAGCTTTCCGCCGTCGGCGCGCAGATTGTCGAGGGTGAGGAAGTCGTTGGCCTCGTCGGCTGCGAAGAAGCCGTGCTCGACCAGGCTCATCAGCACCCCGCCGGTGAAGTTCTCGTAGGACTGCGCCACATCGACATCCGCCGCTTCGATTCCCGCCATGGCGAAGGCGCGCGGGGCGACGGTGGTGAAGCTCGATGTGCCGTAGAGCGGCGCATTGTGGACCGGCGCGCCGTTGCGGTATTCGGAGCCCGCCGCCGCGCCCAGCAGGTAGCAGGGCTTGTGCGGCAGGTCGCGGGCGCGCTCGGCCGCCACGAGCAGGATGGCCGCGGCGCCGTCATTCTCCTGGCAGCAGTCGAACAGGCGGAACGGCTCGGCGATCCAGCGCGAGGCGTCGTAGTCCTCCTCGGTCAGCGGCCGGCCGTACATAACCGCGCGCGGGTTCTGCTGCGCATGGTGGTAGGAGGCCATGGAGATCGCCCGGAGCGCCGGGCGTTCGATTCCGTGCTCATGGGCGAAGCGCTGGTAGCGCATGGCGTATTTCTGGGCGGGCGACATGACGCCGTAGGGCACGGTGAAGGCGTCGTGGCCCGCCGCCGCGCCGCCCGCCGCCGCCTGCCCGAAACGCTGGAATTGGCCCTGGGCGAGCGCGCGGAACACGACCACGCAGCGCGCATAGCCGCAGGCGATGGCCGCGGCCGCGTTGGCGATTGCGGCCGAGCCGCCGCCCCCGCCGCCGCCCCACTGCATGTTGGAGAAGGCGAGCTCCCGGCAGCCGAGCGCGGCGGCGATGCGCGAGGGGTCGTTGCGGTCGTTGGAATAGGAGGCGAAGCCGTCGATCTCCGCCGGGTCGATGCCGGCGTCCTCGGCCGCGGCCAGGATCGCCATCAGGGCCAGCTTGAACTCGGCGTGAGGACTCCGGCTGTGCTTCCAGTAGGTCGTTTCGCCGACGCCGGCGACCGCCACCCTGCCCCTGATCGTGAATTCGCCCATGGCGCCCCGCCCCTCTCAGACGACGCAGACCGTAACCGCCCGGCCTCCGGGCGGCAAGGAAGTGCGGGGTGCGGGGCCGGCGCTTGTAATGTAATGTGAACCGCACTACAAATGAGGCCTCGGAAAGGGGCCGGTCATGTTGAATTTCGACAGTGGGCCGCGGGGTCCGGCGAAACGGACGAGAACGACCCAGGTGCGGCATGACGACCGCCTGGCGGACCTGATCGAACGCGCCGCGCTCGCGCTGGCCGTGGACAAGTCGGCGTTTCTGCGCGCCGCGATCGAGCGCGAGGCTGCGCGGGTGCTCGACCGGCAGTCCCGGCATGTCCTGACGCCGGAGGATGCCGAAACATTCGCCGCCGCGCTCGATGCGCCGCCCGCTCCTACCCCGCGCGCACTGGAGGCGGCCCGGAACTACCGTTCGCGCGTGGTTCATGCCGATTGACCCGCCGGCGCTCCGGATAGAACTCTTCGATACGGCGCGGCATGACCGCGCCGCTTTCGACTGCGGCGTCGGCCGCCTGAACAACTATCTGAGGTTCACTGCAAGGAAACAGCGGAAGGACGACATGACCCGGGTCTATGTCGTCGTCGAGGAAGGAAGCGCGCGCATCCTCGGATACCATGCGATCAACCTCGGCATGATGAACGTGGACGAGATGGCGCGCCGGCCGCGCGGGGCGCCGGACCATGGCGAAATCCCGGTGCTGTTCCTGGGACAGGTCGCGGTGGACAGGACGGCACAGGGCAGGGGGCTGGGGGGCGTCCTTATGCACCATGTCTTCGAGAAGGCATGCGCGGTTTCCGATATGGCCGGCTGCCACGCGATCCTTCTGGATGTCATTGCGGATGGCGGCGATGACGCCCTGGCGCGTCGCAAGGCATGGTACGAGGGCTTCGGCTTCGCGGCCTTTCCGAGCAATCCTGCGCGCATGTTCCTTGCGATGAAGCAGGTGCGCGCATCGGTTCGGGCAAGGCGGGAGGACGCCGAAGCCTGAATCGCCGCCGCCGGCCCCGCAATCCGCCGCATTTGCAGGCCGGGCGAAGGCGGTTAGGGTCGCGCCCGGATTTTCGGAGAAGAGGACTGCCAAGCCCATGCCGGAGAACAGAACCGTCGCCCGCCTGCTGGTGGAAAGCCTGGAGGCGCACGATGTGGACCGCGTCTGGTGCGTGCCCGGCGAGAGCTATATCGGCCTCACCAGCACGATGGTCGAGCGCAACTCGATCCAGGTCGCGGTCTGCCGGCACGAGGCGGGTGCGGGCTTCATGGCCGCCGCCGACGGGCGGATGCGCGACCGGGCGGGCGTCGCCATGGTCTCGCGCGGCCCCGGCCTCGCCAACGGGCTGGTCGCCATGCACACCGCCTTTCACGACGCGACGCCGCTGGTGATGCTGATCGGCCAGGTCGAGCGGCGCGACATGGGCCGCCTCGCGCTCCAGGAGCAGAACTATTCGCGTCTGCTCTCCGACATCTCCAAGGACGTGATCGAGGTGAACGATCCGGAGCAGGCCTCGGAGGCGATGGCGCGCGCCTTCCACCTCGCCGAGTCCGGCACGCCGGGGCCGGTGGCGGTCATCCTGCCGGAAGACATTTTCGACGAGGAGACGGACGCGGCGCTCGCGCCGCCGCGCCCGCGCCCGATTCCCGCCCCCCGTCCCGACGACGTGGACGCGCTGATCGCCATGATCGAGGCGGCCGAGCGCCCGCTGCTGCTGGCCGGCGGGGGTGCGATGGCGGATGCGGTGCGCGACCCGGCGCTGTTCGCAGACCTTGTGCGCCTCTCGGAAAGCTGGGTGCTGCCGGTCGTGCCGACGCACCGCCGGCCGCAGCTCTTCGACTACGACCACCCGAACCATGG
Source organism: Alphaproteobacteria bacterium (assembly GCA_022827685.1). Taxonomy (GTDB): domain Bacteria; phylum Pseudomonadota; class Alphaproteobacteria; order Bin95; family Bin95; genus Bin95. Next base: position 12,834 of record JAJEIH010000067.1, read on the forward strand.
CGGCTATATGGGCATCAGGGTGCCGAAGGAGCTGCTCGACGAGATGAAGCGGGCGGACCTGATGATCGCGCTCGGCGAGCGGCTGACCGACAGCGTGAGCCAGTCCTACACCTTCCCGACCGCGCCGGAGCCGCAATTGCCGCTGGTCCATATCTGGCCGGACCCGAACGAGATCGGCCGCGTCTGGCGCCCGGCGCTCGGCATCGCCGCGAGCCCGCATGAGGTGGTGAAGGCGCTGCTTGCCCGTCCGGCGCCCGCTGACGGCGAGCGCCGGCGCGGCTGGATCGACGGGCTGCACAAGACCCACCGCCGCCTGCTGGAGCGGCCCTGGGAGCCGCGCGGGGACGGCGTGAACTTCTCGGCCGTCGTCGCGGAGATCGGCAAGCATCTCGCCCCCGACGCCACCGTCACCTCCGACGCTGGCAATTTCGCGACCTTCCTGCACCGCCATATCGGCTTCCGGCAGGGGCAGGTGTTCCTGGCCTCGGTGGTGGGCGCGATGGGCTCCGGCATGCCGATGGCGGTCGCCGCCGCCATCCGCCGGCCGGGCACGCAGGTGGTCGCCTTCATGGGCGACGGCGGCGCGCTGATGATGGGCAACGAGCTTGCCACCGCCTGCCAGTACGGCGCCTGCCCGATCGCCGTGATCGCCGACAACGGCATGTACGGCACCATCGGCATGCACAGCCATATGCGCTATCCGGGCCGCCCCTTCATGGCCGGCACGCGCCTTACCAACCCCGATTTCGCCGCCTGGGCCCGGTCCTTCGGCGCGGAGGGCATCACCATCGAGGCGGAATCGCAGGTGGCGGATGCGGTTGCGCAGGCCTTTGCGGTGCGCTCGCGCCCGGTCGTGCTGCATGTGCGCGCCTCGCCGCTCCAGATCAGCGCCTGGCAAGGCTACGAGGACGGCGACCGGCTGCCGTAGCAACCGCTGCACGGCTTGCCAGGGCGGACGGCTTGTGGCACTGCTTGGGACCTCTTCAGGGAGAAACCCGCGTGACCGGGGCCGCATTCGACACATTGGAAGCCGCGAGGCGTTTGCGGAATGCCGGCCTCAAGCAGGAACATGCCGAGGCCATCGCCAGCATGGGGCGCGAAGCGGCGCAGGCGGACCGTGAGGAGCTTGCGACCAAGGCGGACGTGCATGAGGTCAAGGCGGATCTGGCGGCGCTGGAGGCCCACCTGACCTGGCGGATGGTCGGCCTCGCCGCGCTCATCATCGCGGCCGTCAAGCTGATTCCCGCTCCCTGACCGCGCTGCGGGAGCCGCTGGCAGGAGGCGGCGGGGCCGGGGTATAAGGCCCTTATGGCGTCCATCGCGAACACTCCGGTCCAGGCTATCGGCGGCGGGCTTGCCGGGGCGGAGGCCTGCTGGCAGCTTGCGCGGCGGGGTGTGCGCTCGGTGCTTTTCGAGATGCGCCCCGAAACGCCGACGCCGGCCCACAAGACGCAGAAGCTCGCGGAGCTCGTCTGTTCGAACTCCTTCCGTTCCGACGATGCCGAGCACAACGCCGTCGGCCTGCTGCATGAGGAGATGCGCCGGACGGGCTCGCTGGTCATGGCGTGCGCCGACCGCACCCGCCTGCCGGCCGGCGGCGCGCTCGCCGTGGACCGCGAGGCCTTCGCCGATGCGGTCACCGGCGCTCTCGAGGCCGAGCCGCTCATCGCGATAGAACGCCGGCGCATCGACCGGCTGCCGGAATCGGGCGCCGCCATCGTCGCCACCGGGCCGCTCACCGACGGCGCGCTTGCGGACGCAATCCAGGCGCTGACCGGACGCGAGGCGCTTGCTTTCTTCGACGCCATCGCGCCCATCGTCTATGCGGACTCCATCGACCTCGACACCGCCTGGTTCCAGTCCCGCTACGACAAGCCGGGGCCGGCCGGCAGCGGCGCCGACTACATCAACTGCCCGCTGGACGAGGCCGGCTACAACGCCTTTGTGGAAGCGCTGCTGGAGGCGGACCGGATCGAGTTCAAGGAGTGGGAGGCGCTCACGCCCTGGTTCGAGGGCTGCCTGCCGGTGGAGGTGATGGCGGCGCGCGGGCCGGAGACGCTGCGTTTCGGCCCGATGAAGCCCGTCGGGCTGACCGACCCGCGCACCGGGAAGCGGCCCCATGCCGTCGTGCAGCTCCGCCGCGACAATGCGCTCGGCACGCTCTACAACATCGTCGGCTTCCAGACCAAGCTGCGCCACGGCGAGCAGGCGCGCGTCTTCCGCATGGTGCCGGGCCTCGAAAATGCGCGGTTCGCGAGACTCGGCGGTATCCACCGGAACAGCTTCATCGACGCGCCGGCGCTGCTGGACGGGCAATTGCGGCTCAGGGCGGCCCCGCATCTGCGCTTCGCGGGCCAGATCACCGGGGTGGAGGGCTATGTGGAGAGCGCGGCCATCGGCATGCTGGCGGGGCGTTTCGCCGCCGGCGAGACGGATGCGCCGCCTGCGACGACGGCGCTCGGCGCGGTGCTGGCCCATGTCACCGGCCCGCGGCCCGAATCCGCCGGGGCCTACCAGCCCATGAATGTCAATTTCGGCCTCTTCCCGCCGCTCGACGGGCGGTTCCGGGGCCGCGAACGCAAGCGCGCGCATGCGGCCCGCGCGCTCGCCGACCTCGACCGCTGGCTCGACGGCCGCCGGGAGGCAGCCTGACATGGACGGAAACGGTATGGCCAATCGCCGGATCGACCTGCGCAGCGACACCGTGACCCTGCCGACGCCGGCCATGCGCCGGATCATGGCGGAAGCGGAGGTCGGCGACGATGTGCATGGCGAGGACCCGACCGTCGCCCGGCTGGAAGCGCGCGTCGCCGACATGCTGGGGCTGGAGGCCGGGCTGTTCCTGCCCTCCGGCACGCAGTCGAACCTGACGGCGCTGATGAGCCATTGCGGGCGCGGCGAGGCCTATCTGACCGGCGACACCTACCACACGGTCGCCTCGGAGGCGGGCGGCGCCGCCGTGGTGGGCTCTATCGTGCCGATCACGCTGCCCGTGGAGGAGGACGGCACGGTGGCCCTCGACCGGCTCCGGGCCGCGATCCGCCCCGAGGACTTCCACCGTCCGGTGCTGCGGCTGATCGCGGTGGAGAACACGACGCTCGGCCGCGTGCTGCCGGAAGGCTACATGGAAGAGGTCGCCGCGCTCGCCCGCGAGCACGGGCTCAGGGTGCATCTCGACGGGGCGCGCCTGCTGAACGCGGCCACCGCAACCGGAAAGACGCCGGCGTCTGTCGCAAGGGGGGCCGATTCCGTGTCGCTCTGCCTTTCCAAGGGCCTGGGCGCGCCGGCCGGCACGGTGCTCGCCGGGGACGAGGCGTTCATCGCCCGCGCGCGGCGGGCAAGGAAGATGCTGGGCGGCGGCATGCGCCAGTCCGGCGTGCTGGCGGCCGCCGGCCTGCATGCGCTGGATGCCCATGTCGAGCGGCTGGCCGACGACCATGAGCTCGCCTCTGCACTGGGCGCGCGCCTGGCGCCGGTGGTCGAGGTGCAGCGCGTTTCCACCAACATGGTCTATGCCGGCCTGCCCGGCGGGGCCGAACTCAAGCGCCATCTCGAAGACCGCAATATCGTCATCGCATCGCCCGGCCCGGTGACGCGGCTGGTGGTCCACAGGGACATCGAGCCGGGGGATGTCGAGCGCGTCGGCGCGGCCTTCGAGGCGTTCTACAACTGAGGGAGGCGCGGCGATGCACGATCTGGTCATTCGCGGCGGCACGGTCATCGACGGGACCGGGGGCGAGCCCTTCGCCGGCGACATTGCGGTCGAGGGCGGGCGCATCGCGCAGGCCGGCGGCAGGGCCGGGCCCGGCCGGCGCGAGATCGACGCGGACGGCGCGCTGGTAACGCCCGGTTTCGTCGATGTCCACACCCATTATGACGGCCAGGCGACCTGGGACAGCGAACTGGCCCCGTCGAGCTGGCACGGCGTCACCACGGTGGTGATGGGCAATTGCGGCGTCGGCTTCGCGCCGGCGCGCCCGGACGCGCACCATGCGCTGATCCGCATGATGGAGGGCGTGGAGGACATTCCGGGCGCCGCGCTCTCCGAGGGCCTCACCTGGGACTGGGAGAGCTTTCCGGAATATCTCGACGCGCTGGAGACGCGCCCGCGCGCCATCGACGTCGCCGCGCAGGTGCCGCATTGCGCCGTCAGGGCCTATGCGATGGGCGGGCGCGGCATCGCCAACGAGCCGGCGACGGAAGACGATGTCCGCCTCATGGCCGATGTCGTCCGCGAGGCGCTGGAGGCGGGCGCGCGCGGCTTCACCACCACGCGCACCATCGCGCATCTGACCGCCGACGGAGACCGCGTGCCCGGCGCCTTCGCCGAGGAGCGCGAATTGCTGGGGCTGGCGGACGCTGTGGGCGCGGTCGGCGGGCGCACCATCGGCTGGATTTCCGACCTCGACGAGGAGGCTTACGAACTCGGCCTGCTGCGCCGCATGGCGGAGCGCGCGAACGGGCGCAGCTGGCTCACCGTGGTCCAGCGCGACGAACGCCCGGACCAGTGGGCGAGCGTGCTCGGCTACCTGGAGGAGGCCGCGGCCGACGGCGTGGCGCTGCACGCGCAGGTGGCGGCGCGGCCGGTCGGGCTGATGCTCGGCCTCTCCGCCTCGCTGCATCCCTTCTCCACCATGCCGGCCTATCGCGAGATCGCGCATCTGCCGCTGGCGGAGCGGGTGGCGATCCTCCGCCGGCCCGATTTCCGCGCAAGGCTGCTCGGCCAGCGGCGCAACCACCGCAGCCGGCTGATGCAGGACGTGACCGGCGGCTTCCACAAGATGTTCACCCTGGGCGACCCGCCCGACTACGAGCCCGCGCCCGAGAGCTCGGTGTTGGCCGAGGCGGAGCGGGAGGGCCGCGACCCCCGCGAACTGGTGCTGGACCGGATGCTGGAGCGCGAAGGGCGGGAGCTGATCTTCTTCCCCTTCGTGAACTACAGCCGGCTCGACCACGGGGACATCCGCCGGATGATGGACCATCCGCGCACCGTGCTCGGCCTCGGCGACGGCGGCGCGCATTGCGGGCTGATCTCCGACGCCAGCATCCCGACCTATGTGCTGACCCACTGGGGCCGGGACCGCAGCCGGGGGCCGGGCTTCCCGCTTCCCTGGCTGGTGAAGGCGCAGACGGCGGATACCGCTGCGCTCTACGGCTTTTCCGACCGGGGCCGGCTGGAACCGGGGCTGCGCGCCGACATCAATGTCATCGACTTCGACCGGCTGCGGATTCGCCCGCCGGTCATGGTCCACGACCTGCCGGCCGGCGGCCGCCGGCTGGTGCAGCGGGCCGAAGGATACCGGGCGACGGTCTGCGCCGGCGAGGTCACCTTCGAGGAGGGCGAGGCGACCGGCGCGCTGCCCGGCCGTCTGGCCCGCGCGGCATGACGGCCCCGGCGGCGGTATCGCCGAAGCTCGAAATCCATCTGGGCGACAATCTGGAGGTGCTCTCCCGCTTCGGGGACGGCAGTTTCGACCTCATCTATATCGACCCGCCCTTCAACACCGGCAAGGCGCAGGCCCGCACGCGGCTCCGCACGATCCGCGACGAAGAGGGCGACCGCACCGGCTTCCAGGGCAAGCGCTACCGCACGGTCCGCCTCGGCGCTTCCTCCTGGAACGACGTCTTCGACGATTACCTGGCCTTTATCGAGCCGCGGCTGAAGGAAGCGCACCGGCTGCTCGCGCCCCACGGCTCCTTCTTCCTCCATATCGACTACCGGGAATCGCATTACTGCAAGGTGCTGCTGGACGGCATCTTCGGGCGCGAGTGCTTCATCAACGAGATCGTCTGGGCCTATGACTACGGCGCGCGGTCGAAGCGGCGCTGGTCCGCCAAACACGACAACATCCTCTGGTATGCGAAGGACCCGGAAAACTACACCTACCGCTATGACGACATAGACCGCATTCCCTACATGGCGCCGGGGCTCGTGGGACCGGTGAAGGCCGCCCGGGGCAAGACGCCGACCGATGTCTGGTGGCAAACCATCGTGAGCCCGAACGGCAAGGAGAAGACCGGCTACCCGACGCAGAAGCCCATCGCGATCCTCAACCGGATCGTGCGTGTGCATTCCAATCCGGGCGACCGCGTGCTCGACTTCTTCGCCGGCAGCGGCACGACGGGCGAGGCGGCTATCCGCAACGGCCGGCGAGCTATGCTGGTGGACATCAACCCGGAGGCCATCCGCGTCATGGCCCGCCGGCTTGCCTTCTACGATCCAATCTTTCTTGAAGCGGGACACTCCGTTCCCGCGCCGCGCTTGGAGAGTGAACAAAATGCGCCGAATCCAAGATCCGGAAGTCGAGATACTGGCCTCCTGTTCCCGGACCCTCCAGAATGAATACCAAGAAGCAGATGACGCTTCGTGGGATGGCAGCCCCTTTGCATGGATAAAAACCAGGCCGTCGAGGCAAGTTGGCACCATCGGAGAAAAATTGGTCTCAGGGTTCCTCGCTACCAAAGGGTTTGATGTAATTCGGTCTCCGGATGCCCAGGCTGACAGAATCATTGCGGGCCGGCGAGCTGAGATAAAGATGAGTACGCTGTGGAAGGGCGGGTCGTATAGGTTTCAGCAATTGCGTGACCAAGACTATGAGTTCGCGGTGTGCTTGGGCCTTAGAGCGGGGTGAGTTGATTGGGAATCGATGGGGGATTCCTTTGGTTGCGGCGAGCTGATTCACTGTCGTGGTCGCGACAGTGGAGGGGTTTCGTCATGGGCCGTGCGATATCGATGGATTTGCGTGAACGCGCGATGGCG
>JAJEIH010000059.1 GCA_022827685.1 Alphaproteobacteria bacterium
TCCTGCCGTGGAACTGGGTTCCGGAGCAGAGGCTCGATCAAGCCGCATAAGCCGGCTCACGCTCAAAACCACTCCGCTCCGCACGCACTCGCCGCAAAGAACGGCCTGCCTACCCCTGCGGTCTTCGGCGGACGCATACGAACAAAGTGGCTGGTCCCGCCCTTGAGGCAGGGCTGGGCTCGCCGAAGCCGCCGGTCGGTGGTCTCACTCTCGCGACATCACAACCGGCCCAACTGGGCCCGGCACCGCGTCGCCGTCGCGCGTGTCCGCACCCGCATTCCGATCCCGGGGTAGCGCACCAGAGACTACTCGAGCTTCCCGACCACCAACTCAATCTCCGGTGCCAGTTCTTCCACGGCTTCCACGACCACATCGGCTGGCACGGCCGCATAGTGCGGCGCGAACCATTCGTCCGGGCCGTAGGATGCGACGTGGTCTTCGACGGCAAGACCGATCACGAAGCCATCTTCTGAGACTACTGGCCCACCGCTGTTCCCGGGTCTGGAAACCGCAGAGTAGAGAAATAGCGACTGCCCATCGAGGTTCGTCACACGCTCGTTGGTCACGGTGCCGGACTGCATGGTCAGCGTGGCGTCCCGAGTGTTTGGCAACCGTGGGAAGCCCATCGTATGGACCACCTGTCCGACAATTGGCTGGCGAAACACTGCGCGATGCAACGGCGTCAAGGTCACGTCCACGCGGATTAGCGCAATGTCCTCCGTTGGATGCTTCTGTACGCGACCTGTGTCCACTGCGCATGCCTTGCCCTGGAAGCTCTGGCACGCGTCCAGGTCCACGCCCTCGACCACATGCCGGCAGGTAACAACATAGTGTTGATGGACAATCACGCCCGTGGCTCCCACGGCTTCGCCATCCTTCGTTCCGGTGATATGCACTACCCCCGGGCGGGCTTCCCTATAGAGCAACTCCGGTCCCAGCACCGGCGCGAGCCACAGGTTTCCCCGAAAATGCTCGCCGAACATGCCCCGGAAATACATGTAGCGCTCCGTGAGCAGCGGCGGGACGTGCTCCGAGTGCCCGGCCTGAATCAAGAACCCATGCGATGCCATTGCATTGACGATGTGCTGCACGCGGAAGTGGTTCGGCTTCCTCTCGAATACTCGCACGCGTTCCAGGTACTCGCAGAACTCAAGCACCGAAAAGGGCGGCCGATCACCACTGCGGGCGCGATGCGCTGGTTCGGGAACCAACTGCGCCATCCGATGCCTGTTATGCACATCGAAGAACTCAAGCGCCGTCAACGCCAGCTTCAGCCGACTGTCGAGCGACCACGACATGTTCATCGCGTCCTTGTTCATCACTTCAAACGACGATAGTGCTTCCCGCGAACGTGTCGTCACCGTGTCGTCTCCGTAACCATGCTTCCCTGCGCATTTGTTGTGAAACTCGACGCCTACACCCCGTCCAAGCCTCCACCGCCTACATGAAGCAAGTCCTGAGGTCCACCCGTCCGCGCGGTGTGTTGTGTTTTGCTTTGGGCCGATTCGCGCGCTATCAACCGCGCAATGATGACACTCTCGGTTGCTTACTCCTGCCGTCCCGCCCACCGAGGCGTTCTATGCACGAGGCGACGAAGCCGGTTTTCGCAAGCACTGCGAGACGGATCAGATAATGACTCCGTGTGCCCTGAGATGGTATTCATCTGACATCGAGTCCAGCCAAGGTGTAGAATACGGCACGATCAACGACAATTTCGTAGAGGAGAACCAAAGAAAATGATTACAGATATGGATTTGTGTCGGGACATACTATTTCGATATGCCGACGAACAACATTATCCCTCGCGAATTCAACTGGAGGACCTGTATTCCATATATTCCGAAAAGAGTGAAGAAGAGATACTCTTCAATGTTCTGGCCTTGAAGGACGCAGGTCTGTTGCACGCCAGGATAGAGCTTATGGTGGGTGCCGACCTACATGCAGGGGTCAAAGACATGGGTATCATTGGCCTTACACCCCATCTTGGCTCGGAGTTTGTACATCACGCCAGAAGCGATAAATTGTGGAAGGCGGCCATAAGGAAATTCAGCGACGCCGGAATGGATGCAGCTCTTTCTCGCATGTTTGATATTCTAACCAATCTCCCAATCGGCAAATGACCACAACATTGAAGAAACGATCAGCGGCGGCGGGCACTCCTCAGGGCTTGTCGGTAGGCTTCATCGTGAGGACCGACGGCAACCGGCTGCGCGGTGCCGAGATCCGGGTGGAGCAGAAATACAAAGCGATACGCCCGATTGAGGCGCACGGAATAGAGCTCGTCGCCCGCATTGAGCTTCTCATACCTTCGTCCGGCGGAAAGGTTGCCGGCGAGCAATTCGTCGATCACCGCGGCCAGTTCGCGCTTCATGGGCTGAGGGAGTCGCTGCCAGCTTTTCCTGAAGAGGCGGCCGGGCTCGTGAAACTCGCGAATCGGAGCCGGCTGCCTATTCGTCAAGCGCCGCCACCAGGGAGGCTCCGGACGTGAACCTGCGCTCGCCCGGAGGCGTCCGCCTGCCGTCGGCGATCAGCATCGTCCACCGGACCTCCTGCATGGTGGCGACGATCCACGCATACAATCCGTCGAGACGGTCGAGCGCATCGAACACATCGTGGCCGCGCGGAGCGCCCGCGTCGATGAGGGCGGCGCGAAAGCAGCCCAGATCGTCGCGTTGGGCATGGAAATAGGCTTCGGCCTTTTCCAGGGCTTCGGCGCCCTCGCCCTCGGGATCCATGATCGAGGCCGGGTCCAGCTCATTGAACGCGGCCGCCAGCTTTTGACCACCACGGTCGATTACCGGGTAGAGGGTGTCATATCGGCTCCGAAGATCCTCGACGAGAGCGTCGAGAAGTTCTGTCCGCTCTCTCAACGACACGCCGATCGGGATCGGTTCGGATCGGGGTTCCGCCACCAGCCAGGGCAGCGCCCGGCCCACATCACGGATCATCTCGGCGCTGAGCATTCATCCTGCTCCCGATTGCCTGACGGGAACGAGACTAACGTCAGCGCGGCGATGCGTCCATATCGGGAACCGTTGCGCGAGGGCGCAACGGTGATCGATGCCCACCATCGAAGCGTATGTGCCGACAGCGGGGGTCCTGCTGAGGACAACAGGCGACACGGCCCGCCTCAGCCTGGTTGTCTTGCGGGTGCCGGCATAGGCCGGAACCTCGACCGTGCAGGTCCGGCTCTCCAGAAGCAGTCTCATCGCCTTATCGCAAGCACAACGAGGCCTACCTTAAGGCGGCGCGGTGGAACCTGCTGGCGTGGGAGGATCCGCGCTGTCCGTTGCGCGCGTCGCCGTACGGGGAGGATGTGCCCGTGGTCGATGTGCAGTTGGTGTGGCCCGGCGGCGCAGGCGGATAGGGGCTGAGCGACGTTGCACGTGGGACCGGTGCGCGGTTCCTGGGGCTGTGGCTACTCGATCGACGGAATCAGGTTAACGGGAACGGATAGGTAGGATTGTACGGGGCGGGCACTGGATCGTGGCTCGGAGGGCCCTCACGGCCCGTGACGTTGATGTTCAGACGGATGTCCAGATGTTGCCGGTGGGCACCGGCGGCGCCGGAAGCTCGCACGTCTTGTCGCCCCTCAAGGTTAACCGCATAGCCCAGTCCGACCGTTTCGGCCTCGTCCAGAATCACACGCGCGGCCTTGCCGAGGTTACGCGCCTGTTCGGTGTCGATCAGCGCACGCGCTGCGGCTTCCCCGACAGAGCTCTCGAAGTAGCGCCAGCTGTCGAAGGTCTGGCGGCCGGCATCGAGGGCGGCCGCTATGCCGGGGTAGTCGGCCGCCACTCGGCGACGGCTTGGTTCCGGGAGATCGTCATACAGCTGTTTCAGATCATGTTTCTTGAGGGCTTCGTCGTTCACTGTCAGAGAAACCGCCTTCATCGCGAGTTCGCACGCGAATGCCGAGATCATCGCCGCTGTCAGCGTCTCTCCCAGGTTTCGGAGCAGCCGGCGTTCGTGGAACTGCGGATCGTCGCCGATTCCCTCCGTGGAAATCGTCCAGATGGCGGATCCGTCGTCACGGAAGCGAACCCGCGGAAAATCGGCCACGGACTGCATGTGGGGATGGAAGATGTTTTCAACGCTCGCCATGAGCGTGGTGGCCTGAAGGACGAAGTATCCGGGCGTCCCTGGCGGAAAGCCGTTGCGGTCGATCTTGTTCCCCTTACTTGGCATGGCCTTGGAGCGAGTTACGCGGGCGCAGAGGTCGTCGGGAGACATGTGCTCGCGCGCGGGGAAGGTCTTGAGGACGAAGGTGGCGTTGTCGGCGTAACGCGGAAGCCGTCCGGACGACACGTTTCCACGGTTGGCGGCATGTTCGTTGCGCATTCGCGTATCCTCATCGCGTGCCGCTTCGCCTTCGAGCTTTTCGCCGCAGACGCGGCATTTCATGCCTGAGATTTGGTGACGGTCGTCGTGGCGGGCCACGAGACCGCCCCAGCATCTGGCGCATCTGCCCTTGACTCTCGCTTCGTGCGCGGTTCCATCCCAGCCGGTCCATCGGAAGGTGAGACTATCGAGATCGACGCCCCAATCCATTTCAATCGTGAGGTCCGCGGCTGAGCCGCATCGCTCCGTGTCTTGGACGCGGGACTTGCGGTATCGGTTGTAGGCGCGACGGATTGTGTTGGTTACGGCGTCGATCAGTGCGGGGCGAACCATCTGGGGCTCCTTCGTATTGAAATCGGCTTGGTGCGTGTTCAGGAAGCCGCTGACACTGACCTCGCTAATCGCGGAGAAAACGCTCGCCGGGAAGGACCTCATGATCGGGTGGCTGCATCCTCGTCGTAGAGATCGAAAAGAAAGACGTGGACTGTCACCCGGCGTCCCTCGTCTTCTTCGCTTCGCATGAGGACACGCCATTCCCCGGCCTCTTTGCATGGCAGGTCGCGGACGAACAGGTTATGGCACCGGATTGAATCAGGGATCGTTGGCGCAATCCTGGAGAAGTTCCTGTTTCGCGTATTGAACAAAATGACAGACGCCTTGCTGTCCCTCCATGTGAGGTAGCGCAGCAGCTGGTCCAGCGCGCCGGTCAGGCCTGCGGGACCCGTCCACAGCTTGCACTCCCCGACAAAAGCGGCCCGGTTGTCGGTTTCGATGCAGATGTCGGTTTTTCCCTTTCCTCGAAAGGCCTCGCCCTTGGCAGCACCCTGGAATTGGCCGTTCAGCTGGGCCAGCATGATGTTCCGCAACCCCTCCTCGTCATGCAGGGCGTAGGTGCCGGGCGTCGTCTCGAACGTCCGTCCCTGGTGGCGAATGAAGTGGAGGATATGCTCGTAGTTTTCGTCGGTGATTCCAGGTTCCGGCGCGAGACCCGTCTTCGGCGGGCGGGGCAGCGCCGGAGGCCGGCGTGTTTCGATCCGCACCGGCTTGATCGGCGGGGCGCCGTCCTTCGCGGCGAGAGGAATGTCCAGCAGGTCTGCGATACCCGCATGCTTGCTGAGGCGCGAACGACGGGCCGCGATGGCCTCATGTATCAAGGATTCCAAGCGGTCGTTGTGTGCTTCGATCTGCTTGCGCGCGTTATCGACATATCCGCCGATCAGGCGGATCTCGCGGTCATAGGTTTCCTTGAACTTTTCCTGCGGGGTATCGTGGGGCAACGAGATAGAAATGCGGAGATTTCCTCTCCCCACTTCGGCGCGAGGAAGTTGGAGCCCGAACGGGTTGGTGCGGTATCGGAAAATCCAGTCCTCGCCTGTATATGGAATGTCTATGTCCACGCGCGTGCCCGGAACATAGAAAGGACCATCGCGGTCCAGATCGAAGAAGCCTCTCATCGAGTCGCCCGAGACATCGACCTTCGTTTCGGCCTGGTTCATGGTTCTGGCATCCAACTGGAGCACGACCGGTTCCACACGCAGCTGCGGATGTAGGTGCTCGACAATCTCCCGGTCGCTGGAGACCAGAAACTGATCCTCGGGTATGGCACCGATTTGGGAAGGGATACGATCCTGTCTCTTGCGCAGTTGATGGTCCAGATCGTTCTCTCTGAACAGGTAATCCACGATATCCGTGCCTCCATCGCGCGACGCTGAATAAGGCGATACCCCCTATCCGGGATTCGGAATCGATGCCATGGGCGTGGGGTGGGCGGCATATACCCTCCGGTATCTCTTGGGCCGGTGGGGCCCGTCATGGGGGCGGGCGATCACGAGGTTGGCTGCTGCCCCTTCATCTTGTTCAAATTCGTCCACAGGACTTGGACCCCTTGCATCCATCGCGGTCCCTCCCTGTTGCTCGGCACGCCTCTTCGAAGCCCATCAGCGCCATAAGTTACGGATGGCGTTGAATTCCGAAGGGTCAGGGCCCGGCGCTTAACGACGCGCCGCTTAACAGACCCCCGCCCGTCCCGGAACCCCGCCCGCGAGCGGGCTCTCGTGCTCCGGGCTGTCCACCAGGGCGAGGCCGACGAGCCGCGCGCTGCGGACGATGCGCCGGTCTGCGGCGGGCCATTCCTCTTCGAGCGCCTGGAACGCAACGCTGAACGCCGTGAGTTCGCCAGCCTCGACGCGCGCCCGAACCCGGCGGCCGTCATTGGTGTCCGGCAGGGTCACGGTCGCCCGCAGGCCGCCGGGGCCGTCATCCAGCTCCAGGCCCTTCCCGGACCGGGCGAGCGGGGCGCCCCATTCATCGCGGACATGCACCAGCAGGCCGTTCGCCACCAGGGAGCCGGGTTCGAAGACCTCCTCGAAGGCGCCGCCGATGCACATCGGCACGCCATAGGGGACCAGCAGGCCCTCCAGGACGCCGGGCGCCGTCATGTCGAACGCGAAGGCGCGCCGCTCGACCGGGACGGGTTTCCGGGGGAGCCTCCGGGCCCCGGGCTTCTTTGCCGGGGCGGACGGCCATGCCGGGCCGCAGTCGCGCTTCAGCTGCGCCAGCGCTGCATCCTGCAGGGCTTCCATTCGCCGGGCCAGCCTTCGGATCTCCCGGCCTTCGCCATACCGCCACTCGACCGGGCGGGCGGGCCGCCGGACCACGTCGTAGCGGAAGCGCCGCCGGGGGTCGCAGATCCGCCAGCGCCTGCGGGCTTCGCCATCTTCGCGCGGGGCGCCCGGAACCTCCTCGATCAGCCCGAGGTCCTCGCTCATGACCGCGAGCCAGAGATCGAGCCGGTCGGGCGGCACGTCCCGCATCGCGGCGTGAATGGCCGCGGTGTCGATCTCGCGCTCCTCGTCCCTGGCAAGACATTCCAGGATCCGCCAGTCCTCGGGCGGGTCTTCGCTGCGCCGCAGCGCGAAGTCCTGCTCCTCCCGATCCGGCAGCACCTGCTCGATGTAATAGCGGGCGAACCCGCTCCGCCACTCGCGGTCCTCCGGCCAGGCGGCAAAATCGGCCGCCGGGGACCATGCGAACTGCTCCCAGTCCTGCGGCATCCCGCCGAGCGCGGTCCGGACCAGCGCCAGACGGTGCGGACGGTCCAGCCAGCCCCGGTCGCGGGCGACCGCGACGAGTTCCAGGGCGCTCCAGGGCTTCAGCAGCATGGAGCGCCCGACGGCGTCGGCCCCCAGCGCGTCGAGCAGCTCCCGCATGCGGACATGCGCCATCCCCTGGACCACCAGCTTGCCCCGCCTCCTGAGCAGGGGGACGCCCGCGCCGGCCATCGGCGCGTCTTCCCGTCGGAGCCTGCGGGCGAGGTCCCCGATCTCCCGCACCAGGCCGGGCAGCGCGTCATCCAGCATGTGGTCGGCCCAGTCGACCGCCACGCTGACGCCGGCCCGGAGAAGATGCTCCAGGACGGCCGGCATGCTCTGCAGGGAGGCGGCGGCGGCGCGAAGCTTCGACAGCTCTTCCTCGCTTGCACCGGTGACGGAGTAGCGCTCCAGACTGTGCAGGAGATGGTCCCGGGCCTGCTCCGGGGTGTTGCAGGCGAAGGCGCTGTGCCGGACCATCGGCCGGCCTTCGGGCAGGCCGTGGACGACCCTGTCGAGGAGCTGCGTCTTGCCCACGCGCCGGTGGCCCCGGATGGCGACCAGGTCGAACTGCGGGGCGAGGAAGACGGCCCGGAGTTGCGCCGCCTCCGCCTCGCGCCCGTAGAAGCGCCATGGCTGGTTCATCGAAGGTCCTGTCCGCTGTCCGTCATGACGCCTCGCCGGGGACCCGGTCGAAGGTCCAGGTGGCGATCTCCTCGGTGTCGATGCGCGCGAGGGTGAGGCGGCGCATGCCGCGGCGGTGGATGCCGGTGTCGATGTCGAGCACGTTCCAGTGCCGGACCGGCTCGCTCACGGGGGTGTGGCCGGTCAGGACGGCGCGCACGCCCGCCACCGGCCCGGCGGTCCCCGGCCGGCGGCTGCGGTGACGGACGCGGCTCCAGAGCGCGCGGCTGCGCGTGCGGCGCCCGGCGGGCCCGTCCTGGCGGAGCGCCTCCTCCAGCGCCTCCCAGGAGGGATGGACCGGGCAGGCATGCACCAGGCCCACAGGCCCGTGCGGGGTCTCGATGCGGGCCGCGAAGGGCAGCCCCGCCAGCGCCGCCGCCCATGCCTGCGCATCGCCTGTCCCTCCGGATCGGGGGTCGTCCGGGTCTCCCTCCTCCCACCAGTCTCCGCCGTTGAGATGCCAGAGGTTCCAGTCGGGCGGCCAGAGCGGCCGGTAGGCCGCCGAGACATGCGGGCCGAGCGCATCGAGCATCAGCTGCTCGTGGTCGCCGCGGACGACAAGGTCGAACCGCGCTTTGGGGTCGAGGCCCTCGATCCAGGCCTTCGCCTGGAAGCAGTCGGGGCCGCGGTCGACCAGGTCGCCGAGCGAGAACAGCCGGTCGCCCGCGCCGACCTCCAGTTCGGCCAGCGCATGGCGCAGGGTGGCGAAATGGCCGTGCACGTCGCCGACCACAAGGTCGCGGCCCCTGCCGGGGTTGGGCCCGAGCCGGACGGCCGGCGGCGCCTCCGGCAGGGTGAAATCGCTGTCGGTCATGGTCTCCTCACAGTTCGACGGTCAGCTTCACCTGCCGGCGGGACGCAGCATGTCGCGGAGGACCTTGTCGGCGGAGGGGATGACGCCCGCCTTCTCCAGCCCGCCCAGCAGCCCGGCCGTGGACAGCAGGTGCAGGTTCGACGGCGCTCCGAACAGGCGCAGGCCCCGGATGCGGTCGCAGAGGACCAGGAACGGGTCTCCGGAGCGCAGGTAACGGTCGATGCCGCCGCCCGCGGTCAGGAAGTCCGCCAGCGCCACGTCGGCGGCATTGGTCCTCGGAGGCTTGCCGGCCAGCCGCCGCCTCTCCGCAACCTCGTCGGCCCAGGTCTTCTCGACCGCGAAGGGCGGGCTGTGCGCTTCGATGAACGCCCCGATCTCCGCATCCTGCGCAACGGCATCCAGAACGCCGTCCAGGACGAGGACCTGCATACCCAGGCCGGGAAGCAGGTCGAGCCGCCCGGCGGCCCGGAGGCTCCATAGCGGCGCTTCCCCGGCAACCAGCAGCGTGGCCCGGCCCATGCCGCCATCCCGGATGCGCAGGAAGAGGGCGGCTTCGGCCTCGATCCCGGCCTCCGGGGCCCGGGGCGGCGCCAGGCCGGCCGCGCCCAGGGCGGCCAGAAGTCCTGCATGGTCGCGGAGCCTGCCGGCGCGGATGGCCTCGCGCTGCGAGAGCAGGCCCCGGGCGAAGGCCTGGAGCGGGTCGCTCCACGGGCCGGGGGCGGTCTTGCCGCCATTCCCCCCGATCCGCGCGCGCGCCTCCATCATGCGCAGGACCGGCATCGCCCCGGCAAGCTCCGCCCCGACCTGCTCCGGCGGCGGTTTCGGCGGCGCGATGCCGCGGTCGGCGAGCGCGTTCAGCAGCTGCGCATAGCTCGACAGGCGCAGCAGTTCCATCGCCTCCTCGCGGGATATCTCCCCGGCCGCGAAGGCCTCGATCATCTGCGCCGGGGTGAGCAGGGGCGCTGTCTCCGTCATGGGCAGGGCTCCATGGGTGGAGGGCCCGCCGGGACTCGAACCCGGAACCTGCGGCTTAAAAGACCGTCGCTCTGCCATTGAGCTACGGGCCCTGCGGTTTCTTCTTTCAGGATGCGGGGGACGGCCATGAGGCCGCGCGCCGCCTCGTCGAGCGCCGGCGCCGCCCGTGCGGCGGCGCGCAGCGCCTCCGGAATGCCGCTCTCCGCCATCGGGCCTACAGCCATCCGCCGAAGCCGAGCAGCAGCGACATGCCGTGGGCCCAGCCGAGCGGCGGGATGGCCAGCCCGGCGACCAGAAGGGCCAGGGACTGCCAGCCCTCCGCGGCCTTCTCGATGCACCACAGCACATGCCAGCCGAGCGGGACGAGGCCCGCGACGGCCAGAACCAGCGCGGCTGCGAGGAACGCGAGCATTTTCATGATGTCAGTCTCCTTTCGGGGGTGGGGTTCAGTGCAGGATCGGGAGCGCGGCGAGTTCCTCGGCGCGCTCCAGCATGCGGTTGATGTCGCGCAGCGAGAGGCGGCGCGGCAGCCGGTCGGCGGCCTGCCCGACCGCCTCCACGATGGCGTCGACCGCCGGGTCCGGCAGCGCCATCGCCCGGCCCCGGACCCGGGCGAAGCCCTGCAGCTGCTCCAGCGTCACGTCCGGGATCGGCAGCACCCGGGCGCGGCTCAGCACCGGCTCCGGCACGGTCCTGAGCGTGTTGGCCAGCATGACCCAGCTCAGGTGGCGCATGTCGACCTTCACCTTGAAGTAGGGGCAGTGCCAGTCCTGCGCGCTCTCGGGCTCCAGAAGGCCCAGCAGCGCCGGCAGGAAGGCCGCCGACGCCCCGCTCGACGACACCGGGCTGCTGGCCTTGCAAATTTCATCGACTATGACGACCGGGTTGGCGATGCGGTCGGCGATCATGGTCCCCAGCGGGCGGCCGGGCTGGGCGGTCGCCCAGCCCTTCTCGGTACCGGTCAGGGAGAAGCTGGCGAGGCCCTGCGAGGCATCGATGACGGTGGAGGCGACGGCGAGCTGCCCGGCGAGGCGCCGGGCCCAGGCGGTCTTGCCGACGCCGGGCGGGCCGGTCAGGACCAGCGGCCCGACGCGCACCGGCTCGCTGAGGCGCGCGCTGCGCCGCAGCGCATGCCAGGCCGCCTCCGTCGCCGGGGCCATCCAGGGCATCTCCTCATGCAGCACCGCGGCGATCTCGTCCGCCCGGTGCTCCGTAGGCATCACGGCGGCCGGGACCTCGCCCAGCAGGGGCTTCAGCTGCTCCCGCTCGGGCTCCTTGAGATGATCCAGGCCGTTGGCCTTGCGCCGGCGCTCCGCCAGGGCCTCCGCCCGGCGCTTGATGCGGAGATGGTCCCTGTCGGGAAGCGACCCGAACCGGCGCATGCGGGCCTTGCTCCGCAGTCTCCGGAAGTCCTCCCACTCGAACGGCAGCGCCGGGCCCGGCGCGAACATCTGCTCGCGCTTGCGCAGTTCGCTGAACCAGGCCAGCAGCAGGCGCCGCTCGCGCAGGTCCGTAAGGAACGCCCGAAGGCGCTTGTCGATCGCGGCGCTGTCGATGTCGTATTGGGGAAGGTCGATCACTCTCACGGCATGCGTCATCGCAGGGCTTGCTCCGGATGCCCCGGATACCCGGAACAGGTCCGGGCAGTGTCCGGGGCGGGTCTTCGGAAAGGGGGGCGCCCGCGCCGGTGGCGCGCGGGGCGTCGGCCGTCATTGCCGCCTGCCCCCGGATCGGGGGGCGGCGCCGGGGGCTCAGGGAATCGGCGAACGCGCCCCGGGCGGGGCGGCGGCGCGGCCTTCTCCGGGCGCAATCACCGTCGGGCGCGGCCGGGAGGCGCGCGCCGGGCCGGAAGCGGCGAAGCCGGGCGGACTCCCGGCCCGGGCCGGTCTATGGGGACGGTGGGATGGACTGACAGCCGGCGGTGACGCCGTGCTAAAGTCGTGAGCATCCATGCGATCTTTCTCCAGGGAAGATCCTGTGGTCAGGGCGGCGCAGGAAGGTGGCTCTTCCTGCGCTGTCCGTCCCTGTTATGTTCCCATTTCTTTCCGATTGCAACCCCTCAACCAGAAAAAAATATGAACATGGAGTGGAAATATCCCCGCGCCCTCTCCGGAAACCGTTCGGGGAAGGAGGACCGGCCGTTCCCGGCACCGGCGATCAGCAGAGGGAACGCCTGACGTCATGTTGCTTCGAAACGCTCGACCGCGATCTCGCGGGAGCGGAGCTGCCGGAAATCCTGGGCCATCTGCATCCCGGGCCGGCTTTCGGGGGTCGACCCGAGGGCTCTTGAAAGCCGGATCGCCTTCTCCTTTCAACGAGCCGAACGGGCCGGCCATCGTCGAAAGGGAGGCAGCAGGGCGACGCCGAAGGCATGCGTCCTCGCGCAATTCGCGGAAACGAGGCACGAACTCTCAACCGATTCTCCCCCGGCTTGGGGACGCGCGATCCGCGGCGGCGCCATACACTCCGGCCTCGCGTCATGCCGCCCGCGCATGAATGTTCCGGCGACCGGCATTATCCATGCGGGTTCCGGGCCGCTAACAGGGAGGAGCGGAGAAGGAAGGACGCAGGGTCAGGGACCGCGTTTCCACCCGACATCTGAAGCGTATCCCCCGCGGATGCGCCCCTGCAGGGACACGGAACCATCGGGAGATGTATGCACGAAGCCCGGACAGCCGGAAAACGGAACGCAATCCCGGCCGCGGGACCCACCGGCCCGCCCTCGTCCTCGGCCGGTCTCGCGGTCTGCTGCCGCGGGACCCCGGCCGCGGGTTGCGGGCGCCGGTCAGGGCCCCGACAGAAGCGCCGCGCATGGACAGCCATGCGCAGCGTTCTCGTTTCCGGAGCACGGCGGGTGCCCCCATTCCCGGCCTGATATCAGCCTGTCGAGCGCGAACAACGGCGATGGGGTGCCGGAGAGAGCGCCCGGGACCGAAAAAGCGCGGAACGGCAACCGTTTGCGCCGCCGCCGGAGCGGCGCAGGGCGGGATTTCGCCGGGTCGTTTTGCTCGCGATAGCTGTCGCTATCGCGAGCAACTATGTCAATCGGATTGTGCGTTTCGCAACCCGCTGCGCCCGCAACAGGGCGCGGCATCTTGCCCTGGACGGTTTCCAACCCGTTGAAATACAGTGTTTCTTCCGGGATCGGCCGGTCCCGACCGTGTCATGCAGGCAGGGCGCCGACCTGTGGCCCCATGCCGGGTTTTTGCTCGCGATAGCATTTTCCGGATCTGCGCCCATCCGGCGCTCGCAGCCCGGTTTTGGCTGCCGGTCCGCTGTCGCGGCCCGTTCCCGCCGCCGGGAAATCATAGCCCGGCGGCTGTAGCCCTGCATCCCCCTCGGGGCCGTTCAGCCCCGCCCCTGCACCCGGGCCAGTTGCGCCGCCCCGCTGCGCCGCACCAGCAGGTGTTCTCCATAGCGGTTCACCATCGCGGTGGACTTCCACCGGCCCGCATGAAGGATCGACGGCAGCTCGATGCCGGCGGCCACCATGTCCTGGGCCGCCCCGACCCGGGCGCTGTGCCCTGACAGGCCCCCTGCGACCGTTTCCGGCAGGCCGGCCGCGCGCGCCATCGCCTTGAGGATGCGCGGCACCTGGCTGGGATGCAGCTGCTCGCCGATCCGCCCGCTCTTGGTGACCGAGCGGAACAGCAGTCCCTCCGCGATCCCGGCACGATCGAGCCACTCGCGCACCATATGGACGGTGTCCGCACCGACCCACACGACTTCGCCCCTGCCCTCGCAATCGGTCTTGGAGCGGCGCACCAGCAGGCTGCCGTCGCCCCGCACTTCCTCAAGCAGGTCAGGGACTTGCAATGACACAAGCTCCGCCCGGCGCAGCATCGCGTCGTAGGCGACGGCAAGCAGGGCGCGGTTGCGGTCGTCGATCGGTCTGTCGCCGGCCGCCTCCAGCAGGCGCTGGCGCAGCGGCCATGTCAGCCCCGTCGCCTGGTCCTGGCGCCGGCCCTTCTTCCGGTGCATGCGCTTGAGCGCAAGCTGCACCGGCGGGCTCTTCACCGTTCTCTCCAGCCCGAGTGCCCGGTGGGCGATACCGATGCTGGTGACGTAGCGGCGCACCGTGGCCGGCGCCCGCTCCTCCGCCATGGCGTCGATGAAGGCGGCGACGGTCTCGGGCTTTGCCGGCAGCGCCCGTTCCCCGCGCTCGGCGCACCATTCGCCATAGATGGCGAGGTCCGACTTCAGCGCCCGCTCGGTGTTGCTTGCGAACGCGCCGCTTGCCGCCCGGACGAACCGTCCGAGCCGCTCGGAGAGCGCGGGGTCCCGGTCTCCCGCCGGCTCCTCCGAAGCGTTGAACGGGGGTTCAAGGAACATTCAGGGGCCTCCGGACCGATCGCACACAGGAGCCCCGGATTACTCGCGATAGCGACAGTTATCGCGAGTAAAAGCGGAAGGTGGCGGCGCGTGGATCCGGCCCTGCTGAGTGGATTGGCAAGTGCTGTTCGGCTCGACGGCCATGCAAGGCTGGGGCGGGGCCTGCCTGCCTGCCTGCCTGCCTGCCTGCCTGCCTGCCTGCCTGCCTGCCTGCCTGCCTGCCTGCCTGCCGATGATGTGTGGCGCGGAGGACACATCGCCTCAATGGGGTGGTCTCGCGCCGGCACGGTCATGAGCGGGCGCGGCGTGTCCTCTTCCGGGCTTCCCCCGGGCGCGCGGGCCGGTGACGGCGGAGCGGCGCGGGCTCTCCCCGCTCACCCCGCCCGGCCCACCACGGAAGGGCCGGACGGGCGCGGCATTCGCAATGCCTTCCAACGCCGGCGGACCGCCCTGCCGGGCGCCGATACCGGCATTCCCGGGTCCGGCCGCGCGGCCGGTCGCTTCCTTTCGTTCGGGCGCCGCGGCGCGCCCCGGCCCGGATGCCTGTCCTCCCCGGGGCGGCGGGGGCCGCCGGTGCCGGACGGGGCGGAGCAAATCGTTCGAGGAGTTGAAATGATGCACTCATCGACAGTCGAGACACCGAACGGTTCCGGGAGCACGGCGACGTCCGGGACGGGCACCTCCCGCCGCTATGCGGCCTTGCTCTTCCGTCCCGCGCACCTCGCCCGCCGGGCGGCCCGCCTGACCGGCCCTGTCTTTCCGTTCGCCGGCCGACGCGCCCTGCGCACGGGGCTGCGCTCTGTCCATGCGTGGGCGGCGGCGCTCGCCGCCGGCCTCGCACTCACCCTTGCGGCGATGCCGATGTCGGCGCAGGCGCAGACGCAGACCAGCGTCACCCTGGTGAGCAATCACGGCCAGTCATCCGCCTGGGCGAGTATCGATGATAAGGACTACCGAACGCAGTTCACCACCGGCAGCCACGCCGGCGGCTACCGGCTGACCGGCGTGACCGTCGAGTTGAACCAGATAACCTCCTCGACCGTCGCCTTCAATGTGGCTGTTGGCGGTTCGTCCCTAGCAGATACAGTACTGACCGCCCCGGCCTCGCTGGTCAACGGGAACAACACATTCACGGCCTCCGGGAACGGCATCGACCTCGCCGCGAACACGACCTATTACGTGTGGCTCGAGGTGACCGCCCAGGGGAACGGTAATGGCTTCATAAACCGCACGACTTCCGATGACGAAGACTCCGTCGTGGCGGCGGGCTGGAGCATCACGAATGACGGCGAATGGCGTGATTGGAACCTCGCCGACTGGAGTTCGACATCGTCTCTTCTGAAGTTCGCCATCAAGGGCTACGCGAAGGGCCAGAGCGCGCCCGTGGCACCGGCGGCCCCGACGGTGAGCGCGGTGCCGCTTCAGCCCGACCGCCTGGCGGTGCGCTGGACGGCGCCGGCCACGACGGGGATCATCGACTACGACGTGCGCTACTACAAGGGCAGCGCCGACCCGGCGAACGAGGCGGACTGGATCGAGGCCGGCGAGACGGGCGGCCACGACCACGCGGGCACGCTGACCCAGGCGACGATCACCGGCCTCGACCCGGTCTCCACCTACCGCGTGCAGGTGCGCGCCACCAATGCCGGGGGCATAAGTGCGTGGTCCGCCTCGGGCAGCGGACGGACGGAGGCGCCGGTCGGCGCGTGGGGCTCGTCGATGCAGGAGCTGGTGGGGAACACCGGGAAGGCGGTGGGCGGAAACCGTCCCCTTGCCAGTTTTGACGTGGCGCAGGGCTTCCGCTCGGCCGGTCACGGTCTCGGCTACACCGTCACCGACGTCGACGTGCTGTTCGGCACGGCCCCCGACGCCGGCGTGCGGGTCACGCTGGCGACCGGGTTGTCGTCGTCGAGCGCCGGGACCACGCTCGCCACGCTGCGCAATCCGGCGGCGCTCACCGCCGGCGTCAACACCTTCACCGCGCCCGCGGGCACCACCCTGGACGCCAATACGACCTACCACGTGGTCGTCGAAGGCGCGGCGGGCAGCCTGTCCTGGACGACATCCAACGCCGAGGCCGGTTTGCTGGGCTGGCGTATAAACAACAGCGTCCACACCCGAGTCGCGTCCTCGACGGGAGGGTGGACGGGCAGTGGCGTGGCGTCGCTGATCCGCGTCAACGGCAGGGAGAACGTCGGCGATCCGCCCGGCGCGCCGGCGGCACCGACGGTGACCGCGGTGACCGGATCCACCGGCGTGACGGTAGGCTGGTCCGCGCCGGCCCACACCGGCTCGGGGATCACCGACTACGACGTGCGCTACTACGAGGGCAGCGCCGACCCGGCGAACGAGGCGGACTGGGTCGAGGAGGACGAGACGACCGGCCTGCCGGACACGTTCACGGCGGACGCGTCGACCAGCCTGACCATCACCGGGCTGAAGGCGAGCACCGCCTACCGGGTGCAGGTGCGCGCCGAGAGCCACGGCGCCCCGGGCCCGTGGTCCCCCTCGTCCTCGGTCACCACGAACGCGGGGACGGGCACGAACAACGCGCCGACCCTCGCGAAGCTCGCCGCGGTGGCCGCGAACGGCTGCATCGCGGATACCGGGAACAATTCGCGGGGAGCGCTCACCGTGACCGGCGGGCGGCTGGTGGACGCGAAGCGCACGGTGCGGGGCGAGAACCGGAGCGTGACGGTGCGGGTGCGCCCGTCCCAGTCCGGGGCCCTGACGCTGGCGCTGGCGGCGCCGACGGACTGCTCGGCGGCGGACGCGGTCTGCGCGAGCGACGGCCGCAAGCTCTCGGCCGCGGTCTCGGCATCGGTGCCGGGTCCGGACACGCCGCAGGTCACAGTGCCGGTGCTGTCCGTTGCGGATGCGCGCGCCGACGAAGGCGGCAGCCTCGCCTTCGCGGTGACGCTGAGCGAGGCGGCGGCGGGCGACGTCACGGTGGACTACGCCACCAGCGACGGCACGGCCAATGCGGGCGCGGACTACACCGCGGCCTCGGGCACGCTCACCTTCGCGGCGGGCGAGACGGCGAAGACGGTGTCGGTGGCGCTGCTGCATGACGGGTCCGCCGAGAACGACGAGACCGTGACGCTGACACTCTCCAACCCCTCGGGCGCCACGATCGGCGACGGCGAGGCGATCGGCACGGTGGCGGACGTGGCGCCGCTCACGGCGTCGTTCCACGGCCTGCCGGAGGAGCATGACGGCAGGAAGCTGTTCGCCTTCGAGGTCCGGTTCTCCGAGGAGTTCCAGGGCCTGAGGCTGACGGCGTTCAAGGCCGGCGCGCTCCAGGTGACGGGCGGCCGGGTGATCGACGCGAAGCGCACGGTGCGGGGGCAGAACCGCAGCGTGACGGTGAAGGTGCGGCCGTCCTCGACCGACGACATGACGATCACACTGCCGGCGGTAACGGACTGTGCGGCGGCGAGCGCGATCTGCACGCATGACGGCAGGAAGCTCTCCCGCACGGTGACGGCGACGGTGCGGGGGCCGGTCGCGGTCTCGGTGGCGGATGCCGAGGCGCAGGAGGGCGCGGACGCGGCGGTCTCCTTCGCGGTGACGCTGAGCCGGGCCGCTTCCCGTGAAGTCGCGGTCGACTACGCGACGCGCGACGGCACGGCCACGGCGGGCGAGGACTACACCTTCACCCGCGGTACGCTGACCTTCGCCCAGGGCGAGACGGAGAAGACGGTCGAGGTGCCGATCCTCGACGACGCGCTCGACGAGGGCAGCGAGACGTTCACGCTGAAGCTGACGGGCGCGCGGGGCGCGGCGATCGCCGACGGCGAGGCGACGGGCACCATCAAGAACTCCGATCCGCTGCAGACGATGTGGCTCTCGCGCTTCGGTCGCACCGTCGCGGACCACGTGACGGCGGCCGTGTCCGACCGTCTGGCGAACCCGCTGACGGGCGCGCAGGTGACGGTGGGCGGCCAGACCATGAACCTTGCGGAGCTGGAGGACGAGGCGTGGCTCGGCCGGACGCTGACCTCGATCGCGCAGGTCATGGGCGCCCCGTCCGGGCCGGCGTCCGGCGGCGATCCCGGATCGGGGTCCCTCGATGCGGGTGATGCGCTCGGCCTGGGTGACGCGCCGACGGCCACCAGCGCGCCGGGGCGGCTGATGACGGGCCGCGAGCTGCTGCTCGGCAGCGCCTTCCATCTGGCGAAGGAAGGCGACGGCGCCACGCCGGGCCTTGCGGCCTGGGGCCGGGTGACGGTGGGCGGCTTCGACGGCGAGGCGCCGGCCGACGCCGGCAACGTGCGCATCGACGGCGATGTGACCACGGGGATCATCGGCACCGACGCCGAGTGGAACCGGGTGCTGGCGGGCGTCGCGGTCTCGGTGAGCGAGGGCGAGGGCAGGTTCGACCAGCCGGGTGTGGATTCCGGGACCATCGAGAGCACGATGACCACGGTGAACCCCTATGCGCGGCTGAGCGTGAACGAGCGGCTCTCGGTCTGGGGCCTTGCGGGCTACGGCACCGGCGACATGACCATCGTGCAGGATGCGCGGACCGTCACCGACTCCCAGGGCAACACGGTCAACAAGCCCAGGATGGTGACGAAGACCGACCTCTCGATGCGCCTTGCGGCGCTGGGCGGACGGGGCGCGCTGCTGACGGCGGACGGGGACGGTGGCATGGACCTCGCGCTCAAGGCGGACGGGTTCTTCGTCGAGACGACCTCCGAGGCCATCTCCAACGAGGGCGACACCACGGCGGATGCGAGCCGGGTGCGGCTCGCGCTCGAAGGCAGCCGCGCATTCCAGGCGGGCGATGGCGTGTTCACGCCGGGCCTTGAGCTGGGGCTCCGCCATGACGGCGGCGACGCCGAGACCGGCACCGGCGTCGAACTCGGCGGGCGCCTGTCCTGGGCCGATGCGGGCTCGGGCCTCAGCATGGACCTGAATGCCCGTACGCTCATTGCGCATGAGGACTCGAACTACCGCGAGTGGGGCGCGTCGGGCGCGGTGCGTCTGGCCCCGGGCGAGCGGGGGCGCGGCCTCTCGTTCAGCCTCGCGCCCACATACGGGGTGCCGGGGAGCGGCGTCGACCGGCTGTGGTCGGCGCAGGACGCGCGGGGCCTCGCGCCCACCGGCGGCGCGTTCGAGCCGGAGAGCCGGCTGGAGGGCGAGCTCGGCTACGGCATGGGGCTGTTCGGCGACCGCTTCACCGGCACGCCCAACCTCGGCTTCGGGCTCTCGGGCGCCGGGGCGCGGGATTACCGCATCGGCTGGCGGCTGACCTCGATGATCCGGGGCGATGCCGGCTTCGAGGTCACGCTCGACGCCACCCGCAGCGAACCGGCGAACGACAACGGCGCCGGGGCGGCACAGCACGGCATCGGTCTCAGGCTGGCCGCCCGCTGGTAGGCGCAGAGCACGGTCCCGGCGCGCGGCTTCCAGCGGGAAGGCCGCGACCGGGCGCCGGCCCGCCGCGTGACGGAGAGGTCCGGGAGGGCGGACCTTGAGGGGGGAGAGTGACGATGGCGGGAAAATCCCGGCCCATGGCCGAGGAAGACCTTCGGGCGTTCGAGCCGATCCCGTTCCCGGAGATCGGACCGAATGTGACATTCAACGCCAATTTCTGCCGCAACCCGATGTGCCCGTATTTCGGCCCGGCCCCCGACGCCGGGACCTATCGGGCCCGCTATACGGTCGAGGCGGTGGAAGACAGGCCCTACGACCGGACGTATGAGTGCACTTTCTGCCGGAAGTCCTGGCCGCTGCTGTCGAACCGGTCGCTGCGCGCCGCCTATGCCTGGTTCAAGCGCCAGAGCGTGCCGTTCGCGGCCTGCTCCAGTCCCGACTGCGTGAACGAGGGCGTCAACGTCTTCGAATACCGCCGCCGCTACCGGAACGACAGCAGCGCCAAGCCGCATCTCGCCCGATGCTCGTGCAGGAGCAGGACGACGGGGGAGGCGATCGGCAGGAAGGGTATGACCCTGGGCGAGGCCATAGACCTGCGCGGCACCAGGACCGAGGTCGCCAGCCGCCTGGAGGAGGTGTTCAGGTCCGCGCGCGACCGCGGGGGATTGCGCGACAAGATCGACAATCTTCTGGCTTACCGGGGCTACGCCATCGGACGGTCCCGGTATCTGAGGACGCTCAAGAGGCTTGCGCCCCGCCTGCGCGACCTTCACAGCTACTGCAATACCGGCCTCATGGCGCAGGACTGCCTGGCGCGGCTCGACCGGCTGTTCGAGGAGGAGCGCGACGCGGACAGGCCGGACGACGCCCTTCCGGGCAGCCCGTTCAACGGCGTCGCCACGCTCCGGACCGATGTGGCGAGCATCTCGCTCGGGAAGCGGAAGAAGTCCGCCCGGTCCCGGGCAGAGGACCGGGACCGCGACCGGCACCACCTGCTCCAGGTCCGGATGACGGCGCTGCGCATCGACCGGTCGCATGTCGCGTCCGAGGAGAGAGGGAGCACGCATTTCCTGCTCGCGGCGCATCCTTTCGTGGTCTTCAAGAAGAAAAAGAAAAAGGGCAAGGCGCTGCCGGAAGACGACGAGCCGGGGAAGATGCACGACGATGCGGTCCGTCCCGTTGCGGACCGGCAATACGACCATCTCTTTCACGAGGGCACCGACCATGGAAAGGATGCCCATCTGAAAAGGCAGCGGTCCTATCTGGCCGCGGGCGGCCTGTTCATGCGCCCGGACTATGCCGAGCTTGCGCATTTCATGGTGGTGAAGGACCTGACGGCCCGGTTCCGGCGGGTCACATTGTGCATGGACGGGGACAGGACCGCCTACGCATACGCCACCGCCGCCTTCGCCAGGGACCTGCGGACCGTCTGCCATGACGGGGGTATGGAGTGCCGCCGCGCCGAGATCGCCGTCCTCCAGGCGCAACGGCGCTCCGGCAAGGGCGGCGTGTCCCGCGAAGAGCAGGACAGGATCTGCGACGTCGAGAACGAGCGCGTCGTCAGGGAATGGGACGAGAGGCTCGCCGCCAGGCTGGAGGAGGACGGGGCCGCCGATCTCGGGGACGAGGACCGGCGCCTGCTGGTGGCGAAGGCGAAGGTGGAGCTCTTCGAGCAGGTAACGGCCGGCGGCTGGGCAGCGGACGCGACATGGGGCTGGCGCAAGCGCCCGACCCAGAGGGGCAACCGTCTTCTGGCGTCGCTGTGGCTCTCGCAGGGCCCGGACCGCGACGGGCCGCCGAACGCGGTCATCGACGAGTTCCTGCGGCGCTCCAGCCTGCAATCCGTGGACACCGCCATCAAGGGCCTCCGGGATACGTTTTCGTCCGGGAGGCGCCCCGAGAGCCGGGCGGGCGGGGGCATCACCTATTACCGGTCCTCGCGGGACGCCGAAGTCGCAGCCTGCCAGATATGGCTTTACAGCTTCTTCTCGAACTATCTGAGGTTCCGGATCGAACCCCGGAAACAGCGGGCCGGCCTTCTCGGGCTGCTGCGCCGGGAGGACCGGCAGCGGTTCGACATCGCCCGACTGCTGGAGTTCCAGCCGAACTGGGACCACGCCATCGAAATAACGGAAAGGACCGGCCATGGACAAGAGACCCTTCCTCGCCGGCGTCCAGCAGGAGCTGTACTTCCTGCAGTCGGCGCTTCGGGCCCTGGAGGACGGTAGGGAGAGCCGGCGCCCGGCGATCGAACTGGTGGAAGCCAGGATCGAGCAGGACGGCCTGGACGACGGGCACCTGGAGGGGCTGGGGCTCTTCGGCGCGCCCGAGGAGGACGATGACGGCGATCCCGCCGCCCCGCCCTGGGAGGCGGTCCTCCCGGCGATGGCGTTCGACTGCCTCGACGAACTCCGGCAGCTGAAGCTGATCGACGAGGACGACCGCGTCACGCCCGACGGGCGCCGCTGCATGAGGGATGTCGGCCCGCTGCAACGGGCCGTCCGGCACCATTACACGATCGCGGGGGCCGACCGCGTGGAGCGCCCGGTGGTCGGGCAGCTGACGAACGTGTTCGCGGCCTTCACCAGGCTCGGCACGGAGCGCAGGGACGACCCGTTCTCCGTGATCTACCGCCCGGCGCTCTGCCTTGCCGAGTTCATGCGGCTGCATTTCTGGATGCAGGCGCTGGAACGCAGGCCCGGCACCCGGCAGTTCGCCGCAATGCTCGTGGAGGAGCGCAAACAGGACCTCGCGGGAATGGAGGTCGAGAACGACGACATCGACTGGGCCGCCTTCTGCGTGGCGGGCGGCGCGGGGCGGCGTCTCGAGACGCTGCATGGCGAGGACGTCGGGCAGCGGATCGCCGCGGTCAAGTCCACCGCGCTGATGCTCTTCCACGCCGGTTTCCTCGCATTCGAGGGATTCCCCGGCGAACTCCAGTGGCTCCGCCCCGCGGACCGCAAGGTGCTGGAGCGCCGTCTCGTGCAGATGGGAGCGGGCTCATGACGCGGCCGGCGCGCATCCAGGTGGGAGACCCGAAATCGCAGCCGATGGTCCCCTTTCCGCCCCCCGGCCACGATTTCGGCCCGCGCAGGATCGCAGACGCTGCCTCCTACATTCTGGAAGACGATTACGGGGTCAACCTCGATCGGATCTACTGTCTCATCGGCTTCGATGCGGCCGCCCTCGCGAAGTATCTGCGTCTCAAGAAGAAGGAGGAGGCGCTGATCGCAGACGGTCGGCTCCCGCCCCTGTCGAAGGTGCAGAGGTCGTTGCGGCCCGTCGTCAGGGCGGTCGGGCTCGAACTGACGACCGGCCTGTTCCTGGCCTGCCTCGACAGTCCGGCCCGGACGGCCTGCCCGTGCGGCGTGTACATCGACGATGAGGGCCGCCCGGTTCCCATGGCCCCGGCGGGACAGGGCCTCGCCGACGCCAGGGCGGACTATGAGGGCTTCTCCGTCATCGCGGAAGTCACGATCGGCAAGAAGACCCGGCGGGAACCCCTCCGCAGGCAGTACAACAGCGCCGTCAGCCATATCGCCACGATCCTTGCGGAGCGGAACGCAAGGCGCGGCTACTGTCTCATGGTGAGCCGCGCCAAACTCAGCGATGAGCAGGTCCCCGTCCTCATCGTTGAGGCGCAGGAGAAACTGGAAAGAAACCACGGGCCCGGCAATGTCAGGGTCCTCGCCTTCGGCATCGAGGAAATGGCGCATGTCGCCGACCAGCTGGGCCGGCTCCACTGGACCGACGAGGAGGCCCGGCCGCTGACGGCGGCGGACCTGGGCGACATTCTGGACACGCTGCATGACGGGATGATGGCGTGGATATCGTCCGGCAAGCCGTTCCCCGAACACTGGGCCGCCAGGCAATTCGAGAAACTGCTCCGCGCGCACGCCAGGGGCAGGCCGGTGAAGACGCTGTTCGACCGACCGGCCGAACAGGCCGGTCAGGCGGCAGGACCGGCTTCGTGAGGCGGGGCGTCGCCCGCTGCATGGCACCTTCCGATTCAGGCTCGTTTGGTCGATCTTCCCATCAAGGAACGAACAAGCGCTTCCGATCGCCCCGCAATAATGTCGCTATGCGCTGCAGTTGCTCTGTTGATTGACCTGATAATCGACTCCCTCTCGCGGTTCAGACGAAATTTGAATCCCCGATCGGGAAAGGCCGTAACCTGGATTGCAACATCGTGAGCAACGGGAAGCCAGTTGCCGCCCGATGAGGCCCCGTCCTGCATTACGGTGAGCCCGTGGCTTCCGATGACGAAACTCCGCTTCGGCAACTCTATCAGCGCAAGGCCCCAGCCTGTCTCCCGCGAGAATCTCTTTGTGTCATCTTCCAGAATATGGTGCGCTCCCGCTGCGAAATTCGCACTTTGGTTGGCCTTCATTGTCCGCTTTATTTTCGATATACCGGGATCCAGATCGAACCAATCCTGTTCCGGGACATCGTAGCCTGCACTCCTGAGGAGATCCTTTGCTACGGTATCGAACACCTCTTCGAAGCTCCTGTCCGCTTCGCTAAAGACTCGGTCCTGGGATTCAGGTGTCCGCCTCGCCATAGCGATCACGAACTCCTTGAGTCGTCTGTCCATCGCCAAATTTAGTCGAGGATTGAGGCCGGCTCTTGCCTGATCGATCACATTCGATATTGCGGATTTTGCATTACTCTCAATTCTGGACAGAACCTGTTCATACTCGTAACTGTCAGTCCCCCGACTGTAGTCATGATGAGAATACAGATTTCTCTCCGCGAACACATTCTTGGGCGTTGTCCGGTAGCATTTCCCGCGTACTTTATCCCCTACCCACAGGACTCCTTCATCGTCACAGAAATTTCTGAGCAACATTTGCGGGATATAGTGATGATTTCTCGGACGATTCGCACCCATTTCCTATTTCCCCAAATTACCGCAAATCCCCGAGAGTGCGGACAAAGGCCTTCAACACCTTCTTTTCGCATCCGGAAGGCGCTGCATGCAAGCCCGGTTCTCCAGACCTTCTTCATCAACGAGGTTGTCGATCTCGAGGTTGCGGCCGCGCTGCGGAAATTCGGATAGCGATGCGGGGTCGGTTCACGACGAAGTCGGGGACGGGAAAACGCTTCGACGGTCGAGGCGGACCAGGGTATCGACGCTGATCTGCAGGAACAGAGCGTGGTCGCCTTCGAATTGGTCGATGTCCCACCTAGACGGGCTCGTTCTCGTTGTCCCATTTGACCTTAAGCTTGACGCCGCGGCTGGTCTCGATGACGGTGCCGCCCTGGGAGCGGTCCGAGGTGAAGATGCGCCGGTCGGTGAAGTCGGTCGGCATGGCGGCCCTACAGCGGGTGACGACGTCCAAGGCGAGACGCCGAACCTGGTCGATGGTGCGGCCTGGTGAGCCGTTCCATCGGACTATGGCGTGGAGGGCAGGATTTCCGTGCGGCTCGGGGCCGTCGGGTGTAACGACCTGGATGTCGGCCACGCTGGCGTAGAGCCCCGCTATGGCCTCGTCGCAGCCGCCGGCGGAGTAGATGTTCGCAATGTCCGGGATGGCGCGCTGGGTCTCGATGCGGAGCGCGCCGCCAAGGCAGAAGCAGTTGGCGTCCTGGTCCTGCCACTGGGACAGTTCGGGAATCGACATGTATCCCCAGATATCGTTGGTATGGGAGCACAATTCGCCTGGAGGCGGTGCGCGCCGGGCTGAACATCGCTTGCTTGACAGTTGCGCAAGGACCAAATATTGACAGGGATCACAGCACTTGGTTTGCTCAACCGGCGTTGACGTTGCGATCATCGAGTTCCCTTTGGGCGATCCGGAGCACACTTGAGCTAGTCCGGCCGATGAAGCACAGCTTGTACCGAACCTATGTATTCGATTCCTCGAAGGGTCCTGTGAAGTGGGCTACTGCACCTCACGCGGTATATAAAGCGGTAATGCGCTACGGGTTTTCTGCGATTGGTGCATTTATTCCGTTTGGCGTAGCGCTGATTCATTCAGGTGTCTTGCGACAAAAAAGGATTGACGAGAATTTAGCCGCGGCGCCGATCGAATTTGTTGTTATTACACTAGTTCTGATTTGTGCATTTCTTGCTTCTGTCATATTTGTTGGAAGTTCTGAGGAAAAATGGGCTCCAAAGTATATTTTTTTGGCATCTGCCGTTCCAGCAAATTTGGTTTTGGTAATGCGCTTGTTGTCATCCATCGGCACTAACGCGTAGGAGTGGAGAGATGCTAGAGCGGGTAAATTCTAAGCTGGCTTCGGGTGGAACAAGGTTTTCTGTTTGTGCATTGATATTGGTATTATTTGGTGTTGTTACACTTAATGGCTTGTCGAGTGCTGAAGACGGGCCGAATGATACCCCAAAGCCTGTCATCGGTGAAATTTTGACAACCAAGGTAGAGAACGAGTGTGTGGGGAAAGGTCTTTATGAGGATTTTGACTTCTGGAGACGAGTTCAGTTCGTTGCCGCATACTATACTAATCCGGATTTGCGGGAGCGAGCAATTGTTTTGGATCCGCTATATGCAGTGCCAGTAACGGCAGAATTGGCTAAGTTGAAAGTGGATGATGACAATGTGGTGGGAGACTCCATTCTAATTCCGTTGAAAGAAGGTACTGAGAAATCGTATCGGTTCACCGTTGTAACACTGCCGTGTGTGTTGCCCGTAGAAGATCGAAGCGGATCGGTGCGATCGATGACAATAGAAGACGTTTATTCGCTGCTAAAGTCGCAGAAAGGCGAGTCATCAGTGATTGAAGACCTCAAGGATCGAGCTTACGTGGTTGCGAAAAAGGGTTCAGGTTTGGAAGCGGCTGACGCTATGACATTCAAGGCAGCAATTGCGTGGAATCCAGAAACGGAGGTCGCTGTAACAGAAGTCACGAGAGCGGAAAGGGCGCTCGGGAAATAGTTGCATTTAGGAGAACAAGAAGTGTCGTGCGGTGGGTATGGGAGCGAATGCGTCCGAAGATAGCCGAGCAAGTGGCCGTCGCCACGTTCGTTTCGGATACGTCCTACTTTCAGATCGGCCAGTTGCCGTTTACATCTGTGCGGGACTGGTGATCCATAAGCGATGCCCGGGATATCCGAAAGGTGTCGCTCTGGCTCAGGCATGCCAGCCTGCGCAGTACGGGAATCTATCTGTGCGCCGATCCGACCGAGAAGCTGGAGGCCCTGATGGCGACAGCTCCGCCAAACCTCGGAAGAGGACGGTTCAAGGCTCCCGACAAACTCGTTGCGATGCTTCGGAATGTCGGCCACCAGCGTCAATTATGTTGAGCGACTAAAGGCGACGAGCACGGCAATAGGCGTTCCTTCCTTCCCGACTCTGCATAACCGCGCACTCGACATAACGGCGGAAGTCCACGGGCCTGGTCACGACGACGATCCGTACGCGGTTCGAAGGGAAGATCACGATGACGCCGCGTTCAGCGCTGAGACGATCTCCGCCAGCCGACCCGCCGGCACCGCCGCGTCCAGACGGACCGTGACCTGACCCTGCACCACTTCCAGCCTGGCGCCCGCCGCCGGCAGATCACGGCGCTCCTCTTCCCGAACCACCACCGACGCAAAGGCCGGCGCCGTGTCCGAGGCCGGCAAAACCAGACGGCCCTCGCGCGCCATGCGACGCCAGTCCGACAGCTGGTTCGGACGAAGATCGTAACAGCGCGCTACTTCGCGCACCGTCGCGCCAGTCTCCAGCGTCTCGGCCACGATCCGCGCCTTCAGACCGTCCGGCCAGCAGGAAGGCTGTATTCTTCGAGAATGATCTACGCAGACGGCATGCACGGGCGGTTCCGGCCGGGCTACGGGGCGCAGTTCATCCATGTCGCTGCCGCCATCGCTGAGGAACGCGCCGAAATCGACCGGCTGATCGCCCGAGGCGCGAACCCCGATGCCCGCGACGCGGGCGGCTGCACGCCGCTGCACTACGCCGCCTGGAACAACCCGGTTGGGGCCGTGGCCCGGGCGCTGTTCGAGGCCGGGGCCGACCCGGAAGCCTGCGACGGGCACGGCCGGAAGCCGCTCGACTACGCCATCAGCGCCGGCAATACGGCCTTCATCGAGGCGGCGCTGGACGCCGGCGCCGATCCGGCCGGCAGCGGCGACGCCTTCGGGGAAGCGCGGGACGAGGCCCGCGCCTGCCCCGCCTTCGCCCGGAGCCCGGCCTACAGGCGCCTGATGCTGGCTTCGGCCCGGCGCGGCTGAATCCTGTCAGAGCTTGAGCGCGCGCCCCTTGCGCCGGATGCGCCGGGGCTTGGGGATCCTCTCGCCCGGCCAGAGAATGTCGGCATAGGAGAGCGGGCGGTCGGCGAAACCCAGGCGCATGGCGGGCGTCTCGCCGTCCTTCCTGCCGGTGTGGACGAAATTGTTCACCGCCCGGAAGATGTCGAGATATTTCCGCACCATGTCCGGGTTGTAGGGCGCATAGCCGTACCAGACCTGGTTCCAGCCGCCGCTCGGCGTATAGAAGGGCCGCTCCAGGGGCGAGAGGAACCGGCGGGTCAGCTCGAAGACATTGTCGACCCGTCCGAGCGAGGCCCCGAGATAGAGCCGGGCCCTGTCGTCCAGCTCCATGTCCGGGTGCTCCGTGATCCAGCGGACCTCCTTGTTCGGCTCCTGCAGCGTCGGCAGCGGATGGCGCAGCCACCCATGCTCCGGCAGGCCGCCGCCGCGCAGGGCGGTCCGGATCATCTCGAAGCCGAGTTCCTCCCTGCTCATGCCTTCGAGATTGCGCGCCTGGGCGAAAGCCTCCATCTGCCGCCTGGACTCCTTGTAGAGCCGCTCGCGGTCGTCGATCGGGCAGTCCTTGTCATAGCGCACCAGGAAGCCGTGGGCGCGGCCCTCGGCGATCGGCTCCCGGAACGCGCACATGAAGGAGGCAATGGTCGAAAGATGCTCGTCCATGGAGAGTTGCAGCCGCTCCACGCCGGCGCCCTTCAGGATCTCGCGCAGCACGAACATGTGCCCGAGCGTGCGGTAGCCCGTCTTCACCAGCATGCCGGAGCGCAGCATGTGGTCGCGCAGCGGCCCCTGGCCCGGCACGATCTCCATCTCCGCCACGTCGTCATAGGCGTTGGCCTCCCGGAAGGCGTCCTGGATGTCTCCGACGGCCCGCTCGGCGGCCGCCCGGCCCATGCGGCGCTGGCCGGTGCGCCCGCTGCGCATCTCGTCGCCGGTGAGCCAGAAGCGGGCATATCTGCGGAACGCCTCCTTGCGGGTCATGTCGCCCAGTTCGGCCGACTCGTGGTTGACGTCGAAGGCGTCGAAGCGCGGGTCGTGGTTGACGTCCAGTTCGAGGATGAAGCGCGAGGCGCTGTCCACGCTGCAGCAGGAGGTCATCTCGACGGTACGGCGCTGGACCCGGCTCGGCCAGTTGACCATGAGCGTCTGGGAGTCGATGGCGACGTCCATCGCCGCCGGCAGGTGGCGTTCGCCGGTCAGGAAGGCGCGGGTGACCGAGCCGTTCATCTCCAGGCAGCGCCGGTGGATGAAGTCGAGGATCCTGTAATAGGCGGAATTGCCGGAAAGCCCGGCCCCTTCCACCGTGCGGCGCATCGGCGACTTGTTGGCGAAGCGCGAGAACACGTCCGCGGCCCGCGCCCGGTTCCCGGCGCGAATCCGCGGAACCTTCACCGAGACCAGCACGCGGCGCTGGCAGGCCTTGCACTGGTAGTAACGGTTCTCCGGCGTCTTGTAATAGCCGCGCCTCACATAGAGGTGGCGATGCTCGCCGATGGAGAGCCCCTCATTGGCGCAGCCCTCGGTCTTGCAGGCGAAGCGGTGCTCCAGCGGCCGGACATAACCGGCGATGCGCTCGATCTCCTCGGCAATGGCCGCGTTGGAGCGGACAGCGCCCTTGCCCCGGCACGCCTTGCACTCGATCGCGGGCTCCTGGCCCTTGGCGGTCGAAGTCAGCTTGTAGCGCAGGTCGCGGTCTTTGCTCGGGCCCCGCTTGCCGGGACTGGTGCGGGCCGGCACGCCGAAATTGGCGCAGCCGGGCGTGCGGCAGTGGTTGACCTGCACCGGGAACGGCGTGCCGAGAATGCTGGCATTGGCGGTCTCGGGGACCCGGACCGTGCGGGGTCTGGAAGCCATCGCTCTCCTCCTCGAAGAGCTCCCCATCATAACGCCGGAGGGGCCTCCTGTAAAGCCTCTTTTTTGATTTTATATAATAAAATCAATGTGTTGTAACAATAGACCCTGGCACCGGCCTGGGCCGAACTCATCGCACGGCGTGTCAGAAGCGGAGCAGGATTGTACCGGCGCGGCCGAGCCGGCCGTCGGCTTCCCGTGGCCCATCCTTCCACCGCCGCTGACGCTTCGCGGCCCCGGCTGCGGGGCCACCGGAAGCCGACGGCCGCAATGGTGGCCGGCAGATCGCTGTTGGACTGCGCGAGGGGACAGGTGTAGCCGTATTCCGTGTCGAAGCGGGCGTCCGGCGGCTCGCCGCTCTCATCGACCAGTGGGCTCAGTCGCGTATTCCAGTCCTTGGTCAGCGGTTGAGCAGCTTCACGCCCGCTCCGGCCTCCGAGACCAGGGCGGCATGTTCGAGCAGGCGGCGCGTGGCCTTGTCGCCAAGATCGACGCTCAACAGCGCTCCGGCGCTCGAAACCGATATCCCCTCTGAAGCAATATCGACCTCTATGGTTCCATCTGCGGCAATATGCTGGCGGAATTCCTCATTCATTCGAATGTTGGTTTTCTGCGACGGGCCGGGCGTGCGGTAATGCCGGAACCGTCGCCGAAGCTCGTCCGTCTCGCCGATATAGTGCCGGATGTCGCCATTGCCCAAAAGACGAAACCGGTAGAGCCCCGGCTGTCGAGGAGCGACCGGAAACAGCAGACGACCGTTTTCGTCTTGTCCAAGACGACCAAGCGGCCGCCATTGGAATTCGGCAGATATCCGAACCGACGACAAGCTACTCATAGGGGCGTGAATCTCGTATGGCGATGACCCCACTCAGAAGGCCAAGATGGTACATGTCTGCGTTGTGTCTCGCTATGTGCACTCTTCACGTCAGCCCATAGTATCGTTTCGCTATCTCAATGATTGCGGACTTTGCAACAGACTTCCCAAGATCCCATGCTTCTGAGGCGACCGCTTTCGCCTTGTTCTTCAGCCACTCTTGAGCATGCGTGCCTAATGGAATTTCTTTATCCTGTGGTTTCTCCCTAGCCATAATTCCCGCAAATGCCTTTGCATCTCCGGGGGAAAAGCCAGCCGACTCAAGAGCTTTAGTCAGAGACAATGTATCTCCTTTGGTAACACAAAAATTTGCCGTAGATGTGGATTGAATATTGACATTTTCCACATCTCCATAGAAAATATTCTGCGTTAAATTATTAATGGCTTCCTGTTCAATTGAGGTTATTGCACCACTCTCTTGCCCAACTACAATTTCAGCGGCTGCTGGAACCTGCTTTTCTATTTTCAAGGAAAAATCAAGGGCCTTGGCCCTTACGGTATGTTGAACTTGTGTGAGCGCTGATCTGCTGATACAGCCCCTTGTCTCGATAAGGGTCATATTTTTGTAAAATTTGCCTTGGAGAAGAATTTTCAGATTGCTACAGTCGAATGAGAAATTGTCATCTTTGTCGAGATTCCTTATCTGGTCATCTATTACGGGTAGTCCTGCAAGGATTTTGTATCTCACCCACTGCTCACCAGCCTCAGAATCGATCAAATAGCTTGGGATGGATACGTTGCGCAACTGCACTCCAGAATTCATGTAATCGCCAGTGTAGCTGGGATATGTTATTCGATAATCGGGAATTTGCACGTCATCCGGATAACCTTCGGTTTCATATCGCACCCATTCCTCCAGAATGTCTGCATCCAGCTTCGACGCCAAAAAGCGAAGTTTCAGGAGCGTGGTTCCAACACCGATTGTGTCGTCGAGGAGTGCTGCCTGGATGTCGTGTAGCAGAGGCATTCCGGTTCCTCCTTCATTGCCGACCTTAGGTCAAGTTGAAAGATGAAGGCGGTCAGCGCAAGCTGCCTAGGGGTAGGTATGAAGGCCCCCGATCTGAGCCGTCCGGCACGCTCGGCGCCATTGCATCGAAGAAGCCCTGCAGCAGGCCCATGACGGCGAGGACGTCACCGAATATGAGAGCCTGGAGGCCCTCAAGGCCGCGCATGGCTGACGCATGCACCTGCTCACGACAGCGGGACCTCCGGCGTGCCCGGAGGCGCTGCAAGCATCTCGACAGGCTCTGGGGTGGCCCGGCTGCTGGCCGGGGAACGCCTGGAGCCGCGCTACCGCGCTCACCGGCTATGCGGCCAACGGGCCCGGTCCCGGGAATGCCATATCGAGCCTGACTGGCTGCTCATCTGGCATATCGAGGACGACGCCCTGGTGCCGACGCGCACCGGAACCTATGCCGACCTGTTCGGCTAACGATGCGAGCCTCCGGAGCGTCGCCCGCTATCGTCATTCGCCCTTCGGAATCATAATAAAATCAATGCTTTACAGAATTTGTCGGCGTCGACACACGCGCCAGACGACACCGGACCAT
The DNA here is from genome assembly GCA_022827685.1 of Alphaproteobacteria bacterium. Classification (GTDB taxonomy): domain Bacteria; phylum Pseudomonadota; class Alphaproteobacteria; order Bin95; family Bin95; genus Bin95. The sequence continues at coordinate 32,123 of JAJEIH010000059.1, forward strand.
GCGCGGCGTCAAAATCACTGTGCCAAGTTAAGGAGAGCAATTTGTTGCACTATTACAATATGTTCTACGGAAAATGCCACAATGAGCGGACCCTCTCTGGCGGTGGGGGTGGGATTCGAACCCACGGTACGCTTGCGCGTACAACGGTTTTCGAGACCGCCCCGTTCAACCACTCCGGCACCCCACCGCTGACGGGTCGTCGCGCGGCTTCTTACAGTGAGGCCCGCCCTCCGCCAACCTCTTTCTGCAGCAGGGATGCGCGCCAGCCCCCGGCCCGCCCGCGAGGCCGCCGGCCTTGTTGACAGGGGCGCGGGCGTCTGTATGTTGGCGGGCCTTGCGCAGCGGGCGCAGTGGATTCTCGGGCAGGTTCAGGGGCTCATGTTCGCGGTCATTCGCACGGGCGGCAAGCAGTATCGCGTTGCCGAAGGGGAGACCATCCGCGTCGAGCGGCTGGCCGGAGAGGCCGGCGACGGGCTCGTCTTCGAGGACGTGCTGATGCTCGGCGGCGACGGGGCCGCGAAGGTCGGCGCGCCGCTGGTCGAGGGCGCGAGCGTCTCCGCCACGCTGGTGGAGCAGGCGCGGGGCGCCAAGATCATCGTGTTCAAGAAGCGCCGGCGCCAGAATTCGCGGCGCAAGAACGGCCACCGCCAGCATTATTCCCTGGTCCGCATAGACAGCATTGCGGACGGCACAGAGGCTTCCGGAGAGAGCGATGGCGCATAAGAAGGCAGGCGGCAGCTCCCGCAACGGGCGCGACAGTCCGGGGCAGCGCCTCGGCGTCAAGAAATATGGCGGCGAGCTCGTCATCCCCGGCAACATCATCGTGCGCCAGCGCGGCACGCGCTTCCATCCGGGAGAGAATGTGGGCCTCGGGCGCGACCACACGCTGTTCGCCACCGCGGAGGGCCGGGTGCAATTCCGTCGCCGCGCGGGCGGGCGCCAATACGTCTCGGTGCTGCCCGAGGCGTGATGCTGCCGGGACAGCGGCGCCTATGCGCTTTCTGGACGAGGCGAAGGTCTATCTGAAGAGCGGCGACGGCGGCCCCGGCGCCATCGGCTTCCGGCGCGAGAAATACGTGCCCTTCGGCGGGCCGGACGGCGGCGACGGCGGGCGCGGCGGCGACGTGTTCGCCGAATGCGCGGCGGACCTCAACACGCTGATCGACTTCCGCTACCGCCAGCATTTCAAGGCCGAACGCGGCGGCCACGGCGCAGGCGCCAGGCGCACCGGCCGCGACGGCGAAGGCACGGTGCTCTCCGTGCCGCCCGGCACGCAGATCTTCGACGAGGAACGCCGCCTGCTGCTTGCCGACCTCACGGAGCCGGGCGAACGGGTGCTGCTCTGCCGGGGCGGTTCGGGGGGACGCGGCAATGCGCGCTTCAAGACCTCCACCAACCGGGCCCCGCGCCGGGCCGAGCCCGGCTGGCCCGGCGAGGAACGCTGGATCTGGCTGCGGCTGAAGCTGATCGCCGAAATCGGCCTTGTCGGCCTGCCCAATGCCGGCAAATCGACCCTGCTTGCCGCGGTCTCGCGCGCGCGCCCCAGGATCGCCGATTACCCCTTCACGACGCTCGCGCCGCAGCTCGGCGTCGTCGGCGCGGGCGACGAGGTCTTCACGATGGCGGACATTCCGGGCCTGATCGAGGGCGCGCACCGGGGCGCGGGGCTCGGCGACCGTTTCCTCGGCCATGTCGAGCGCTGCAGCGCACTCCTGCATCTGGTGGATGCGACGGGGGAGGACCCGCTCGGGGCGTGGCGGACCGTGCGCGGGGAACTCGAGGCCTATGGCGGCGGTCTCGGCGGCAAGCCGGAATTCCTCGCGCTCAACAAATGCGACGCGGTGGACGAAGCGGCCGCGGCCGGGCTGGCGGCGGTGCTGGAGCGGCGTTCGGGCCGCGAAGTCTTTTGCATTTCCGGCGCTGCGGGAACCGGCCTCAAGGCCCTGCTGCGCCGTTTGTCGCGGGCTGCCGGGGAAGGCCGGGCAACGGTCGAACCGCGCGGGGAAGCCGCATGGACGCCCTGAAGAGCGCCCGGCGGATCGTCGTCAAGATCGGCTCGGCGCTGCTGGTGGACGACCGGCGGCGCCTGCGCCGGGCCTGGCTCGACGGGCTGGCCGACGACATGGCGATGCTCCGCAGCGAAGGGCGGGAGGTGCTGGCGGTGTCCTCCGGGGCGATTGCGCTCGGGCGCGGCGCGCTCGGGCTGAAGCGGGGGCGGCTCAGGCTGGAGGAAAGCCAGGCCGCCGCCGCCATGGGGCAGATCGTCCTCGCCCAGGCCTGGCGGCAGGCGCTCGGCCGCCGCGATGTGCCGGCAGCGCAATTGCTGCTGACCCCCTCCGACACCGAGGACCGGCGCAGCTACCTGAACGCCCGCAGCACGGTGGCGACCCTGCTGCGCCACGGCGCCGTGCCGGTCATCAACGAAAACGACACGGTCACGACCGAAGAAATCCGCTTCGGCGACAATGACCGGCTGGCGGCGCGCGTCGCCCAGATGGCGGGCGCGGACCTGCTGGTGCTGCTCTCCGATATCGACGGGCTCTACACGGCCGACCCCGCGCGCGATCCCGATGCGGCCCATATCGCGCATGTCGATGAGGTGACGGACGAGATCGAGGCGATGGCCGGGCTGACGAGCTCCGATTACGGCAAGGGCGGCATGAGGACCAAGCTCGCCGCGGCGCGCATCGCGCTCGGCGCCGGCGCGGCGATGGCGATCTGCGACGGCCGCGCCGACCGCCCGCTCAGCCGCCTCGCCCACGGTGCCCGCGCCACCTGGTTTCGGCCCCGGGCCACGCCGCGCAAGGCCTACAAGCAATGGATAAGCGCGACGCTCGACACGGCCGGCCGGCTGATCGTGGACGACGGCGCGGCGGCTGCGCTCAGGCGCGGCACCAGCCTGCTGCCTGCCGGCGTCACAGCCATTGAGGGCTCCTTCAAACGCGGCGATGCGGTTGCGGTCGAGGACAGGCAGGGACGGGAGCTTGCGCGCGGCCTCATTGCCTACGATGCCGACGAGGCGCGGCGCATCCTCGGCCTCAGAAGCGCGGACATCGAGGCCGTCCTGGGGTATCGTGGCCGCACCGAAATGATCCATCGCGACGACCTGGTGGTGACATGAGCGAAGACGCAATCGAGATCGTGGCCGGGCTCGGCCGACAGGCGCGGGCCGCAGCCGACAGGCTGGCGGTGACGCCGGGCGAGGTGAAGGACCGTGCGCTCCGGGCGGCGGCAGAGGCGGTGCGGGACGGTTGCTCCCGCCTGCTGGAGGCGAATGCGCACGACCTGGAAGACGCTGCCCACCTGCGCGCCTCGATGGTGGACCGCCTCCGGCTCGACGAGGCGCGGGTCGAGGCGATCGCGCGCGGGCTGGAGGAGGTCGCCGGCCTTCCCGATCCCGTGGGGTCCGTGGCCGCCTCCTGGACCCGGCCGAACGGCCTGCGCTTCGAGCGCGTGCGCACGCCGCTCGGCGTGGTCGGGATCATCTACGAATCCCGGCCCAATGTGACCGCGGATGCCGGCGGGCTCTGCCTGAAATCGGGCAATGCGGCGATCCTGCGCGGCGGATCGGAGAGCTTCCATTCGAGCATGGCCATCGTCGGGGCCCTGCATGAGGGGCTGGAGGCGGCCGGCCTGCCGAAGGCCTGCATCCAGCTTGTGCCGGTGCGGGACCGCGCGGCCGTCGGCGCCATGCTTTCCATGCGCGGCGCGGTCGATGTCGTGGTGCCGCGCGGCGGCAAGGGGCTGATCCAGCGCGTGCTGGACGAGGCGCGGGTCCCGGTGATCGGCCATCTGGAAGGGCTCTGCCATGTCTATGTGGACGGCGCGGCGGACCTGGAAAAGGCGCGCCGCGTCGCCATCAACGCCAAGATGCGCCGCACCGGCATTTGCGGCGCGGCGGAAACCATCCTGTTCGACCGCGCGGTGGCCGAAAGCCACATGCCGGCGATCCTCGACGACCTGATCGCGGCCGGCTGCGAGGTGCGCGGCGACACGGAAGTCTGCGCGATGGACGGCCGGGCCGTGCCCGCCGGCGAGGAGGACTGGAACACGGAGTATCTGGACGCCGTGATCTCGGCCCGGGTGGTGGACGGCGTGGAGGGCGCGGTCAGCCACATCCGGCGTTACGGCTCGCAGCATACCGATACGATCCTGACCGAGGACGAGGCCGCCGCCGAGCATTTCCTCGCCCATGTGGACAGCGCCATCGTGCTGCACAACGCCTCCACGCAGTTCGCCGACGGCGGCGAGTTCGGCTTCGGGGCGGAGATCGGCATCTCGACCGACAAGTTCCACGCCCGCGGCCCGGTCGGGGCCGAGCAATTGACGAGTTACAAATATGTGGTGCGGGGCGACGGCACGGTGAGGCCCTGACCGGTGCAGCCGGCGCGTGTCCGCGCTGCGCCGGCGGCGGCGCGCGTCCGCATTACGCCGGCGGCGGGGCGCATCGGCCTTCTCGGCGGATCCTTCAACCCCGCCCATGCCGGCCACCGGCATATCTCGCTCGAAGCGCTGAAGCGGCTCCGCCTCGACCGGGTGTGGTGGCTGGTGTCGCCGCAGAACCCGCTCAAGGAGGAGGACGGCATGGCGCCGCTGGCGGATCGCGAGGCGGTCGCCGCCGCTGTCGCCGACCATCCGCGCATCGCCGTGTCCTCGCTCGAGACCGGCCTCGGTACCCGTTATACGATCGACACCGTCCAGGCGTTGAAGCAACGGTTCCCGGCGGCTGACTTCGTCTGGCTGATGGGGGCCGACAACCTCCGGCAACTGCCCCGCTGGCGGGGCTGGCAGCAGCTGTTCCGCGAGGTCCCGATTGCCGTTTTCGCGCGCGCGCCCTATCATGCGAACGCGGCTTCCGGCAAAGCGGCGCTGCGGTTCGCAAGGGCGCGGCTGCGCCCGGAACGGTCCGCGCTTCTGGCCGGCGGCAAGCCCCCTTTGTGGTGCTACCTGCCGGTCCGCCGCCACCCGGCTTCCGCAACGGCGATAAGGAGTCTCCGTTCGTCGATGCAGACATTCATGGCGACCGCGCCCGCATCACCCGGCAACCCCGACCTCATGGGGGCCGTGCGCGCGGTGCTGGACGAAATGAAGGCGCTCGACGTGGTGGAGATCGACATGCGCGGCAAGACGGCCGTCTGCGACGGCATGGTCGTCGCCTCCGGCGGCTCGCAGCGCCATGTCCAGGCGATCGCCGAAAAGCTGGTCGAGGCGCTGAAGCCGATATTGCCGGCGGTTCCGCCGGTCGAAGGCGCAGCCCAGGGGGACTGGGTGCTCATCGACGGCGGCGATGTCATCGTCCACCTGTTCCGCCCGGAGGTCCGCGACTTCTACCGTCTTGAGAAGATGTGGGGTTCGCTGCCGCAGGAGCGCGTCTAGATGCGCTTCGCCGTGGTCGCGGTCGGCCGGATGCGCGGCGACCCGGCGGCGGCGCTGTTCGAGCGTTATCGCAAGCGGTTGCGGGCGCCGCTTTCGGTCACGGAAATCGAGGTTCCGGCCGGGCCGGCGCGCGCGCGCCGCGAGGGCGAACGGCTGCTCGCCGCCGTGCCGGCAGGCGCCGCGGTCGCGGTGCTGGACGAGGGGGGCGAGATGCTCTCCAGCGAGGGTCTCGCCCGGCGCCTTGCGAGCTGGCGCGACAGCGGGCAGCGCGATTGCGCGTTCCTGATCGGCGGCGCCGACGGACATGGCGCCGACGTTCTGGAGAAGGCCGATTTCCGCCTCTCGCTCGGGCGCATGACATGGCCCCATCTCCTCGTCCGCGCTATGTTGGCCGAGCAGCTCTACCGGGCGGAGACGATCCTCGCCGACCATCCCTACCACAGGGGCGGGCAGACGCGGGGCTTTCGCGCCGGCGCCAATTGAATAGGCTGCCGGACGATGGGCATCGCCCGCGCGCTTCGGGCCTGCCGGAAGCCCTTCCGGCAGGCCGGGAAAGGACAGGTAACCGTTATGGTCATTCGCTTTCTGGCCATCCTTGCCCTGGCGGCCTTCGCCGGTTCGGCTGCCGCTGAGGACGACGACAATTACGACCAGATATCGCTGTTCGGCACCGTGCTGGAGCGCATCCGGGCGGACCATGTGGCGGAGCCCGAGGTCGAGGCGCTGATCGAGGCGGCCATAAACGGCATGCTCTCCTCCCTGGATCCGCACTCGGCCTATCTGTCGCCGCGCAGCTTCAAGGAAATGCAGGTCCAGTCGAAAGGCGAATTCGGCGGGCTCGGAATCGAGGTCACGATGGAAAACGGCCTGGTCAAGGTGGTCTCCCCCATCGATGACACGCCGGCCTTCCGCGCCGGCCTCAAGCCGGGAGACCTGATTACCCATATCGACGACGAGGTGGTTCTGGGCCTCACGCTCGGCCAGGCGGTGGACAAGATGCGCGGGCCGGTCGATTCGCCGATTACCGTCACCGTCCGGCGCGCGGGCGAGGCGCCTTTCGACGTCACCATCGTGCGGGCCGTGATCCGCATCCAGTCCGTCCGCCGCCGGGCCGAGGGCGATGTCGGCTATGTCCGCATCACCTCCTTCAACGGCAATACGCTGACGGGCCTGAAAAACGCCGTTTCGCGCCTGAAGGAGGAGATCGGCGACGGGCTGAAGGGCTATGTGGTGGACCTGCGCAACAATCCGGGCGGGCTGCTGGAGCAGGCGATTTCGGTTTCCGATGCGTTTCTGGAGCAGGGCGAGATCGTCTCCACGCGGGGCCGGGACGAGGATTCCGCCCAGCGCTTCAACGCAAAGCCGGGCGACATTGCGGGCGGCCTGCCGCTGGTGGTGCTCATCAATGAGGGTTCGGCCTCGGCATCCGAGATCGTGGCCGGCGCGCTCCGCGACCACCGCCGCGCGATCGTCATGGGCACGGGCTCGTTCGGCAAGGGCTCGGTGCAGTCCATGATCCCGATTACGGGCCATGGCGCGCTGAAACTGACGACGGCGCGCTATTACACGCCGTCCGGGGCATCGATACAGGGCAAGGGCATCGAGCCCGACATCGAGGTCGAGCAGGCGGTGCTGTCGCCGGTGGAGGGCCGGCGCCGGGTTCGCGAGGCGGATCTGCGCGGCGCCCTCGACAAGGTCGAGACGCCCGAGGCCGGGGACGAAAAGGAGCCGGCCGAGCGTTCCGACTACCAGTTGACGCGCGCGCTCGACCTTCTGCAGGCGCTGTCCTTCTACAACAGCGCCGCCTCCCACTAGGCGGGGGCACGCAAAATCGGTGAGCGTTCGTCCCCCTGCGGGCTACCGGGCCAATGTCGGGATCGTGCTGGTGAACCCGGCCGGCGAGGTGTTCGTCGGCCGGCGCCGCGACACGCCGGACGCCTGGCAGATGCCCCAGGGGGGGATCGACAGGGGCGAGACGGTCCGCGCCGCGGCCGCGCGCGAGCTCGTCGAGGAGGCCGGGACCGACAAGGCCGAGGCGGTCGCGGAAACCCCCGGCTGGCTCACCTACGAGCTGCCGGGAAACCTGGCCCGGCGCCTCTGGGGCGGGCGCTACAGGGGGCAGGCCCAGAAATGGGTGCTGATGCGCTTTACCGGAACCGACGCCGATATCGACCTCTTCCGGCACAACCCGCCGGAATTCGACGCCTGGCGGTGGGTCTCGACTTCGGAACTGCTGGCGAGCATCGTCGCCTTCAAGCGCCCCGTCTACGAACAAGTGCTGGCCGCCTTCGCCGAAGACCTGGAGCGTTTACGGGAGCGGGGCCCGGCATAGGGCGGCAGCCGCCGTCCGGCGGCCCGTATTGACCCGCCCGGGCGGAGCGGGTTTGATCCTTGAGGTTTTCCCGAGGGTTGCGCGGCTGCGCCCCGGCAAGCGGAGGGTGGGCATGAGCCGTCGCATCGTCGATATTTCGGTTGCGTTGAAGGCCGGTATTGCGAGCGACCCGCCGCATATGCTGCCCGAGATCGACTATCTCGATCACCACGACACCGCGCCCGCCATGGCCGGGTATTTCGGCGTCGGCGTGGACGCGCTGCCGGACGGCGAATACGCCGCCGTCGAGAAGGTCCGCATCTCCACCCATAACGGAACCCATCTGGACGCGCCCTGGCATTTCTTCTCGACGATGAACCACGCGCTGAAGGAAGGCGGCGAGCCCTCCTGGCGGATCGACGAGGTGCCGCTGGAATGGTGTTTCCAGCCGGGCGTCAAGCTGGATTTCCGCCATTTCGAGGACGGCTATGTGGTGCAGCCGGAGGATGTCGAGGCGGAGCTGGGCCGCATCGGCCATGCGCTGCAGCCGCTGGAGATCGTGCTGGTGAACACCCGCGCGGGCGCGCGCTATGGCGAGGAGGACTTCATCCATGCCGGCTGCGGCATGGGCAAGGCCGCGACGCTCTGGCTGCTGGAGCGGGGCGTGCGCGTCACCGGCACCGACGGCTGGAGCTGGGACGCGCCCTTCTCATGGACCAGGGAACGGGTGCAGGAGACGGGCGATGCCGGCCTGATCTGGGAAGGCCACCGCGCCGGGCGCGAGATCGGCTATTGCCACCTGGAGAAGCTCAGCAACCTCGAATCCCTGCCGGCGGAGGGCTTCCAGGTCGCCTGCTTCCCGGTCAAGGTGCATCGCGGCTCGGCCGGCTGGACGCGGGCCGTCGCGATTCTCGACGGAGACTGAGATGGGCTTTGCGGACTCCCTGAGGCTCGACGGCAGGACCGCCGTCGTCACCGGCGCGGGACGCGGCCTCGGCCGCGGCTGCGCGCTGGCGCTTGCGGAGCTGGGCGCGCATGTCGTGGCGGCGGCGCGCTCGGCCGGCGAACTGGAAGACCTGGCGGCGGAAATAAGGGCGGATGGCGGCAGCGCCGAGGCCGCAGTGCTGGACGTCACCGACAGCGATGCGGTGCGGCGGGTATTCTCGGAGCTTCCGCGCGTGGATGTGCTCGTCAACAATGCCGGCTGGAATCGGCCCCAGCATTTTTTCGACGTCGAGGAACCGGTGCTCGACGCCATGCTGGCGCTCAATGTCAAGGCGGCGTTCATCGTGGCCCAGGCCGCCGCGCAGCGCATGGCGGAGGGCGGCGAAGGCGGCTCGATCGTCAACATGTCGTCTCAGATGGGGCATGTCGGCGGGCCCGAGCGCACCGTCTATTGCGCGACCAAGCACGCGCTCGAAGGCATGACCAAGGCGATGGCCATCGAGCTTGCGCCCCACCGCATCCGGGCGAACACGGTGGGTCCCACCTTCGTCGAGACGCCGCTCGCCGGGCCTTTCCTCCAGAACAGGGAGTTCCGCGAATTCGTGCTGGGCAGCATCCCGCTCGGGCGGCTCGGCGAAGTCGCGGAGGTGGCCGCCGCCGTGGCCTTCCTCGCCTCGCCGGCGTCCTCGCTGATTACCGGGACGAGCCTGCTGGTGGACGGGGGCTGGACGGCGAAGTGAGCGCCGCGACCCGCGCCTGCAATTCGGGCACCACCTCCGCCTCGAACCAGGGGTTCAGTTTCAGCCAGTTGTTCACCCGCCAGCTCGGATGCGGCGTCGGCAGGAAGTCGGGCAGGTAGCTCCGCCAGGCAGCCACGGTCTCGCCGAGCGTCCGCCTGCGCCGCTTTCCGAGATAGCGGGCCTGGGCGTAGGCGCCGGCCAGCACGGTGAGTTCCACCGCCGGGAGCTCGGCGCGCAGGCGCGGATGCCAGAGCGGCGCGCATTCCGGGCGGGGCGGGGCGTCGCCGCCGCGCGGCAGCCGGCCCGGATAGCAGAAGCCCATCGGGAGGATGGCCACCCGGCTTGCATCGTAGAAGTCCTCGGGCGCGAGGCCGAGCCAGGCGCGCAGCCGCCTGCCGCTGGGATCGTCCCAGGGCACGCCGCTGGCATGAACCTTCGTGCCGGGCGCCTGGCCGACGATCATCAGCCGCGCGGTCGCTTCGGCGCGCAGCACCGGCCGGGGTCCGAGCGGCAGGTGCGCGGCGCAATGGGTGCAGGCGCGCACCTCCGCCAGCAGCGCCGAAAGGCGCGCGCTCACGGCGCGAAGGCCTCGCCGCCGAAGGGGTAGCGGACCTCCTCGCGATAGACCGGGGCCTCGCCGCCGAGCCGGCTCGACAGAAGCGAGAAACCCCGCACCGGAAAGGCCGGCAGGCGGACTGCGCCCCGGTCCTCCAGCCAGGCTGCGACAGCGGCCGGACGCGCGCCGGCCGTGCGGGCGAGGGTGACATGCGGCGTGAACTTGCGCTCTTCCGGGGGGAGGCCGGCACGGACGAGCGCCGACTCGACGCGGCGCCTGAGCGCCGTCAGCGGCGCCGAGCCGGCGATGCCCGCCCAGACCGCCCGCGGCCGCGCGCCGCCGAAACTGCCCAGCGCCTCGATGGCGAGCTCGAATTCCCCGCCGCCGACATGGCTGAGCGCATCCGCCAGCTCCTCGGCGAAGCCCCGATCGACCTCGCCGATGAAGCGCAGCGTCAGATGGTAGTTCTCCTCCGGCGACCAGCGCGCGCCGGGCAGCCCGCCGGCGAGCCCGGCAAGCGCGCTCCGGACATCCTCCGGCAGGAGTATCGCGGCGAAGAGGCGCAAACCCGGCCCGGTTACTCGAACAGCGTGAGGACGCCCGTATAGCCGTAGATCCGCCCGCCCGAGAACTCGCCATTGGCGAAGAAGCCGGCAAGCGGCAGGTCGCCAATCTCCTCCCGGACGATTTCCATCTCGCCGTCCTCGGTGCCGAACATGTGGGGGCCGCGCGCGAGGCAGGAGACATAGACGCCGCCCTGGGCCGGCCGCGAGAGGCGGGCCTTCACGCCCTGCAGCATGCGGCGCAGGTCCGCTTCCGCCGCCGCCGGGTCGCGCCGCACGAAGAACAGGCGCTCGCCCGGGTCGATCAGCGCGCCGAGCGCAACGATGCCGTCCTGCGCGTCGAGCCCGATGATGTTGCGGACGAGATAGTCGGCCTCGGAAGAGCCGGGCACCGGCCGCGCCGCGTGCAGCCAGTGCGCCACCTCCCGGATGCGGGCGACGGAGTCGAGGCCGAGATCGCTGCAAAGCACGTCGAAGGCGGGCTCGCCGTCGATCTCCAGCACGAGGTTGTTGTGGGATCGCGTGACCGTGCGCGCAGGGCCGATGGGCGCGCAGCCCTGGCTGAGCCCCGAGACGACGCCGACGGCCTCGCCGAAGACCAGGCCCGAAACCACCCCCTCCTCGACGGCGCCGGCAAGCTGGGATGTCGGTCCTTCGGCGGACGCGATGCCGCCGACGGTGAACGCGCCGAGCGTCTCGGCAAGCTCCGCCACGATTTCGCCCATGTTCCCGTTGCGCGGGTCGGCATGGAGCAGCGCCGTCGCGCGCGCCTGTCCCGCGGCCCAGCCGGCGAGGCCCGCGCCCGCTTCGGCCGTGTCCTCCCTGATGCCGGGCACGAGGCGCACGGCGTCGTCCGGGAAGCCGAAGGCGGCCGCGGCGATTGCGGGCCGGCCGAACGCGGCGCGCCCCGTGCCGCAAACGCCCATGCCGATCGTGCCCGCCCAGTCGATGATCCCGGTGTCTTCCTTGAGCGTCTCGACGACCTCGGGCAGACGGTCGGCGATGCTGTCGCTCACATACACGATGCCGGTATTCGCCCCGGCGGCGCCTTCCGCCAGCGCCGCCCGGACGGGGCCGAGCGCCGCCTGCCAGTCGCCGCCCTCGCCGAACCCTGCCGCTATGGCCGCCGGCCTCTCTTCTTCCGCGCCGCTCATGCTGTCCGCCTTACTCCCGGCCGCTGGCGCCGGGCCGCGTCGAGGATAGCGCGAGCAAGCGCACGACGTAAGGCTTGAGGCGGGCGGCGACTGCGGCGGCGCCTTTGGCATTGGGATGGATTCCGTCCGGCTGGTTGAGCGCCGGGTCGGCCGCCACGCCCTCCAGAAGGAAGGGATAGAAGACCACATCGTGGCGCGCGGCGAGCCGGGGATAGAGGCTGTCGAAGGCGTCCGCATAGGCGCGGCCCAGATTGCGCGGCGCCTTCATGCCGGCGAGCAGGACCGGAATGCCCTCGGCCGCCAGACGGTCGAGGATGGCGGCGAGCGCGGCTTCGGTCTCCGCCGGGTCGAGCCCGCGCAGCGCATCGTTGCCGCCGAGCGCCACCACGGCATGGCTCGGCCGGTCGCCGAGCATCCAGTCGAGGCGCGCGAGCCCGCCCGCCGCCGTGTCGCCGGAGACGCCGCCGTCAAGCACCGCCGCGTCGATGCCCTCCGCCCTGAGCCGCTCGCGCAGCTGCGCCACCAGCCCCTCTTCCGGCGCCAGCCCGAAGCCTGCCGTGATCGAATCCCCCAGCATCAGCAGCCGCGCCTCGGCGGCGGCGGCGTTCGATGCGGCAAGCCCGCAGGCGACCGCCAAATGAAAAATTACAGCGAAATTTTTCCATCGTTTCAGAAGATGGAAAGAGCTTTTCCATCCTTTCCGTCCGGCCGCTGCGGCATCCGGCGCATTGAACGGGACCGCTGCCGGGCCATATGCGCCGGGGAGGACCGGCCGGAAAAGGGAACGCGCGCGCATGGCAGGCTCTGACTGGGCGGTGGAACTGGAGGATGTCCACCTGACATTGGTGAGCGCCGCCGGTCCGGTCAATGTGCTCCGCGGCATCGACCTTGCGGTGGCGTCCGGTGAATCGGTCGCCGTGGTGGGCCCGTCCGGGTCCGGCAAGACCTCGACCCTGCTGGTGGCCGCCGGGCTGGAGCGCGCGACCGAAGGCCGGGTGGCGGTCGCCGGCCGCGACCTCGGCGCCATGACCGAGGACGAGCTCGCCATGCTGCGGCGCGAGAAGGTCGGCATCGTCTTCCAGTCCTTCCACCTGATGGCGACCATGACGGCGCTGGAGAATGTCGCGGTGCCGCTGGAGCTTGCCGGGCGGCGCGATGCGCTTGAGCGGGCGCGCGCCTGCCTGGAGGCGGTCGGCCTCGGCGCCCGCACCGGCCACTATCCGGGGCAGCTGTCCGGCGGCGAGCAGCAGCGGGTCGCCATCGCGCGCGCCTTCGGGCCGGCCCCGGCCGCGATCTTCGCCGACGAGCCGACCGGCAATCTCGACGGCGAGACCGGCCGCCGCGCGCTCGACGCGCTGTTCGGTCTCGCGGCGGACGGCGGCACTACGCTCGTCCTCGTGACGCACGATGCGGACCTTGCGGCGCGTTGCGCGCGCCAGGTGCGGATCGAGGACGGGCGCATCGTCCCCGATGGCTGACCTCGCGCTCGCCTGGCGGCTGGCGCGGCGCGAAATGCGCGGCGGGCTCGCCGGCTTCCGCATCTTTCTCCTCTGCATCGCCATCGGCGTCGCGGCGATTGCGGCGGTCCACTCCGTCAGCATGGCGGTGCAGACCGGCATTGCCCGCGACGCGCGCGCGCTGCATGGCGGCGACCTCGCCGTCCGCACCACCTATGTGCCGGCGGACGCCGTTGCGCGAAGCGACTTCGCCTCCCTCGGGCGCGTCTCGGAAGTGGTCGAGATGCGGGCCATGGCGCGCGCCGGCGGCGGCGCGGCCCTGGTCGAGCTCAAGGCGGTGGACGGCGCCTATCCGCTCGCGGGCGCTCTGCGCCTTTCCGGCGGCATGGCGCTGGCGGATGCGCTCGCCGACGGCGGCGCCGTCGTCGAGGCGGTCCTGCTGGAGCGCCTTGGCCTCGCCGTCGGCGACCGGATAGAGGTGGGCGACGGGTCCTTCGCCGTCCGCGCGACCCTGGAGCGCGAGCCGGACCGCGCCGTCGGCCTCTTCTCCTTCGGGCCGCGCTTCATGCTCGACATGGAGGGGCTCCGGCGGACCGGCCTCGTGCAGCCCGGAAGCCTGATCCGCTACAAATACCGCATCGCGCTGGACGAGCCCGGCCGCACGATCGCGGAGCACCGCCGCCTCGCGCGCGAATATGCCGACCGGGGCTGGCGGGTGACGGGCATCGGCTCGGCCGCCCCCGGCCTCCGGCAGACCATCCGGCGGCTCACGCTGTTCATGACGCTGGTCGGGCTCGCGGCGTCGATCATCGGCGGCATCGGCGTCGCCAATGCGGTGCGCGCGCATCTGGCCTCCCGGCGGCCCGCGATCGCGACGCTCGGCTGCCTCGGCGCAACGCCCCGGCTGATCGGCCTCACATTCGGCCTCCAGATCGCGGCGATGACGGCGCTGGCCATCGCGGTCGGCCTCGCCCTGGGCGCGGCCGCGCCCTACCTGTTCGTCGGGCTGCTGGAAACCTATCTGCCCGTCGATCTGGCGCTCGGCGTCTATCCGGGCCCGCTGGTATTGGCGGCCGCCTTCGGGGCGCTCACCTCCGCCGTCTTCTCCCTGCCGCCGCTCGCCGCCGCCGCCCGCCGCCCCGCGGTTGCGCTCTTCCGGGATGTCGAGGCGGCGGGCGGCGAACGGGCCGGCCCTGCCGCCGTGCTCGCCTCCGCAACGCTGGCGGCGCTGCTTGCCGCGCTGGCGGTCGCGACGGCGCCGGACCGGGCGCTGGCGCTCTGGTTCGTCGCCGGCACGCTCGCGGCCTACGGCATTTTCTTCGCGGCTGCGACGGCAACCGTGCGGCTTGCGCGCCGCCTGAAGAGCGCCGGGCCGGGGGCGCTCCGCCGGGCGCTGGCGGCGCTCGCGCGGCCGGGCGGCGAGACCGGCGGGCTGTTGCTATCGCTCGGTTTCGGCGTGACCGTGCTGGTCGCCGTCGCCTCGGTCGAGGAGGGGCTGTCCCGCCAGTTGAGCGAAGAGATCCCGGCCGATGCGCCGACCCATTTCTTCATCGACATCCAGCCGGGCCAGGCGGCGCGCTTCGACGCCGTCATCGCCAAGACGCCGGGCGCCGTGCTGGACCGGCGCACGCCGCATCTGCGCGCCCGCATCGCCTCGATCGACGGCGTGCCGGCGGCGGAGGCGCAGGTGCCCGAAGACGCGCGCTGGGCGATCCGCGGCGAGCGCGGCCTCACCTGGTCCGCAAAACAGCCGGAGGGAACGGAGATCGTGGCCGGAAACTGGTGGCCGGCCGATTACCGGGGGCCGCCGCTCGTCTCCTTCGACGCCAATCTGGCCCAGGCTTTCGGGCTGGAGCCGGGGGACCGGATCGCCTTCAACATACTGGGCCGCACCATCGAGGCGGAGGTCGCCAATCTGCGCCGCATCGCCTGGCGGACGCTCAGGATGCAGTTCACCACCATCTTCGCGCCGGGCGCGCTGGAGCGCGCGCCGCAGACCTATATCGCCACCGTGCGCGCGCCGGCGGAGGCCGAGGTCGGCCTGACTGCCGCGATGGCCACCGCGCTGCCCAATGTCTCGGCGATCCGGGTGAAGGATGCGCTCCAGCTGGTGACGGAGCTGGTGGCGCAAATGG
This sequence comes from Alphaproteobacteria bacterium, assembly GCA_022827685.1. Taxonomy (GTDB): domain Bacteria; phylum Pseudomonadota; class Alphaproteobacteria; order Bin95; family Bin95; genus Bin95. The sequence continues at coordinate 47,360 of JAJEIH010000059.1, forward strand.
GCGTCGCGATCCGCCTCGTCGCCGCGGTCGGGCTGGCGGCCGGCCTCGCCGTGCTGGCGGGCGCCATCGCCGCCGGGCGCCGTCGCCGCCAGCGCGACGCGGTGGTCTTCAAGGTGCTCGGCGCCACGCGGGCCGACCTCGTGCGCAGCTACATGCTGGAATTCGTCATGCTCGGCGGGGTGGCGGCGCTGCTCGGCTGCCTGCTCGGCCTCGCCGCAGGCTATGTGCTGCTGGAGAGGGTCATGGACATCGCCTGGACCGCGCCCGTGGCGACGGCGGCGGGCACGGCGCTGGCCGCCGTCGCGGTGACGGCGCTGTTCGGCTTCCTCGGCACATGGCGCCTGCTCGGCCAGCCCGCCGCCCCGGCGCTGCGCGAGCCGTGAGAGGCAGGATTCGCCACTCTATGCGGCATCGCGGGGCTGGATGATGTGCAGGGCCTCGGCCTCGTTTCTTTCCGCGCGTTCGAGTTCATAGCGCAGCTGCAAATTCATCCAGCTCCGGGCGTCGGTGCCGAAATACCGGGCCAGCCGCAGGGCCGTCGGGGCCGTAATGCCCCGCCGTCCGCGCACGATCTCGTTAATACGCGCCGGCGTCACGCCGATCGCTTTGGCAAGCGCCGTCGAGGACAACGCGAACGGCTCCATGAAGTCGTGCTTCAGCACCTCGCCGGGATGCACTGGCTCCAGTCGTGTCGTCATGCGATCTCTCCTCGCGCCGCCTCAGTGATAATCGACGATCTCGGCGTCATGGGCGTCTCCGTCCAGGAAGCGGAAGCAGAGCCTCCACCGGTCGTTGATCCGGATGCTGTGTTGACCGGCGCGGTCGCCCCGCAATGCCTCGAGGCGATTCCCGGGCGGGACGCGCAGGAATTCCAGCGTCGCTGCCGCGTCCAATTGCGCGAGCTTGCGCCGGGCCACCCGTTCGATGGCCACGAACCGGCGCACCCGGAAACCCCTGGCGAGTTGTTCGGTCTCCTTGCAGCGGAAACTCCGGATCATGCTCCTGAATATATCGCATCTCGATATACGATGAAACGAAGCAGCCGGCAACTGACGCCCGGGAAAGCTGAGACGGACGCGCCGAACATGACCTATCGTGACGCATGGCGCGGCGCGCTATGCTGGTCTTGAAACGGGCGGAAGGGGGATACGGGACATGGCGGGAATGCTGGCGGGCAAGGCAGCGCTGATTACCGGGGGCGCGAACGGCATCGGGCGCGCGACCGCGCTGCTCTTCGCCGGGGAGGGCGCGCGGGTGGCCGCGGCCGACCTCAACCTCGAAGGGGCGGAGGAGACCGCGGCCATGATCCGCGAGGCGGGCGGCGAGGCGGTTGCGCTCTCCGTCGAGGTGTCGGACGCCGGACAGGTCGAGGCGATGGTGGACGCCACCGTCGAGGCGTTCGGGCGGATCGACTGCGCGTTCAACAATGCCGGCATCGCGCCGATCAATGTCGGCAACAACGCCAAACGGACCCATAGCTGGTCGGAGGAAGGCTTCGACCGCATGATCGAGGTCAACCTCAAGGGCGTGTGGCTGTGCATGAAGAGCGAGATCGCACGCATGCTGAAGACGGGCGGCGGGGCCATCGTCAACACCTCCTCCATCGCGGGCCTCGCCGGCCTGCCGACCTCGTCGGGCTATGTCGCGGCCAAGCACGGCGTCTCCGGGCTCACGCGCACGGCCGGCATCGAATACGCCACCGACAATATCCGCGTGAACGCCGTCTGCCCCGGCTTCATCGCCACCGACATGACCCGCGAGGTCATGTCCCGGCGCGGCAACGAGCTCATGGCCCTGGTGCCGGCGCGGCGCATGGGCGAGGCGCGGGAGATCGCGGAGATGGTCTGCTGGCTCTGCTCGGACCGCTCCGGCTTCGTCACCGGGGCCACCTACAATGTCGATGGCGGCTACATGGCGTCCTGACGGGCGGAACGGGGGAAACAGGGACATGGCCGGAATGCTGGACGGCAAGGCGGCGCTCATTACCGGGGGCGGCAACGGCATCGGGCGCGCGACGGCGCTGCTGTTTGCGCAGGAAGGGGCGCGGGTGGCGGCCGCGGACCTCAACCTCGAAGGGGCGGAGGAGACCGCCGCCATGATCCGCGAGGCCGGCGGCGAGGCCGTTGCGCTTGCCGTGGAAGTGGTGGAAGCGGAGCAGGTCGAGGCGATGCTGGATGCGGCGGTCGAAGCCTTCGGGCGGATCGACTGCGCCTTCAACAATGCAGGCATCGGCCCGGCGAACATCGACCATTACGCCCGGCGCACCCACGAATGGACCGAGGAAGGCTTCGACCGGATGATCGCGGTCGACCTCAAGGGCGTGTGGCTCTGCATGAAGGGCGAGATCGAGCGGATGAAGGCGGACGGGGGCGGCGGGACGATCGTCAACACCTCGTCGGTCGCCGGCCTGCTCGGCCTGCCGGGCGGCTGCGGCTATGTCGCGGCCAAGCACGCCGTCTCGGGCCTCACGCGCACCGCCGGCATCGAATACGCCGCCGACAGCATCCGCGTGAACGCCGTCTGCCCCGGCTATATCACGACCGACATGACGCGCATGGCGCGGGCCCGGCGCGGCAACGAGCTGATGAACCGCGTGCCGGCGCGCCGCATGGGCGAGGCGCAGGAGATCGCCGAGATGGTCTGCTGGCTCTGCTCCGACCGCTCCAGCTACGTCACCGGCGCCACTTACAATGTCGATGGCGGCTACGTGGCGTCGTGACCACGGAAGGGCGCAAAGGCTAGGCAGGCAGCCATAGCTCTCTTTCGTTCGATTGATATGAAATAATTCTGAATTAAAGCTTGATCTCAGAGAAACCTGAGCCAATATAGGGCTGGAGGAAGGGAGCGGTATCCGCGCGGGGCCGTTTCTTCTCCTGTGCCGCGCCGGCGCGAAAAAACCCCTGAGAAACGGACGGGAGGAGTGCGTCCTCTGCCTCGCGCGCGCAATCAGGTGCGCGAACCGCGCCGCCGCGATACGCGCGCCGGCACGCGCGCGGGCGCCCGCGCAGGATACGCGCGAATCAGGGTCCCGCCGCTCCGGCAACCGGGCGGTGGGAGGAACGGAACGAAGACGGATCGAGAGGATAAGCCCATGCCGAAGACGAGGGATCGGAGAAACCGGATGGAATACCCGGAGCGCATGCCCGAACAGGACACAGCATATGCGCCCGGCGCATGCAGATCATGACATTTCATGACATATCCCACAGGGTCCTGCCGGCGTGCATGACAAAACATGACATCCCGTGACACCCTCGACAGGTCCTCACGCTGTCCCGGGTCCCTGCCCGGCAGGTCCGGGAGGGAGAACGCCGCCTCGCCTTGACAAGAGGGGAAGCGCCCGGCTAACCGGGTCTCGGAAGCGTCACCGGGCTTTGCTCTTGTGAGCGCCGGGAAAGCTGGAGCGGCAGGAACCATGCCGACCTCGACGGGCTCGGACCCGCAGATTGCGGCGCGGCAGCGATGGATGGGCGTTCTCGCCAGGGCGGAAGACGGCGCGCTCGAAGCCGCCTGGGCCGGTCTGGCCGAACCGCCCGAATACCGGGTCCTGCGACCGCCGGAGACCGGCCTCGTCATGGTGCGCGGGCGCATGGGCGGCACGGGGAACCCCTTCAACATGGGCGAGATGAGCGCCACGCGCTGCGCCGTGCAGCTGGAGGGCGGCACGGTCGGCATCGCCTGGGTCGCGGGGCGCAGCGCCCGCCATGCCGAGCTCGCGGCGGCCTTCGACGCCCTGCTCCAGCAGCCGGCGCGACGCGACGGGCTGGAGGAAACGGTCATCGCCCCGCTGGAATCGGCCGAGCGCGCCCGGCGGGAGGAGGACCGCGCGAATGCCGCCAGTTCGCGGGTCGAGTTCTTCACCATGGCCCGGGGGGAGGATTGAACCCGGTGGCCGCCATGAGCAACGGATCGGCGCTCCGGCCCGGCCTCCGCGACCCGGTGCCGGACAGCCAGCAGGTGTTCCGCCGCGTGCTCGCGGCAATGTCGGAGCCGGGCACGGTGCGGGATGTCGCGGTCGATCTGGCCCCGCCCGCGCCGCTGGACCGTGCGACCGCCGCCCTCTGCCTGACCCTGCTGGATTTCGAGACGCCGGTCTGGCTGGACGCGGCGGCGGATTGCGAGGAGGTGCGGGCCTGGCTCCGCTTCCATTGCGGCTGCCCGCTTGTGGAGGAGACGGACGCCGCGCGCTTCGCCGTCATGGCCGCCCCGGCTGAAATGCCGGCCCTCGACGCCTTCCCGCTCGGCTCGGAGGCCTATCCGGACGAGAGCGCGACCGTCATCCTCCAGGTCCCGTCCCTGGAAGCGGGCGAGGCGGTCACGCTGCGCGGCCCGGGAATCGAGGACTGCCGGGAGTTTCGCGCGGCCGGCATTGCCGGGAGCTTCTGGACGCGGCGCCGGGAGATGGAGGCGCTGTTTCCGCAGGGTGTGGACCTCGTGTTCGCATCGGGCGCAAGCCTCGCGGCCGTGCCGCGCTCCACCGAGGTGAGGTTCTGAGATGTATGTCGCGGTCAAGGGCGGCGAGAAGGCCATAGAGGCGTCCCACCGTCTGCTGGAAGAGGCCCGGCGCGGCGACCCGTCCGTGCCGGAGGTCTCCACCCGGCAGATAGCGGAGCAGCTCGGGCTCGCCGTGGACCGGGTGATGGCCGAGGGCTCGCTTTACGACCGGGAGCTTGCGGCGCTTGCGATCAAGCAGGCGCAGGGAGACCTGATCGAAGCCGTCTTCCTGCTGCGCGCCTATCGCACGACCCTGCCGCGCCTCGGCAACAGCGAGCCCGTCGATACCGCCCGCATGGCGATCCGCCGGCGGATTTCCGCGACCTTCAAGGACATTCCGGGCGGCCAGGTTCTCGGCCCGACCTATGACTACACCCACCGCCTGCTGGATTTCCGGCTCGCCGGCGAAGGCGGGTCCGGCGGCAAGGCCGCGGCCCCGGTAGAAAGGGCGGATGTGCCGGCCGGGGAGCCGATGCCCCGCGTCGCGGACCTGCTGGGCCATGAGGGCCTGATCGAGGAGGAAGCCGCCCCGGACGCCGCCGGGGCGCCGCCGACGGACATCACCCGGGAGCCGCTCAGGTTCCCCGCCGGGCGCGACGCGCGGCTCCAGACACTGGCGCGCGGCGACGAGGGCTTCCTGCTGGCGCTCGGCTATTCGAGCCAGCGCGGCTTCTCGAACAACCACCCCTTCGCCGGGGAAATCCGCTACGGGACGGTCGCGGTGGAGGTCGTGCCGGAGGAACTCGGCTTCGCCGTCGAGATCGGCGAAATCGAAGTGACCGAAGTGCAGATGGTCAACCAGTTCATGGGCAGCGCCGGGGCGCCGCCGCAATTCACGCGGGGATACGGGCTCGTCTTCGGCCACCAGGAGCGCAAGGCCATGTCGATGGCGCTGGTGGACCGCGCGCTCCGTGCGGCCGAGCTTGACGAAGCGGCGGTCTCCCCGGCGCAGGACGAGGAGTTCGTCCTCTATCACAGCGACAATGTCGAAGCGTCGGGTTTCGTGCAGCACCTGAAGCTGCCGCACTATGTCGATTTCCAGTCGGAGCTCGAATTGCTGCGGAAACTCAGGGCCGAATTCGAAGCCCCGCCCGCCGAGGCGGCGGAGTAGGCGCGGATGGCCGGGAGCGGAACATCCGCCGGCCCCGACGCCGCCCGGCCGGCGGAAGACGGCTACAATTTCGCCTATCTGGACGAGCAGACCAAGCGGATGATCCGCCGCGCGATCCTCAAGGCCGTCGCCATTCCGGGATACCAGGTGCCCTTCGGCAGCCGCGAAATGCCCCTTCCCTTCGGCTGGGGCACCGGCGGCATCCAGGTCACGGCCAGCATTATCGGCCGCGACGATACGCTGAAGGTCATCGACCAGGGCGCCGACGACACGGTGAACGCCGTCAGCATCCGCAAGTTCTTCGCCCGCACCGCAGGCGTCGCAACCACGGAGCGGACCGAGGACGCCACTATCCTCCAGACCCGGCACCGGATACCCGAGACGCGGCTCGCGGCCGGCCAGATACTCGTTTACCAGGTGCCCATTCCCGAGCCGCTGCGCTGGCTGGAGCCGAGGGAGGCGGAGACGCGCAAGATGCACGCGCTCGAGGAATACGGCGTGATGCATGTCCGCCTCTATGAGGACATTGCGCGGTTCGGGCATATCGCCACCTCCTACGACTATCCCGTGCGGGTGAACGGCCGCTACCTGATGCGGCCCTCGCCGATTCCGAAGTTCGACAATCCGAAGATGGACCGCTCGCCGGCGCTGCAATTGTTCGGCGCGGGCCGCGAGAAACGCATCTACGCCATCCCTCCGCATACCGGGGTGCGGAGCCTCGATTTCGACGACCACCCGTTCGAGGTCCAGAAATGGGAGGATGTGTGCGCGCTTTGCGGGTCGGGCGGGAGCTTCCTCGACGAGATCGTCACCGACGACCGGGGCGGGCGCATGTTCGTGTGCTCGGATACGGACTATTGCGGCAGGCGCCGCGAAGCCGGCCACACCGGCCCCGCTGCGCCGGACCCGGAAGGAAGCGGGGCGTAATGTCGTGTCTGCGAAGTTTGCGTCGTTCCGGTTCGGAGCGCCTGACTGCTCTTCCGTCACGTCTGCGCGCCCCCTTCGTCATGCCCGGACTTGTTCCATTGCCGTCCGGTTCAGCCATCGGGCGAAGCCGATCGGGGATCGGCCGGGTTTCCCCCCTCCCGCTCGGCGGGAGGGGTCGGGGGAGGGCCTCGCGGCGCGCGCGGACGGTTGCCGGGCTTCGCCCGCCGGCCTGGCGGCCGGCCCCCTCTCCCGGCCTCTCCCCGCAAGCGGGGAGAGGGGATTTGCGGCCGGCGCTGCTCAGGATGAGGGACGCCGGGCGCCGATCCGAGTCTCCATTCCACCGGGTCCTTCGAAACCCGGTTGAAGCCAGGCCATGCGCCCTGTCCGCAAAATCTAAACAGGACAGCAGTGGACTCGTTCCGGGCATCTCCCTCGGGGCAGGCGCGGCGGCGAAAATGGATGCCCGGAACAAGTCCGGGCATGACGGGACGGGGACGCCGGGATGGCCGTTCTGCGATGCAACGCACTTCAACTCCGGTACACCGGCATGATGCCGAAGGCGCCGCCGCTCCTCTCCGCCCGGGGCGTGACGAAATTCTATGGCGGCATTCCCGGCTGCCGCGATGTGTCGTTCGACATCTGGCCGGGCGAGGTTCTGGGCATTGTCGGCGAGTCCGGTTCCGGCAAGACGACGGTGCTGAACTGCATTTCCGCCCGTCTCGAACCCACTTCGGGAACCGTCGAATATGCGACGAGGCATGACGGCCCGGCCGACATCTACCGCATCAGCGAGCCGGTCCGGCGCCTGCTCATGCGCACCGACTGGGGCTTCGTCCACCAGAACCCGCGCGACGGGCTGCGCATGGAGGTCAGCGCAGGCGCCAATATCGGCGAGCGCCTGATGGCGGTGGGCGCCCGCCATTACGGCAATATCCGGCAGGCCGCCACCGACTGGCTCGACAAGGTCGAAATGGATACGGGGCGCATGGACGACCTGCCCTTCACCTTCTCGGGCGGCATGCAGCAGCGGCTCCAGATTGCGCGAAACCTTGTGACCGCGCCGCGCATCGTGTTCATGGACGAGCCGACGGGCGGGCTCGACGTGTCCGTCCAGGCCCGGCTGCTCGACCTGCTGCGCGGCCTGGTCTCGGACCTCGGGCTGGCGGCCGTCATCGTCACGCACGATCTGGCCGTGGCGCGGCTCCTGTCGCACCGCCTGCTCGTCATGCGCCGGGGCGAGATCGTGGAAGCCGGGCTGACGGACCAGGTGCTGGACGACCCGCAGCATCCCTACTCGCAACTCCTCGTGTCTTCGGTGCTCCATCCGTGACAGGGAAAGGCGGCATGTTGTGACGGCGGCGGTCCGGATAGAGGGCCTGGCGAAGACCTTCATCCTGCACAACCAGGGGGGCGTGCGCCTTCCCGTGCTGGCGGGCTTCGACCTCGCCGTGGAGCCGGGCGAGTGCGTGGCGCTTCACGGCCCCTCGGGAATCGGCAAGAGCACGGTGCTCCGCTGCCTGTACGGAAACTACCGGGCCGATGGCGGGCGCATCCTCGTCAGCCATCGGGGCGGTGTCGTGGACATGGCGGCGGCGCATCCGCGCGAAATCCTCGCCGTGCGCAACGAGACCCTCGGCTATGTCAGCCAGTTCCTGCGCGTGATCCCGCGCGTTGCGGCGGAAGACGTGGTCGCCGAAACCCTGCGCAACCGCGGCGCGGACCGGGAGCGCGCGGCGGAAGCGGCGCGCGCCATGCTGCGGCGGCTCAACATTCCGGCCGCGCTGCACCGGCTGGCGCCGGCCACCTTCTCCGGCGGCGAACAGCAGCGGGTCAATCTCGCGCGCGTCTTCGTTGCCGACTATCCCGTGCTGCTGCTGGACGAGCCGACGGCGTCGCTGGACCGGGAGAACCGGGAGGCCGCCATCGGCCTCATCCGCGAGGCCGCGGGACGGGGTGTCGCGATTGTCGGGATTTTCCACGATTCGGAGGTGCGGGCCGCGGTGGCGACACGGACCGTTCCGCTCACCGCCGCAAGGGAGGCGGCCTGATGACGGACCTCACGATTACCAATGCCCGGATCGTCACGCGGGACGACGTCGTTTCCGGCACGGTCGAGGTGGCGGACGGCCGGTTCTCGGAGGTCGGCGAGGGACCGGTCCGCTCCGGCGCGGCGCTCGATTTCGAAGGCGACTTCCTGCTGCCCGGCCTTGTCGAGCTCCACACCGACAATCTGGAGCGCCATTTCACCCCGCGCCCCGGCGTCGCGTGGCCGGCGGAGGCTGCGGTCCTGGCCCATGACAGCCAGCTCGCCGCCGCCGGGATCACCACGGCGCTCGACACCGTGCGGATCGGCGGCGGCGACAAGGCCCGCCCGGAGCATCTCTCGGGCATGGCGGATGCCGTGAAGAGGGCGATGCGATGGGGCGTCCTGCGCGCGGAGCATTTCCTGCATCTGCGCTGCGAGGTCTCCAGCCCGGACCTGATGGCGCATTTCTCGCCCTTCATGGACGAGCCTCTGGTCCGCCTGGTTTCCCTGATGGACCACACGCCCGGCCAGCGGCAATTCGTCGATCTCGCCAGGCACCGCGAATACTACCAGGGCCGCTACGGCCTGAACGACGGCGAGATGGACGACTATGTGAAGGCCAAGCAGCAGGCCCAGCAGCAGTTCAGCGCCCGCCACCGCGCGCTGGTCGTCGAGGCGCTGAAGGGCCGGGATGTCGCGCTCGCCAGCCATGACGACGCCACGGTCGAGCATATCGAGGAGTCGGTGCGCGACGGCGTCGCCATTGCCGAGTTCCCCACCCGCCTCGAAGCCGCCGAGGCGGCGCGGCGCCACGGCCTCGCCGTGTTGATGGGCGCGCCCAACCTGGTGCTCGGCGGCTCGCATTCGGGCAACGCCTCGGCCCTCGATCTCGCCTCCTCCGGGCTTCTCGACATGCTGTCGTCCGACTATGTGCCGTCGAGCACCCTCCAGGGCGTTTTCCTGCTGCGCGACGGCATCCCGGACATGACGCTTCCGCGCGCGGCCGCGGTGGCGACGGCCAATCCGGCGGACGCGATCGGGCTGGAGGACCGGGGCGAGATTGCGGAAGGCAAGCGGGCGGACTTCATCCGCGTCAGGGAAATCGAGGGCAGCGCCGTCGTGTGCGGCACCTGGCGCGAAGGGCAGAGGGTCGTTTAGCCCAAGTTTAACAGACTTTATTAAAGTTCGTTTATTATCAGCGTGTTAAGAAGCAATATTTTTGCGTGGGGCACTACATTTCAGTTTTTGGGCGTTGGAGGGGGGTCAGACGATCATTTTCCGGACGCCTCCGGG
>JAJEIH010000002.1 GCA_022827685.1 Alphaproteobacteria bacterium
GGGGCTCGATGCGGTGCTGGAAGAGGAACAGGCGGAACTGCTCCGGTTCGTCACGCGGATGGCAGCGGCAACCGAAAGTCGCGACCTTCTCGATGAGCCGGCGGTTGGCGCCGGCGTCGCCTTCCCGCCGCTGAAACGCCGTATCCGCAGCATCCCGCCCGACAGGGCAGCCGCGGCCTGGCTCGCCCGCTTCTGCGCGCTTGCCGGGACGGAGGATGAACGGAAGGGGCGCGCCGCGCCGGATACCGCATCGGAGTCCGGGGATGCCACGCGGGACTGACTGGCCGGTGCTGGTCTCCGCCGTGCTGCTCTCGGGCGCTATCGCCGCGGCGGTCGCGGCCGGGGTGCTGCGCTACGGCATGGACCCCGCGCCGCGCATCGCCGGCGTCCGCCTCGCGGAGATCACGGCGGACTACACCACGCGGGCCGCTACGGCGGGAGCGACAGCGGAGGACGTGCGCGTCTGGGGCGTTGCGCTGGAGGCCGCCCTCGACCGGGTGGCGGCGCATCATGGCATCGTGCTGCTGCCTGCCCGTGCCGTGGCTGCCGGAGCGCCGGACATGACGCGGCAGGTCGAGGACGTGCTGGCGGCCATCCTCGCCGGGCACGGGTCCGGGGCGCCGACGGTCTCTGGCGGAGAGCGGCCGTGACCGCGGAGCGCCCGATATTCAACCGGCGGGACGACCGGCTGCGCCGCCGCAAGATCGGTCTTGCGGTCATGGCCGCCCTGGCCGTCCTGTGGCTCGCCGCGGCCTCGCGCGTGCATGTCAATGCGAGCTGGTCCGACGAAGCCTGGGGCTATGCCGCATTCCCGCTGTTCGGCGAGGCTCCGAAGATCGGCGACCGGGTGCTGTTCGAGCCGCGCGATTCCGTCGGGTCTCCCGTGCCGTACATGAAGACCGTGCGCGGCCTGCCGGGCATGACCGTCACGGTCGGATCGGACAGGACGGTCTATCTCGACGGCAAGCCGGTCGGGCGCGCCAAGACCCATGCGCGGGACGGGCGGCCGCTCGCGGCGATCGCGCCGGGCGTCATCCCGGACGGCCATTACTTCCTGTATGCCGATCATCCCGACAGCCACGACAGCCGCTATGCCGAAATCGGCCTGGTGCCGCGTTCCCGCCTTCTCGGCCGCGCCGTGGCCCTGCCCGACCTGCCCTGGGCCGGCCTGAAGGGACCGCTGGTCGGGCCGGATGATATCCGCCGCGGTGCGCTGCCGGAGGCGCAGCGATGACGCGCCTCGCCGCCTTCTTGTTCGCCGCGACCCTGGCGGCCCTGCCGGTCTCGGCGAAGGACCTCGGTGTGCGCGGGGCGACCTGGCCGGTGGCCGAGCCCGACCTGCTGGAAGAGATCGAGGCGCGGCTCGTCGGGATGCAGCGTTCCGGCGAGCTGGCGCGGCTGGAAGACGAAGCCCGCAGCCGCGCCCGCCGGACGCTGGAGGAGCCCGATCCGGTCCCGGGCATCGCGCCGGCACGGGAACTGCGCAGCCGCCTGTTCGATCCGTCCATCGCGGTTGAAAGGGACATCCGCACGCCGGACGGCGTTCTCATCGTCGCCGCCGGCACGCGGGTGAACCCGCTGGAGCGCCTGCCGCTGACGCGCGACCTGGTCTTCGTCGACGGCCGGCGTCCCGCCGAGATCGCCTGGGCGCTCGCCCATGAGCGGCCCGCGAAGATCGTGCTGCTCGCCGGGCGGCCGCTCGACCTGATGCGCGCGCATCGCCGGCCCTTCTTCTTCGATGCCGGCGGCCGCCTCGCCGAACGCTTCGCCATCGCGGCGACGCCCACCCTGGTCGTGCAGGACGGACAGGCGCTGCGCATCACCGAAGTCCCCGTCCAACCCCAACAGGAGGACTGAACAATGCTGACCGTCAACCGCGCGACCCTGGTGGGCCATGCCGGGCGCGACCCGGAGATCCGCGACCTGAAGAACGGCGGCAAGGCGGCGATCTTCTCGCTCGCCACCGCCGAGAAGTGGACCGACCGGGAGGGCAAGCCCGCCGAGTCGACCGAGTGGCATCGGGTGGTGGTTTACGGCCCGGCCGTGAAGGCGGTCGAGACGATGCTGCGCAAGGGCGACCCGGTGATGGTCGAAGGCCGCATCGCGACTCGGGAATACCAGGATCGCGAAGGCCAGGAGCGCCGACTCACCGAGATCGTCGTCGCCGGACCGCAGGGCATGGTCAACATGCTCGGCGCCCGGCGCCGGGAAGGCGGCTCGTCGGAGCCCCCGGAATGAGACTTCGTCTCCTCTCCCCGGTCGCCGTCGCGCTCCTGGCCCTTCTCTGGTCGGGCGAGGCCGCGGCGCAGAGCTGCACCGGGCGGTTCGTCAACCCGATCTCGGACGTCTGCTGGGAGTGCCTGTTCCCGATCTCGATCGGGCCGCTCACCATCGGCAGTGTCGGCGGCGTGGTCGACACGCCCAACCCGGGCTCGCCGATCTGCTTCTGCGGCTCGCCCATCCCCCGCATCGGCCTGTCATTGGGGGTGTGGGAGCCGGCACGGCTGGTCGATGTCACCCGCACGCCCTGGTGCTTCCCCAACCTGGGCGGCCTCACCATCGATCCCGGCCTGCCCGCCGCACGGGGCCGCACCGGATCGTCGGGCGGCGACGGCGCCAAGGGCTCGGTCTGGCATGCGCACTATTACATGTATCCGCTTTTGAGCTGGATCGGGGTGCTGCTCGATCTCGGCTGCCTGGAGGGCGGCGGGCTCGACATCGCCTGGGTCTCGGAACTCGACCCGGCCTGGCTCGACGACGAGCTCAGCTTCCTCCTGAACCCGGAGGCGGCGCTGTTCGCCAACCTGCCGGCCCAGGCGGCCTGCGCGGCGGACTGCGCCGCCGCATCCGTTGGCTTGCCGCTCGAGGCCCTCTTCTGGTGCGCGGGCTGCCAGGGCGGGATGTATCCGCTGACCGGCAACGTGGCGGCGCATGTCGGCGGGGTGCAGGCCTCGCTGCTGGCGGCCCAGCGCCTGGTCTACCGGCTGCACCGCACCGGCCTCGCCTGGGGCACGTCGGGCTCCGCCGCGCTCTGCGGGCGCTACCCGATGCCGGTGATGAAGAAGAGCCAGTACCGCTGGCAGATGACCCAGCCGGTGCCGGCGACGAGCCCCGCAACCGGCTGCAACCCGACCGGGCGCTCCTCGGTGCTGTGGGAATCCCTCCGCGAACTGCCGGTCTCCGGCGAGAGCTTCGGCTACCTGCTGTTCCGGAAACGCCACTGTTGCCTTTTGTGAACCCGATGAAACGCAACGCCAACCACGACACTGACAAGGCCATGACGATCCGCCTCTCCGCATCCCGAACCGTCCTTCTGCTCACTGCCGCGCTGCTGCTCGGCGCCTGCGCCTGTCCGGCCCGCGCCGACGAAATCCCTGCCGCGGGCCCCGAGGCCGATGCATCCCGCCTGGTCGAAGAAGTGCTGCGCAAGGCCGGCAACGGCGATCTGACGGACTGGACCCGCTCGATCATGGATCGCGCGCTGAACAAGGCCGGCGAGGCCGCCGGGCAGACCGTTCCCGGATCGAAGCCCCTCGGATCGAAGTCCGGGGCAGGCCGCGGGCAAACCGCGCCGCTTCCGGCCGAACGCCATGCGGAGGGGTTCGCAGCCCGGCGCCCCGCCTCGGCGGAGGTGCTGATCTTCACCAGCCTGTCGGTGCCGGCGGCGAGCTGGCGGCAATGGGCAAATGACGCGGCCCGGTCGGGTGCGCCGCTGGTGCTGAGGGGCGTTGCTCCGGAAGGGTTACGGCAGACCGCTGCGGATATCCGCGCCCGGCTCGGCGACAAAGAGGCTGGCCCC
>JAJEIH010000096.1 GCA_022827685.1 Alphaproteobacteria bacterium
ACGCCCCGGCATCGTGCGACCGTGACAAATCCCGGCCCGCGAACCCCCGATTGTCACCAATCGCCGTCAAGCGACCTCCAAAACGAACAGGAAATCCATATAAATCATACAGTTCCAATCGCTATCTCAGACTTGCACCCCTGACTTACCTGCAATCATATGTTGGCTTTTGCTTTCGCTCTTTTCCTGTGTTGTACCAACAACTTTTACATTAGTGGCCGCATCTGCAAGGCGATCTAGAATAGGTCCAGCCTGCGAAAGATCAATATCACCATCGTTTTCGACTGCAAAATTAAGCAAATTTTCGTGAATATACATCAATAAATCGACAAGCAATCTTGTTGCTCTGTCAGATAAGGGAACTGAGGGATCTGCATAAAGACCGCCAGTTGATCCAATGGTGCGCATATCCACTACAAATCCCACATTACCATCTGTGGCCTTCGTTTCCACCAAATAGGTCAATGCATGTGTCTTTCCAGTGCCTCTTCGGCCGTACATCACTTGGTGGTCAGTACTGGAAAGCAGCGCAGATAGGGGGCCCGCATCGACAAATGTTTTGACTAGTTGTGTCGGCGCAACATTTTCAGCACGACGATTGAACCTTAGGAAGACATTGTTGATTTCCGTAGCCATAGGTAAGTCCCTGCCGAGTTATTTGTTACGGCTTGACAATTTTGCGGAGGTATTAGACAGAAATAGCCCATGACCGCATAGTCGTTCAAGCAGCGACATCATGTGGTGCCACATAGCAGTTGGGCCAACATCGCGCAATGTCACATCCACCGCCGCGCGACCCACACCACCGCGAGGCCCAGCATGGTCGCCGTCAGGCTGCAGAAGCGGAGGACGGCTGAATGCCGTTCTACTCCGCCGCAGCGGGCGGCGGTTCGTTCTGGCGGGTGATGAAGCGGTAGAGGAATTCCAGCTTGCCGTCGACCTGCGCCACGCGCTCGCCCAAAGCCGAAACGCGTTCGCCAAGATCGCCCACTTTTCTTTCTACGGCGCCGATCCTTTCCGCGTTCGCCTTTATGCCGGCGCTCAGCCGCTCCTCGCTTGCCTTGATTTCGGCCGTCAGGTCGGTGCGCAGCGCGAGCATCTCGCCGCGCATCTGCCGCATGTCGGAACGCAGGGAAGCGTAGATGCTCAGCGCCAGCGCGGATATTCCGACGAAGAAGCCCCCGATGGCGACGAGCGTCGTTATGGTGTCGGTCAAGGCTCTGCCCCTCCGGCGCGCACGGCTCCCCACACTGTCGCACAGCGGCCGGGTGCGGACAATGTCACACCCACCGCCGCGCCGCCCAGACCACAGCGAGCCCCAGCATAGCCGCGGTCAGGCCGCAGAAGCGGAGGATGGCGGGGGAGTAGCCGGCGAGGCGGAGCATGAAGCGGCGCATGGATTCGGGCGCGGCGAGCCAGACCGCGCCTTCCAGCACCAGGGCCAGGCCGAGCGCGGCAAGGAAGTCGCCGAGGGGGAAGTCCTCCATCGGGGCGGGCGGGAGCCGGCGGCGCGCTTACTCGCTTCTTGAAGCCCTGCCGGAGATGTCGCCGAAGAAGTCGAAGAAGTCGCTGTCCGGGCTCAGCACGAGGGTCGTGTTCTCCTTGCCGAGCGCGTTCCGGTAGGCCTCCATCGAGCGGTAGAAGGCGAAGAAGTCCGGGTCCTGCCCGAAGCTCTCGGCATAGATGCGGATTGCGTCCGCATCGCCCTCGCCGCGCAGGATCTGCGACTTCTTCTGCGACTCCGCGATCAGCACCGTGCGCTCGCGGTCGGCGCGGGCGCGGATGCGCTGCGCCACCTCGGCGCCCTGGGCGCGGAACTCCTTGGCCTCGCGCTCGCGCTCGGTGCGCATGCGCTGGTAGATCGACTGCGCATTGGCGTCCGGCAGGTCCGTGCGGCGCACCCGGAAATCGACGATCTCGATGCCGAACTCCGTGGCCGCCGCATTCACCTCGCTCTGGATATTGGCCATGATGTCGCCACGTTCCTCGGAGAGGATCGAGCTGAAGCTGTTATTGCCGACGACGCGCCGCAGGCTGGAGACGACCACGCCCGCCAGCCGGCTCTGGACGCGGGTTTCCGTGCCCACCGACTGGTAGAACTTGAGCGGGTCGTCGATCCGGTAGCGCACGAAGCTGTCCACCACGATCCGCTTCTGGTCCGAGGTGATGATCTCCTCACCCTGCGGCGCGAAGTCCAGCACGCGGGCGTCGAAATAGACCACGTTCTGCCAGAAGGGCGCCTTGACGTGCAGGCCCGGCTCCTGGACCACGCGCTTCGGGTTGCCGAACTGCATGACGATGGCCTGCTGCGTCTGGTGGACGGTGAACAGCGCGCTGGCCGCGAGGATGGCGAGCACGATCAGCAGGATCGCGCCGCCGAACAGCGCCGCATGCCTCATCATTGCAGGTCTCCCGTGCTGGATTGCGTTCCGGCCTCATTGGCCTTGATCCGCTTCTGCACCTCCGGCAGCGGCAGATAGGGCACGACTCCGGAGGCGCCGCCGCCCTGGTCGATGACGTATTTCTCCGCGTTGGCGAAAATCTCTTCCATCGTCTCCAGGTAGATGCGCTTGGTGGTCACGTCCTTGGCGGCCCTGAAGGCCGTATAGACCTGGGTGAAGCGCTGGGCGTCGCCTTCGGAGCGCGCGACGACCTCCTGCTTGTAGGCCTCCGCCTCCTGCACCAGCCGTTCCGCCTCGCCGCGCGCGCGGGGGATGATGTCGTTGGCGTAGGCTTCCGCCTCGTTGCGCAGCCGCTCCTGGTCCGCGCGGGCGCGCTGCACGTCGCGGAAGGCATCGACCACCTGGTTCGGCGGATCGACCTTGAGGAGCTGCACATTGGTGATCTCGATGCCGGTCCGGTAGTCGTCCAGGATGCCCTGCACGCCGGCCTTGACCTTGTCCTCGATCTGGCCGCGGCCCTCGGCGAGCGCGGCGGCGATGGGGGTCTGCCCGACGATCTCGCGCATCACGCTCTCGGCAGCCGCCTTAACCGACCGCTCCGGCTCGCGCACGTTGAACAGGTAGTCGCCGGCGTCCTTGATGATCCAGAAGACGACGAAGTTGATATCGACGATGTTCTCGTCACCGGTCAGCATCAGCGCCTCTTCCGCGCTGCGGAAGCCGACCTCGACGCGGTTGACCCGGGTGACCTTGGGCGTTTCCACCGATTCGATCGGATAAGGCAGATGGTAGTTGAGGCCGGGCGTGGTGGTGCCGACGCGCTCGCCGAAGCGCAGCACGACGCCCTGCTCGTCCGTCTGCACGCGGTAGAAACCGCTCAGCACCCAGATCGCCAGCAGCACGACGACGACCAGCAGGATGCCGATGCGACCGCCGCGGCCGCCGGCCCCGCCGCCCGGCATGCGCCGGCGCAGCCAGTCCTGCAGGCGCCGGATCGCTTCTTCGACATTGGGGGCCTGCGGGCCGCCGCCGGGGCCGCGTCCGCCGCCCCAGCCTCCGCCGCCGCCCTGGTTGCCGCCTCCGCCGCCGCCCCACGGGCCGCCG
>JAJEIH010000118.1 GCA_022827685.1 Alphaproteobacteria bacterium
ACGCCCCGGCATCGTGCGACCGTGACAAATCCCGGCCCGCGAACCCCCGATTGTCACCAATCGCCGTCAAGCGACCTCCAAAACGAACAGGAAATCCATATAAATCATACAGTTCCAATCGCTATCTCAGACTTGCACCCCGCTCGACGGTCCGTAGAAGCAATGTCGGGAACCAAAAATCGATTCCAATTCGGGCGAAAAGGACGAAGGAAGCGTGGGCGCTATGCCTTCACTTCTTCTCCGGCTGTGCATCCGAAGCCCTGCGCGCCCATTCCGGCGGGGGCGGCGGAGGCGGCGGGGGAGGGGGCCTTACAGCGTCAGGCGGCAGGACATTTGGCTCTTTCGCCATTGCGCTCTCTCTCACCGGTTTTGCATGGGCACGAATTCGACCATAGAGACTTCGGCAGCCGGTATCAAGATTGCGGCCACACCGTTCGCCGGCGGTCGCTCTCCGTCCGCCTCCGGCGGCTGCTCGTTTTCGTCGTCCAGCCATTCGGGCCTGGCGATGCGGAAATGGCCTTCACCCGGATTGCTGGGCCATTCTGCGGCATACCCATAGAGGCGTCGGCCGCTCCGCAGATGAAGGACGACGAAGCTGCGGTCTCCCAGCCGGGCGAAGGCGGAATACCATTCCGACGGATGGGACGTCTCCCTGGTGATACGCGCCCAGCGAAGGGGCCTGTGCAGGATGTCGGCGTTGGACAAGCAGGCGAAAACGACCCCAAGCGCGACAGCGACGAGAATGAACAGAAGGGGCCGCCATTCGCCGATGGCTTTGACGGTTTCGTCGGTCTTAGCGGTACTTCCGGTCCCGTATATTTCGGCAACAGCCCATAGGCCGAATTCTGTTATTGCGTATCCGAGCGCGGTGAAGATCAGCGCCGAAACGATGCGTTCGAACGTGCCGGGACGAGGCCAGCAGGTGAGGGAATAGAAGACCGCGGCCGCAACGAATCCGGGCAGCAGGAAAGCGAGGACAGCGACGACCTCGCTGGAAGCCCAATTCATGTCTCTTCCCCGTTGCCGAAAGCGCTCAGCATGGCCCTCACACCAACCTGCTCAATGCTCGCGCTCCCCTCCCGCTCCGGTGGGGGCGGGAGGGACGCGCGGAACCGGAAGCCGCTCAAACGTCCAGTTCGCCTGCGAATTCGGCGTTTTGCTGGATGAAGGCGAGGCGGTGGCGGGGGTTGCGGCCCATCAGGCGTTCGACGGTCTCCAGCGACTCCTCCGGCTCGAACTCCACCCGCAGCAGGCTGCGGCGGTCGGGGTCCATGGTGGTTTCGCGCAGCTGTCCCGGCGGCATTTCGCCGAGGCCCTTGAAGCGCGAGACCTCGACCTTGCGCTTGCCCTTGAAGACCGACTCCATGAGCTCGATGCGGTGGGCGTCGTCGCGGGCATAGGCCGTCGTTCCGCCCGCGCTCAGCCGGTAGAGCGGCGGCCGCGCCAGATAGAGGCGGCCCTTCTCGATCAGCGCCGGCATCTCGCGCAGGAAATAGGTCATCAGCAGGGACGCGATATGCGCGCCGTCCACATCCGCGTCCGTCATGATGATGACGCGCTCGTAGCGCAGCTCGTCGTCGAGATAGTCCTCGCCGGTGCCGCATCCGAGCGCGAGCTTCAGGTCCGCGATCTCGCGGTTGCCGCGCAGCTTGTCGTCCGTGGCGCTCGCCACATTCAGGATCTTGCCGCGCAGCGGCAGGATCGCCTGCGTCTCGCGCTGCCGGGCCTGCTTCGCCGAGCCGCCGGCGGAATCGCCCTCGACGAGGAAGATCTCCGTGCCGTCGCGCTCGCGCCGGGAGCAGTCGGTGAGCTTGCCGGGCAGGCGCACCCGCCCGTTGCCATTGGCCTTGCGCTTGCGGTCGCGCTCCTCGCGCCGGCGCTGGCGGTCTTCGGCGCGCTCGACGGCGAAGGCGGCGATCGCGTCGGCGGCGCCCGTGTCGGCGGCGAGCCAGTGGTCGAAGCGGTCCTTGATCGTCAGCTCGACGAGGCGCTGCGTCTCGGGGCTTTCCAGCCTTTCCTTGGTCTGGCCCTGGAATTGCGGGTTGCGGATGAAGACGGACAGCATGACGCCAGCGCCGCCCATCGCGTCGTCCGCATTGACCTTGACGGCCTTGCGGTTGCCGGCGCGCTCCCCGTGGGCGCGCAGGCCGCGCATCAGCGCCTGGCGCAGGCCCGCTTCATGGCTGCCGCCGAGTGGCGTCGGGATGGTGTTGCAGTAGGTGTGGGAGAAGCCCTCATTGTCGGCGAGCCAGGCAATCGCCCATTCGACCCTGCCGGCGTCTCCCGGGAACTCCACCGCGCCGGTAAAGGCCCTGTCGGCGATGCGCCGCCGCTCCCCGGTCGAAAGGTCGAGGAAGTCCGCGAGGCCGCCCGGAAAATGCAGCTCCGCCTCCGCCGGCACCTCGGAATTCGCGGGCAGCCGGTCGGCGTCGCAGCGCCAGAGAATGCGGACGCCGCCGAACAGGCAGGCCTTGGAGCGCGCCATGCGGAACAGCCGCTCGGGCCGGAACCGGGCGGCCTTGCCGAAAATCTTCGGATCGGGCCGGAAGCGCACCGTGGTCCCGCGCCGGTTGCGGGAAATCCCCACCTTCTCCAGCTTGGAGACCGGCTCGCCCCTGGCATAGCTCTGCCGCCACAATATGCGGTCCCGCGCCACTTCCACCACGAGCTCGGCGGCGAGCGCGTTGACGACCGATACGCCGACGCCGTGCAGGCCGCCCGCCGCCCGGTAGGCCCGGTCGTCGAACTTGGCGCCGGAATGCAGGGTCGTGAGGATGACTTCCAGCGCCGAGCGGCCCTTGAACTTGGGATGCGGGTCCACCGGGATGCCGCGCCCGTTGTCGCGGACCTCGACCCAGCCCTCGCCGTCCAGGGAGAACTCGATGCGGTCCGCATGGCCGGCGATCGCCTCGTCCATGGCGTTGTCGAGCAGCTCGGCCGCGAGATGGTGGAGCCCGGTTTCGTCCGTCGAGCCGATATACATGCCGGGGCGGCGCCGGACGGGCTCAAGGCCCTCGAGCACCTCCACATGCTCGGCGGTATAGTCGCTTTCGACGGCGGCTTGCTGGAAGAGGTTGGCCATGCGCCTGCGTTCGGGTCGAAACGGTTCCGCTTCCGGTTACTCCCGATTCTAGCCCGGGTTCAACGCCGAATCGGGAAGATTGACTCCCGAGGGCCGCGCATGGGACGCGAACCGCACCGCCTCCTCCGCCGCGCGCATCAGCGCGCGGGCCTTGTCCCAGCTTTCCCGGTACTCCGTCTCCGGGTCGCTGTCGGCGACCACGCCCACGCCCGCCTGCACATAGAGCACATCGTCCTTCACCAGCGCCGTGCGCAGCGCGATGCAGGTGTCCATGGAGCCGTCCGCCGCGAAATAGCCGATGCAGCCGGCATAGATGCCGCGCTTCTCCGGCTCGAGCTCGTCGATGATCTCCATGGCGCGCACCTTCGGCGCGCCCGAGACGGTGCCGGCCGGGAAGCCCGCCACCAGCGCGCCGATGGCGTCGTAGCGCGGGTCCAGGTCGCCCTGCACCTCGGAGCCGATATGCATGACATGGGAGTAGTATTCGATCTCGAACTGCTCCGTGACCTCGACGCTGCCGATGCGGCTCACCCGCCCGACATCGTTGCGGGCGAGATCGAGCAGCATCAGGTGCTCGGCCACCTCCTTGGGGTCGCTCAGCAATTCGCTCGCAAGGAGGCGGTCCTCGGCGGCGTCCCGGCCGCGGGGCCGGGTTCCGGCCAGCGGCCGGATGGTGACGCGCCCGTCGCGCACCCGCACCAGGATTTCCGGGCTGGAGCCGACGATGGAGAAGGCGCCGAAATCGAGGTGGAACAGGAAGGGCGAGGGGTTGAGGCGGCGCAGCGCGCGGTAGAGCGCGAAGGGCGGGAGCGTGAAGTCCATGGAGAAGCGCTGCGCCGGCACGATCTGGAAGGCGTCTCCGGCGTGGATGTAGTCCCGCGCCGTCTCCACGACCTCGTGGAACCGCTCGCGCGTCATGTTGGAGCGCGGGGCCGCATCGGGAAGCGCGGCCGGCGCGCTCTCGCGCCGGTCGACGGCGGCGCCTTCCAGGTCCGCCAGCGCAACCGCAAGGCGCTCCTCCGCGCGGAGCCAGGCCGTGTCGGCGGCCATGCCGTCCCCGGGCCAGACGGGCGTGACCAGCGTGATGCGGTCCTCGATGAGGTCGAACACCGCCATGACGGTCGGGCGAAGGAACAGCCCGTCCGGAATGCCCACAGGGTCGGGCGGCTCGTCCGGCAGGTGCTCCATGAGCCGCACCATGTCGTATCCCATGTAGCCGACGAGCGCGGCCGCCATTGGCGGCAGGTCTTCCGGCAGGTCGTCGATGCGGCACTCCTCGACCAGGTCGCGAAGGGACTCGAGGGCGCCCTTGCCGCAGGGCTCGAACCGGTCCGGGTCGTCGAGCGCTCCGCGGTTGATCTCGGCCCTGTCGCCCCGGCAGCGCCAGACGATGTCCGGGTCCCGGCCGATGAAGGAGTAGCGCCCGCGGATCGCGCCGCCCTCGACCGATTCGAGCAGGAAGCAATTGGCGCGCCCGGCGGACAGCTTGAGCATCGCCGAGACCGGCGTTTCAAGGTCCGCGACCAGGGTGGTCCAGAGGAGTTGCGCGCGGCCGGACCGGTAGCGGGCCTCGAAGGAGGGAAAGTCGGCAGGCTCGAGCATGGCTGGCGCTATCCGGTCGTCCGGGTCAGTTGAACTGGGCGAGCAGATCGCGGTTGATCACGACCCCGAACCGGTCCTGCAGCGCAGCGTGAAACTGCTGCCGGACATCCTCGACCATTTCGGCCGAAAGCTGCTCCCTTATCGCCTCGATCTCCCGCTCGGAATAAGGCGGAGGCTCGATGCCGTCCACGACCGCGACCGCGTAGCCGTCGCCGGCGCGCGCCACGACGACCTCGCCGCGCTCCGCCGCGAACACCGCCTCGACGACCTCATGGGACCGGCCCGAATCCGGCTCGGCCTCCGTGCGGGTGAACGGCCCGGTTTCGGCCACCGCGAGCCCGCCGGCGACCGATGCGGGCGTGCGGCCCTCGCGCAGCTTCTCCGCCAGGGCGTCGGCCCTTGCCTTCGCCGCCTCGTCGAGCCGCTCCCTGCGCCACGCCGAAAGCACCAGCGGCTTCGCTTCCTCGAACCCGCGCACGGCCGGCGGCGTCTCGCTCTCCACCCGGAGCACGAAATAGCCGCCGTCCCCGAGTTCGCCGAGAAGGCTGTCTTCGCCGACGGGCGTGGAAAAGGCCGTCCGCAGGAAGTTCGCTTCGGTCGGCAGGCCCTCCGGCTGCTGGCCGGCGCGGTCGCGGCCGGACGCGTCCACGGCCGCGATCGTCAGCAGCGGCAGGTCGAGCGCGCGCGCCGCGTCCTCGAAGGTCGCGCCGCCGCCCAGTTGGTCGTCCAGGTCGTTCGCAAGGTCCGCCAGCCGCTCGACCGCGATCTCGCGCGCCGCCTCCCGTTCGAGACCTTCCTTCACGTCCTCGAACGGGATCACCTTTTCCTCCGCGATCTGGTCCACGGCCAGCACATGCCAGCCGAGCGGCGTCTCCACCGGGCCCGTGACACCCGCTTCCCCGAGGGAGAACACCGCCTCGGCCAGGGCGGGCTGGGGCAGCTGGTCGCGGGAGACGGGGCCGAGGTCGCTGACGGCAGCGCCGATGTTCCCGGCCGCCTGTGCCAGTTCGGCGCCGGTGGCCAGCGCCGACATGAACTCCTGCGCCTTCGACTCGCCGTCAAAGAGCACCTGCCGGACGCGCCGGGTCGCCGGCACGGTGAAGTCCGCCAAACGCGCCTCATAGGCCTCCCGCGCCAGGGCGGGGTCGGCGTCCACCCGGTCCAGCCACCGGTCGGGGTCGAGCATGATTGCCGTGACGGCCCGGTAGGCGGGCGCCATGAAGCTGTCCCGGTTGGCCTCGTGCCAGGCGCGCAGCTCGCCCTCGCCCGGGTCTTCCGGGAGGGCGGTGGCCTCCGGCACCCGGATCAGCACCGCCTTGCGAATTTCGTTGCGGTAGCGGTGCACCGCCTCCGCCATGCTGCGCGACGCGCGGACATTGCGCTCGACCGAACGGTCAACCTGGCGCCTTGATATGTCGCGGCGAAGCATGGCCACGAACTCGCCCTCGCTCAGCCCGTTGGTGAGCAGCACCCGCTCGAAGAGCGCGCGGTCGAAGCCGCCGAGGCGGCCGCCGAAATTCGGGTCCTCCTCGATTGTCCGGCGGACCTGGCCGTCCCCGACCGCGAGGCCCAGCCTGCCGGCTTCGAGCTCCACCAGCCGGCGGCGGACCGTCGCCTGGAGCACTTCCGCCGGCAGACCCAGCTGCGCGGCGATTTCCGGCGTGACATTGCCGCCGAGGCGCCGGCGCCATTCATTGAACTGGCGGGAATATTCGCGCCTGAACTCCTCGGCACCGATCTCGGACTCGCCGACCGTTGCCACGGCGTCGTCCACTTCCGGCGACAGGTAGTCCCCGACGCCCCACGCGGCGAAGCTCAGGATGAGCAGGGCAAAGAGGATTTTGGCGAGCCAGGAAGCGGCGCCTTTTCGGAGCGAGGTCAGCATGGGAACGGGCCGTTAGCAGGAAGCCGCGCATCATAGGCAGCCGCCAACAGGGCTGCAACGCGGCTTCCCCTGCGGGTGCAGCCGGGTATTCTTGCCCCGACGCCGGCGGCGGCGGGGAAGGACGGGCAGGCGATGTTCATTGCAATGAACCGCTTTCGCATCGTGCGCGGGCGCGAGGCGGATTTCGAGCAGCTCTGGTCGGAGCGCAACTCCCATCTCGACGGGGTGCCGGGATTCGTCGAATTCCGCCTCCTCAGGGGGCCGGAGGAAGAAGACCACACGCTCTACGCCTCGCACTAGATCTGGCGCGACCGGGACGCCTTCACCGACTGGACGCGCTCGGAAGCCTTCCGAAAGGCCCATGCGGGCGCCGGCGGCCGGCGCGACCTCTATCTCGGCCATCCGCAATTCGAGGGGTTCGAGTCGGTTCTCGACCGCTAAAGCGCGCCGGCGGCCTCCGCCTTGGCCCGGCGCGCGGCGAGGCGCTCGCGCTGGCGGCCCTTGTCGATGACGAACCGGGTATGGCGCGCGCGGCCCACCTGGCCGAGCGCATCGCAAATGTCCGCGGCAAGCTCGATGCGCTGGCCGTCGAGCGTCAGGACGCGCGCCGAGACCTCGATCCACATGCCGGCGAGCGTCGGCCCCAGATGGTCGATCTCCACCCGCATGCCCACCGTGTCCTCGCCGTCGTCGAGATGGGACACCACAAGGTCGCGGCAGGTCTGCTCCACCCGCGCCAGCATGAACGGCGTCGCCAGCACCCGCAGGTCCTCGCCCATGAAATCGATGGTCTGGTCCGCGGTGACATCGAACCGGCGGACGCTTTTCAGGTCGGGCGCGAGCGATGGTTTCATGCCATGTCCCCTGCTTCTCCCCAAGGCCGGGCATGGTTGGATAGCACGCGCGCCCGTGCAAGACTTTCCGGCAGAAAAAATGACAATTCGAGGAATCGATGCCGATTGTCCTGGTCGAACGCGAGGGTCCGGTGCGCACCGTGCGGCTGAACCGCCCGGAAAAGCGCAACGCGCTCAACCGCGAAATGCTCGACGCGCTCCTCGACGCCTTCCGGAGCGAGCCGGAGAGCGCCGAACGGCTGACCGTGATCCGCGCCGAGGGGCCGGCCTTCTGCGCCGGAATGGACCTGCGGGAGCGGGCGGGCACGCTCGACACGGAAAGCCCGATCGAGGCGGTTCTGGACGCGGTGCAGCACTATCCCCTGCCGGTGGTCGGGGTCGTGCACGGCGATGCGATTGCGGGCGGCAATGAGCTGGCGCTGCATTGCGACCTTGTGGTGGCGGCGGAGAGTGCGCGCTTCGGCATGTCGCTGGCGCAGATCGGGCTGGTGCCGACCTGGTTCCTCGCCAAGAAGATCGTGGAGACGGGCGGCCCCGTAGCGGCGCGCGAAATGCTGCTCCTCGGCGACCCCCTGCCGGCCGCCCGGATGCACGCGCTCGGCATGATCCACAAGGCGGTGCCCGACGACGGACTGGAAGCGGCGGTCGAGGCCGTCACCCGGCGCCTTGCTGCCAATGCGCCGCTCGCGATGAAGGCGATGAAGGCCGTCATGCTCCGGCAGATGGCCTTCCGCGACGCCACGCCGCATGAGGACCTGCTGGGGATGCTGCGCGCCGCCCGCCTTTCCGCAGACGCGAAGGAAGGCATCGCGGCGAGGCTGGAGAAGCGCCCGGCCAACTTCACGGGGGAGTAGATGGCCGTGCGACTCGACAGGCCCTGGCGGCGGCTCGACGCGGAGGCCGTGGCCGGGCTTAGCGGCCAGCTCGGCGTCTATCAGCTCTCCGACGACGGGGCGACCGTGCGGGCGATCCACCGGGTCGATGCGCGCTCGCTGTTCGGCCTGCGCGGGGAGCTCGGGCGCGAACTGGAAGAGCGCGGCGAGGGGCTGTTCTTCCGTCTGGAGGTCAACCACCAGCCGCGCACCCGCTGGCTGGAGCTGATGATGGTCCACAAGGCCGATCACGGCAGCCTGCCGGCGTGGAACCCGCCGGAGGACGGCGAGGGTCTCGGGCGCCTCAGCCCGGCCTGACCGGCCTCGACAGAATTTTCGGAATCAGGAAAGCGCAAGACTTATGGACCTGTCCCTTACCGACGAGCAGAAACTGATCGTGGACCAGGTGCGCCGCTTCGTCCGCGAGGAGATCGTGCCGCTGGAGGACGGTCTCGACCCCGACGCCGACAGCCTGCCGCCGGAGGACCATGAACGGCTCGCCAGAAGGGTGGCGGAGATGGGCCTTTACGGCCTCGACATTCCGCCGGAATTCGGCGGGCCGGACGTGGATATCGTGACCCGCACCCTGCTCGCCATCGAGATGTCGCAGCACCGCGCCGGCCTCTATGCGCCCTGCTACAACGTCTTCGGCGGCGCGGGCCTGGCCCAGATGTTCGAGGCCAATGACGACCAGAAGCAGCGCTTCCTCTTTCCGATGCTGAGAGGCGAGAAGAAGACCTTCTTCGGCCTGACGGAGCCCTCGGGCGGCTCGGACCCGGCCCGCGCCATCCAGACCCGCGCGGTCCGCGACGGCGACGACTGGGTCATCAACGGCGCCAAGATGTTCATCTCCGGCGCCGACCGGGCGGATTTCGGCCTCGTCTTCGCCCGCACCGACCCGGGCAAGGGGCGGGCCGGCGTCACCTGCTTCATCGTCGAGACGGACACGCCGGGCTTCCATGTGCGGCGCATCGTCCACACGCTGCGCGCGGCGCGCTATGCGACAGAGCTGCAATTCGAGGACATGCGCGTGCCGCACGCCAATGTGCTGGGCGAGGTCAATGGCGGCTTCGCCATCGCCAATGACCGCGTGTCGCGCCAGCGCATCCCCTATGCGGCCACCTGCATCGGCGTCGCCGTCAAGGCGCAGGAGCTGGCGGTCGAATATGCCGGGATAAGGGAGACCTTCGGCGACAAGCTGGCGCATCGCCAGGGCATCCAGTGGATGGTGGTCGAGAACGAGATCGACATCCGCCAGTCGCTCTGGATCACCCTTGCGGCCGCCGACAAGGCGCGGCGTGGCGAGGCCTTCCGCACCGACTCCGCGCTCGCCAAGATCGTGGCGACGGAGGCCTCGGGCCGGGTGGTGGACCGCGCCATGCAGATCCACGGCGGCTACGGCGTCACCAAGGACCTGCCGTTCGAGCGCTGGTACCGCGAAATGCGCATCCGCCGCATCGGCGAGGGCCCGAACGAGGTCCAGCGCCACATCGTCGCCCGCGACCTGTTCGGCAGCTCGCTGCGCTAGGGAGCAGCGGTTTTGACAGGCGGCGCAATAGCCCGCACATTCGCGGCGGGGTATTGAGTTGCCGGAAATATGGAGGGGAGACGGGTCGATGGGAATGCTGGAAGGGCGGGTTGCGATCTGCACCGGTTCCGGGCGCGGCGTCGGCGCCGAAGTGGCGAAGATGATGGCCGCGAACGGCGCGAGCGTCATTGTCAACGACCCCGGCGTCGGCGGCGGCGGCGAGGGCGGCGACCAGACGCCGGCCCAGGCGATTGCGGACGAGATCAGGGCGGCGGGCGGCCAGGCGGCCGCCAATTTCGGCTCGGTGGCCAAATTCGAGGACTGCCTCGACATGGTGCAGCAGGCGCGCGACGAGTTCGGCGGGCTGCATGTCGTCTTCAACCCCGCCGGCATCCTGCGCGACCGCATGTTCCACAAGATGTCGCCGGAAGACTGGCAGGCGGTCATCGACGTCCACTTGACCGGCCACTTCAATGTCAACCGGGCGGCGATCAACCTGTTCCGCGAGCAGGAATACGGGCGCATCATCATGGTCTCCTCGACCTCCGGCCTGCTCGGCAATATCGGCCAGGCGAATTACGGTGCGGCGAAGCTCGGCATCGTGGCGCTCGCGCGTATCGTGGCGATGGAGAACGCATCGAAGAACGTGACCGCCAATGTCATCGCGCCCTCGGCCGACACCCGCATGACCCGCAGCGTGCCAACGCCGAAGGACCCCGCGGCGGCGGCGATCCGCGACGAGCGCCTGAGGCTCAGCCGGGCGGACGCCATCGCCCCGCTCTGCACCTTCCTCGCCTCGGAGGAGGCGGGCTATGTCAACGGCCAGGTGTTCCACCAGCGCGCGGGCGAACTCACGCTTTACGGCCATTCCCGGCCCGTGCGCACGGTCCACCGCAACGGCAACTGGACGCCGGAAAGCATTGCCGAGGTGGCCATGCCGTCGCTTTCGGGCCAATTCTACGAAATCGCGAACTCCCGCAGCGTCCATGCGGGAATGCCGATGGCTTGAGCCGCGGCGCGCCCCAGGGAGGAGGAAACGCCATGCAGTCGAACGGATGGATCGGGAGCGAGGCCGAGCTGGAGGCGCTCTACGAGATGCCTCCCAGGCGGCGCGCGATCCTCAAGGAGATCGACCATATCTCCGACCACTACCGCGCCTTCATCGACGCTGCCCCCTTCGTCGTGCTGGCGACGGTCGGGCCAGAAGGGCTCGACTGCAGCCCGCGCGGCGACCCGGCAGGATTTGTCCAGGTGCAGGATCCGAAGACCGTGCTGCTGCCCGACCGGCGCGGCAACAACCGGCTCGACAGCCTGCGCAATATCGTCCGCGACCCGCGCGTCTCGCTGCTTTTCCTCATTCCCGGCGTCGGCGAGACGCTGCGCATCAACGGGCGCGGGCGCATCGGCACGGACCCGGAGCTGCTGGCGCGTTTTGAGATAAGGGGGCAGTTGCCGCGCAGCGTGCTGTCGGTCGCCGTGGACCGGGTCTATATCCAGTGCCCGAAAGCGCTCGTCCGCTCCCGCCTCTGGCGCCCGGAAACGCGCGTGCCGCGCGACTCCCTGCCGACCCTCGGCGAGATCATGGAAGCGCTCGACACCGAAGGCGAGTTCGAGGCGAAGTCCTGGGACCGCGCCTATTCGGCCGAGTTGGAGAAGACGATCTACTAGGCGGACAGGCTGGGGCGGCGGTCGGCCCAGGGCGCGATGCGCTCGAAGGCGGCGGCGGCCTGCAGCACCCGCCGGTCCTCATGGAGCCGGCCCACGATCTGGAGGCCGATGGGGAGCCCGTCGCGGGTGAAGCCGCAAGGCACGCTCGCGGCCGGATTGCCGGAGGCGTTGAACGGGAAGCTGAACGGGGTCCACGCAAACAGGTCCTCCGCTTCGAACCGGCCGGGCTCCGGCGCCACCTGGCCCACGGGGAATGCGGGAACGGCGGTCGCAGGCGTGAGAAGCAGGTCGTAGCTTTCGAAGAACCGGGCCAGCCGGTCGCAGAAGGCGAGCCGCTCGATCCGTGCCTGCACATATTCGACCGCGCTGTATTCCATGCCACGGCGCACCATATGCACGAGGCCGGGGTCCATCTCGGACTCCCACTCGTCGAGATGTTGCACGAGGCCGCCGGCGACCGCGCTCTGGTAGAGCAGGATGAAGAAATCCGTCGCATTGCCGATGCCGGGATCGCCTTCCTCGACTTCGGCGCCGAGTTCGGCGAAGCGGGCGGCAGCCCGCGCCGTCGCCTCCGCGACTTCCGGGTCCACCTCCGCATAGCCGAGGGTCGGGCTCCAGAACACCCTGAGGCCGGCGACCCCGTCATGCAGGCCGGCAAGGAAGTCCTGCGGCGGGCCCGGCTGGCTGAAGCGGTCGGCCGGGTCGTAGCCGGAAAGTGCGCTCAACATGAGCGCGGCGTCGGCCACGGTGCGGGTCATCGGCCCGAGATGGGACAGGAGGCCGTTATGCGGCATCGGTGCATAGGGCACGAGGCCGATGGTTGGCTTGATGCCGAAAATGCCTGCGAAGGAAGACGGTATGCGGATCGAGCCGCCGCCGTCGCCGCCCTGGGCGAGCGGTCCGAGACCCGCCGCAATCTGGGATGAAGCGCCGCCGCTCGACCCGCCGGGCGTGCGTTCCAGGTTCCACGGGTTGCGGGTGATGCCGGTGACGGGGCTGTCGGTCGCTCCCTTCCAGCCGAACTCCGGCGTCGTGGTCTTGCCGAGGAAGACGCCGCCGGCCCCGCCGAGGCGCCGTTCCAGAGGCGTGTCGTCTTCGGGGACGTTGTGCTCAAAGATCTTCGAGCCGCGCATGGTGCGCACGCCCCTGGTCGGCTGCATGTCCTTTATCGAATAGGGAATGCCGTGCAACAGGCCGAGAGGCCGGCCGCGCATGACAGCCTCTTCCGCCGCCTCCGCCTGCTCCAGCGCCGTCTCGGGGGTCGGCGTGCAGAAGCAGTTGAGGGCCGGATTGAGTGCCTCGATCCGGGCGACCACCGCCCGGGCAAGCTCCACCGGCGAGAGGCGGCGGGCGCGGATGTCGGCGGCGAGATCGACCGCGGAGCGAAAACAGAGGTCTTCGTCCTGCATGGCTTCGTTCTCCAGTTTCACTTGGCCGGACCCGCCCGCCGCCCGGTTTCGGCGGCGGCGGGCGGACGGCGACAGAGGCGGCCTAATTCTTCTGGATGTTCCAGAAGAAGGCGTCGGTCGATTTGATGATTCCGCTCACGTCGTTCCGGTAGGCGCGGTAGAAGAAATACTGCCCCAGAGGAATGTAGGTGACATATTCCATCGCCCGCTCCTGCATCCGCCGGGAAAGCGTGACCAGCATTTCCGGATCGGATTCGCTGGAGAACTTCGCCCTGAGCTCCTGGAGCTCATCGTCGCAGGGCCAGCCGAACCATGCCGCGTCGCAGGCGCCCGAGACGCCGTTATGCATCATCGGGTTGAGCAGCATGTTCGCCGGCCAGGCCGTGTGGAAGAGGTTCCAGCCGCCGTCGGCCGGCGCCTTCTTCTCGGCGCGGCGCGAGGTGAGGGTGGACCAGTCCATCGCCTGGTCGTCCACATTGATGCCGATCTCGCGCAGGAGGGCGGCGCTCACCAGGCTTGCGGAGTGGAGCTGCGGAATGTCGGTCGGGTGCAGGAGAACGACCGGCTCTCCGTTGTAGCCGGACTCGGCCAGCAGCTTCTTCGCTTCCTCGAGATTCTGCTGCATGAGGCGTTCGGACCCAAGGTCGCTGGCATGGGGCGTGTCGCAGATGAACATCGCCGGGCAGGTGCGCCACGAGCCTTCCAGCGAACTGTTCGCCAGCTGGTAGGTCGCCTGGTCCGCCATGAGCTGGAGGGCCTGGCGGGCCTTCACATTGTCGAAGGGCGGATGCAGGTGGTTGATGACCAGCCAGGGCTGCCAGCCGAGCGCGTCCGTCGGCTCCGCGGTGACGCCCTCGGCGGCGATGAGCTGTGGCACGAGGTCGGCCGGGACGTTCTCGATGACGTCGATCTCGCCCGCCACGAGCGCGTTCGCGGTGGTCTGCGCATCGGGGATGTACTGCCAGACGAGGCGGTCGAAATGGACGACCTTGCCGCCCGCCGTTTCGCTGGCCGGTTCCGCGCGCGGCACATAGTCCGCGTTCTTCTCGTAAACGACCCTGCTGCCGGGCACCCACTCGTCCTCCAGGATCCTGAAGGGCCCCGAGCCGGTCATTTCCTTGATCTGCTCGTGCGGATCGGTCATCGCGACCCGCTCCGGCATCATGAAGGGCACATTGGCGTTCTTCTTGCCGAGAGCGTCGATGACGAGCGCCCAGGGTTGCTTGAGCGTAATCACGATGGTGCGATCGTCCGCCGCCACCATGGTGTCGACGCGCTCCATGAGGAGCTGTCCGAACACGTCGCGCTGGCCCCACCGCTTGATGGAGGCCACGCAGTCCTTCGCGGTCACCGGCGTCCCGTCATGCCAGTTGAGGCCGTCGCGGAGCGTGATGGTATAGACGAGGCCGTCATCGCTCTTCGTGTAGCCCTCGGCCATCTGCGGCTGGACGTTGAAATCCGCGTCCGTGGCGAACAGCGTGTCATAGACCGCGTAGCCGTGATTGCTGGTGATGAGCGCGGTGGTCCAGATCGGGTCGATGTTCTTCAGGTCCGCGTGAATGGCTACATTGAGCTCGGTCTGGCCCGCGGCCGGGAAGGCGAGGGCGAGGCTGAGCGCCGCCGCCGGCACGATGCCCCGCGCCCTTCGGGCCAACCAGTTGCGAGGTGGGTTCGGCATGGTCCTGTCTCCTTCCGGGTTGTGCCTGGAGTCCGCCGCACTACCGGTCGGCCGTTGCCACGGTCGCAGCATCCTCCCCAAGGCATTACACGCCGGAACCCGGGCGTCTGCAATCCACCCGAGCCGATTGCGCGACGGGAAGCGGTTCAACAGCACTTAAATGTCGGTCTCGACGAAGCGCATTGCCTGGCGGGCCGTGCGGCGCACCATCTTGCGGCGCACCGGCGAATGCAGCAGGCGGTTGAGCGCCGCAAGCGCCAGCTCACCGGACCGTCCCGCCTCGCCCGAAGCCAGCAGGCTGCGCACCGATGACGCCGTCTTCACCAGATGGACGGAGACGATGTAGCGGTCCTGGCCGTGGTCGAGGAGCGTGTGCTTTACCCCGGCGAAAAAGGCGTCCGGGTCCGCAACCGTCCAGTCCTCCGGGTCCACCCTGTCGTCCTGATGCCCGATATTGCGACCGGAGAAACAGGCCATCTGCAGCAGACCCGACGGCCACAGTTCCGGAAACTTCGAACAGAGGCCGAGCACTGCGTCCGCAAAGGTGAGGCCGTGGGTCAGGTCGAGCCAGCCGAAATCGCTTCCATAGGGCTGGTCGAGGTCCTCCAGGTGCCTGAGGTTGAAGCGCACCATGTTGAGCGCATTGGCCCCCAGCAGGCTGCGGAAAAGGTCGAGCGCCGGCGCGGCGCCGCGCCCGGCGGTGAACGCCATCGCCCTGTTGGCGTTCAGGCCGTCATAGTCCGCCGCGGCGGGCGCCGCTCCGTTCGGTTCCGATCCGAAACTCTCCAGGGCTGCGCCGTAGCCGCGGAACTCGGGGATCAGGTCCTCGCGAAACGCCGCCGCCAGACCCCTCACCAGCGAAAGCAGGACCGGTTCCGCGATGTCCTCGCCCAGCCGGCGGACCAGTGCCCCGGCCTTGGTCACATAGATGGCGGAGTGGCCGAAACCGGCATAGTGGGCGAGCGCGGACCGGGCCAGCCCGCGCTCCATGGCGCCCCAGGCGTCGCCGGTGGCGACCGCGCCGCGGGTCAGGCGGATGGCGCAAGCTTCGTCTTCCTCCTCGACCGCCCGGCAGAAAGCCTCCTCGTCCCATGCCTCGACGCCTTCGGCATAGGGGTAGCGCCGCTCGCGCAGGGTGTCTTCGGCCATGTGGCCGACGGCCTCCAGAAGGCAGATGAGCCGGTCCTCGGACCCGTCCTCATGCTCGTCGTAAAGCGCGAGCCAGTCCGCCGCGCCGGCATAGGCATGCGTCCATCCGAACTCCAGCCTGTCATGCGACCAGCGGATCGCTTCCTTTATGGCGCGCACGGGGTCGACGCCGATCCGCGCAATCCGGGCGATCTCGCGCGCCAGCCGCTCATAGTCATGGTCGCGGAAGCCCTGCTTCAGGTCGTCAAGCGATTTCGACAGGCGCTTCCCGACGGGCGGATCGACGATCTCGATCCACACATCGCCGCTGCGGACCTCGACCGGATAGACGCGCAGCCTGTCGCCGTCGCGCTGGTTCTCGCCCGTCTCCAGGTCGAACTTCCAGTTGTGCCAATTGCAGGTGAGCAGGCAGTCGCCGTCGAGCGTCCCTTCGCGCAGCGGATAGCCCTCATGCGGGCAGCGGTTGTTGCAGGCGCGGATGCCTTTCACGGTGTCGAAGAGAGCGATCTGGCGGCCATCCAGCCGGAAGACCGTCCGGCCCTTGCGGCGAAGCTCCTCGACGCTGACGGCCCTGATCCAGCCTTGGTGCATCGTCGGGCCTCCCGGTAGCCATCTCCCGGAATCTAGTGCGGTTTGCCGGGATGTCACCTCACAACCCGAGCAAACGCGCCGTCGAACAGGACAGGATTTCGGCCCGCTGGGCATCCGTGAGGGGAGTGTCGTCCACGACCTTGCGGGGCGCGGGGTCGCCGATGGGGAAGGGGTAGTCGGAGCCGAGCATCACGCGCTCCGCCCCCATCAGGTCCACCAGGAAACGGAGCGCATCCGGCCGGAACACGCAGCTGTCCACATAGAGCCGCGAGAGGCCTTCCGCCGGGTCGGCATACTGGCCCGGATGGGCATCGACGTTCCTCACCAGACGGCCGAGCGCGAAGGGCAGCGCCGCCCCGCCATGGCTCAGGATCAGCCTGGCGCCGGCGTATTTCAGCACGTGGCCCGAAAACAGGATCCGCGCCACGGCCACGGTCGTGTCCGCCAGCCTGCCGACCGCATTGACCATGTCGTAATCCACGACGCGCGGGTCGCTTGTCACATACATCGGATGGACATAGAGCACGGCCCCGCGCTCATGCGCCGCCGCCCAGAAGGGCTCCAGGGACGGGTGGTCGAGCACGCCGGAATCGCCATGCGGCTGCGTGCCGATCATGAAGCCGCGGAAGCCGTGGTCGAGCGCCTCGCAAAGCACCTCGGCGGCACGCTCGCCGTCCTGCAGCGGCACGCCGGCCAGCGGGATCAGGCGTTCCTCGCCCTCGCAGGCCCGCCAGAGCGCCTCGTTGCAGAAGCGGTTCCAGTCCGCCCCGGTCCCGCCGTCCAGCTCGTAGCCGAAGCTGTCGGTCCAGGGCGCGACCACCTGCCGGTCGAGGCCCTGCTCGTCCATCCAGGCCAAGCGTTGATCGGCTTCGCGCAGCTTCGGGTTGACCGGGCGCGTCGGGTCCCTTCCCCCGAAGGCGAGCCGGAAGCGCCCGTCCTCATGCAGGCATTCGACCCCGTCGAAGCGGGCCGCTCCCCGGGCCAGCGTGTCGAACACCGTCTGGGGAACGTAATGGGCATGCGAGTCGATGACCTTCACCGGAGCACTCCGTTCGTGAATCGGGACGAAGCGCATCATTGCCGGAGCGTCCGGCAATGCCAAGAATGACCCGATGCGCGGGGGAGGCGGGGCGTTGAGCGAAATCGGCAAGCCGAGAAGACGGGTGGAGGACGGCCGGCTGGTGACGGGCCGGGGCCGCTATGCCGACGACTTCACGCCCGAAGCGGCGGCCTATGCCTTCGTCCTGCGCAGCCCCCATGCCCATGCCCGCATATGCGGGATCGAAACGTCGCGCGCCGCGGCCCTGCCCGGCGTGCTCGCCGTGCTGACGGGCGCCGACGCGGCCGCCGACGGGATGGGGCCGATCCCGCACAATCCGGACTGGCAGGGCGGGCCCGATGTCGAACTGCGCCTGCCGGACGGCTTCGAGGTTGCGCTTGTGCCGAACCTGCCCCTGCCGGTCGATACCGTGCGCTATTGCGGCGAGGCGGTGGCTCTGGTCGTGGCCGAAACCGCGGCCCTGGCGGCCGACGCGGCGGAGCTGGTTGCGGTGGACTACGAGCCCCTGCCGGCCGTGACGGATGCGCGGGCGGCCATGGGCGGCGCCGCGCCGCAGCTCTGGCCCGACTGTGCGAACAATCTGGCGCTCACCTGCGAGGTCGGCGACCGCGAGGCGGTGGAGGCGGCCTTCGCGGACGCGGCCCATGTCGTGACGCTCGAAAGCCATATCCACCGCGTCAACGGCGTGCCCATGGAGCCGCGCAGCGTCGTCGGCGAATACGACGCCCGCACGGAGTTCTACACCCTGCGCGCCGCCTCCGGGCGCGGCGCCGTGCAGACGCGCGAGCGGCTGGCGGCGGTGCTCGGCGTGCCGCTGGAGAAGTGCCGGGCCGTATTCGGCGACATGGGCGGCAATTTCGGCACGAGAAACGCCTTCTCGCCCGAATTCGCGCTGATTCCCTGGGCGGCGAGGCGCACCGGGCGGCCGGTAAAGTGGACGGCGGACCGCCGCGAATGCTTCCTGAGCGACTATCAGGCCCGCGACCTCCGTTCCGAGGCGGCGCTGGCGCTCGACGAGGACGGCAATTTCCTGGCGCTCCGGGGCGTGAACACGCTCAATCTCGGCGCCTACACGGTCTATTTCTGGCCACTGCGCAAGGGCCTCTCGATGATGCAGGGGACCTACCGGATACCCGCCGTCCATTTCCGGGGCCATGCGGTGCTTACCAACACGGCGCCGACCGCCGTCTATCGCAGCGCCGGCCGGCCCGAGGCCATCTACATGATCGAGCGGCTGATCGACCTCGCGGCCGGAGAGCACGGCTTCGACCGGGTCGAACTGCGCCGGCGGAACCTGATTGCGCCGGAGGCCATGCCGTTCACCAACGCGGTCGGCGTCACCTATGACAGCGGCGACTACGCCGCCGGCATGGACAAGGCGCTCGAGGCGGCCGACTGGGCGGGCTTCGAGACGCGGCGCGCCGCATCCCGCCGGCGGGGGCGCCTCCGGGGCATTGCGGTCGCCAACTATATCGAGGTGACGAGCGGCATTCCCCGCGAGCGGGTGGAGGTCCGGGCGCTGGCGGACGGCACGATAGAACTGGTCGTCGGCACGATGAGCAGCGGACAGGGCCACGAGACCAGCTTCCCGCAGCTTGCCGCCGACTGGCTGGGCGTGCCGTTCGAGCGCATCCGCTATGTCGCCAACGACACGGAGCGCGTGTCGGTCGGCGGCGGTTCGCATTCCGGCCGCTCCATGCGGCTCGCCAGCATCGCCATCGACAAGGCGGTGGCGGCATTGGTGGAGCGGGGCAAGGCCATTGCCGCCCGCGCGCTGCAGGCTGCACCCGAGGACATCGCCTGGCGCGGAGGCGCGTTCCACGCTGCGGGCGGCGCCAGCCTCGGCCTCGCCGAAGCCGCGGCCCTTGCCGACGGGCCGCTGGAAGGCATCGGCGACATCACCGACCGATCCGGCGGCTATCCCTACGGCGCGCATGTCTGCGAGGTCGAAGTCGATCCCGAGACGGGCCATGTCTGTGTCGCGGCGTGGACGGCGCTCGACGATGTCGGCCTCGCGGTCAATCCGCTGATCCTGCACGGGCAGGCGCAGGGCGCGGTGGCGCAGGGCCTCGGCCAGGCGCTGATGGAGGCGGTCTGCTACACGCCGGAGGACGGCCAGCTGGTCACCGGCTCGTTCATGGATTACGCCATGCCGCGGGCCGACACGGTGCCGCCGATCCACACGCTGATAACGGAGGTGCCGGCGAGTTCGCACCCCTTCGGCATCCGCCCTGGCGGCGAGGGCGGCACCACGCCCGCGCTCGGCCTCCTTGCCAACGCCGTCTGCCACGCGCTCGGCGATCTCGGCGTCCGGCATATCGAAATGCCGCTGACGCCCGAGCGCGTGTGGCGGGCGATCCGGGACGCGCAGCGGAACCGCCGGTAGCCCCCCTTACCCGATGGCGCAGCCGAAGCCTCCGTCCACGGAGATCGTCTGGCCGGTGACGAAGCCGGCGAGGTCGGAGGCGAGGAAGAGCGCCACCTTCGCCATGTCGTCTGGCAGGCCCCAGCGGCCGAGCGGCGTGCGCGCGACGATCCCGCGGTCCGCCTCTTCGTTCTGCTTGAAGCGGTCGGTCATCTGCGTGTGGACATAGCCCGGCGCGACGGCGTTGACGCGGATGCCGTCGCCGCCCCAGGCCACGGCCAGCGTCTTTGTCATCTGCACGATGCCGGCCTTGCTCGCCCCGTAGCCCGGATTGCCCTGGCTGCCGAAGAAGGCCGTCATCGAGGAGAGGTTGATGACCGAGCCCGGGCGCGCGGCGAGCCGGTCATGCAGCAGGGTCGCGAGATGCAGGCCGGCGCCGAGGTTGACCTCCAGCACCCGGCGGAAGGTCTCGGGCTCGTATTCCGCCCGCCGGTAGGCGACCATGCCGGCATTGTTGACCAGCACGTCCAGCCGGTCGAACCGTGCCGCCAGCGCGCGCCGCTGTTCCTCGTCGCCGACATCGACGGTGTGGAACTCGATCCCGTCAAGGTCGCTCTCATAGGTATCGCGCGGCCTCGTGCCCGTCGCCGCCACTTCCGCGCCGGCGTCGCGGAAGGCCGTCGCCATGGCGTTGCCGATGCCGCTCGACCCGCCGGTCACCAATATCCTGTAGCCGTCGAATCGCAGCATGGGTCAGTCCGCCTCCGGCAGGTTCCGCATCAGGCCCGCAAGCAGCGCCGTCTCCATCCCGAAGCCCGCTGCCTCGACATGGCCGGCGGCGGTCAGCCGTGCCGTATCAGGCCTGTTCTGGTTCAGCTTCCAGGTGCCGTCCACCGCCTCCACCTCAAGCTCGACCGGCAGGATCGCCCGCATCAGCCCTTCCAATTGGCGCTCGGGGACCTTGGTTGTCCGCCAGGGCCGCTTGGGCCGCAGCCGTTCCTCGAATTGCGCCGCCAGTTCATCCAGATGGCCCCGGATCGTCTCTTCCGGACGAAGCCGCAGCACACCGCGCAGATGCACCGCCACATAGTTCCATGTCGGCACCAGCCCGGGGTCGGCCTCGTACCAGTCCGGCGAGATGTAGCCGTCCGGGCCGCCGACCGCCAGCACGGCCGGCCGCTCTCCATCCTCCAGGCACCGCAGGATCGGGTTGGGCCGGGCGAGATGGGCGTGGACCGCACTGCCGTCCTCCGCCAGCAGGAACGGGATGTGACTGAGCAAGGGCCCGCCGGCGTCGCCCGCGCTGACAGCGAGGACGCCGAAGCCGCGCTCTCTCGCAAAGGCCAGGTTGGCCGCCCGCGAAGCCCGCCGGAACAGCGGGGACGGGTGCATGCGCCTGCCTCCCGCCTCAGCCTGCCGGGAACCGGCCGTCGGGTGCCCAGACCGTGTCGCCTTCCTCATGCGGCGCGCCGCTGCTGCGCAGGACTTGCGAATACATGCGCCAGTGGGAAATCGCCGCCACGAGTTCAAGGAGTTCGGGCAGGGTTCCGAACGCCGCCTCGCAGGCCGCCCAGGCCTCGTCGCCGACCGCGCCTGTTTCCAGCGTGTCGTCGGTCGCCATGAGCGCCGCGCGCTCGGCTGCGGTGAAATCCGTGTCCTCCAGGGGCCTTCGGACCGCGAGCAGGTCCGTGTCGCTGACGCCGATCCGCCGGCAGAACGGCACATGGCGCGCCCATTCCACCGCCGAGCCGGTCCGCCAGGCGGTCCGCATGATGACCAGTTCGCGTACGCGGGCATCCAGCACGCCGTTATAGAGAAGGCGCGAGAGCAGGCCGTTCAACGCCCTCGCAAGCGGTGGATGCTGCAGCAGCAGCCGGTAGGGCGCGCGCCGCGCCTGTCCGTCATCGAGGCCGAGTTCTGTCCCTCGGGCCGCGGATTCGTCGGGCTGGAGCAGCGGCAGAACGGGGTCGTCGTCCACGCCTTCCCGTCCCGCTAGGCCGCCTGAAACGCCGATCTCGGGCTCCGGCGGCGTCTCGCCGTCGGGTGGCCAGGGCGCCACGCCTTCCTCAAGCGGGACGCGCAGGGTGCGCAGCAATTGCGAGAACATGCGCCAATTGCCGATTGCCGCCAGAAGCTCGATTCCCTGCGCGGGGCCGCCGAGGGTTTCGAGACATTCCGCCATCGTTGCGGGCGATACGGCGCCGGTGTCGAGCGTCTCGTCCACGGCGGCGAGCACGGCGCGCTCCGGCTGGCCGTAGCCGGTGAAACCGCGCCAGTCGCGCACGCCCAGAATGTCGGTTTCTTCCATGCCGAGGTCGCGGGCGACACGCCAGTGCTGCGTCCATTCATAGAGAGACGCCGTCCGCCATGCGATGCGCATGATGAGGAGTTCGCGCAGCCGCTCGTCCAGGATCCGGCCCTTGTAAAGCAGCATGATGAGCAGCGTCTGGATCGCCTTGGCGAGCGGCGGGTGGTGCAGCAGGGCCCGCATCACCTCGAGACGCGCAAGGTCGGGATGGATGCGCACCTCGCCGCCGCGCGCGACGGCCTCCTCGACGGAAAGCGGCGCTATGCGGTGCCCGGTCATGGACGGTCTCCGGTGGCAACGGATGGCTTCGGCGCGATGCCGCCTCCGGCGCGGTCGTGCCGGGCGTGCATGGTCATGGTCTCCGGGCGCGGCGGCCAGTCCGGCATCATCAGCCAGAGGCGCAGCATGTGCCGCTTGCGCTCCGGGTCAGGTGAATCCCGGTAGTCGGCCCGGCCGTGAAGAATGAGCCGGTTATTGAGGAACTGCATATCGCCCGGTTCGAGGTCCATCTCATAGGCGAGGTCGGACCGCGCGGCTGTTCGACTTACCGCCTCCAGCGCCTCGCGCTCCAGTGGCGAGAGCGGCACTCCCGCCTTCTCGGCATTGCGGATGGCGATCGGCAGCAGGAAGGCGGCGAACCGGCCGTCGATTTCGCCGAACACCGGCACCCGGTGCGGGGTGGTCGGGGGCGCGCCGGCGGCTTTGTCCTCCTGCCGGCTGGTGTAGTGGAAGCCTCTCCGCAGCACCGGAACGAGGTCGGGCCGTTCCGCCAGCACGGCGTTATGCACCGCGGCCGAACTCGCGATGCGGCTTTCCCCGCCGCGGGCGGCTTTCTTCAGGCAAAGCAGCCCCACGACATCGACCGGGTCCATGTGCATTTCGAGCGCGCCGCCCACCGTGTAGTAGCGCCCGGCTTCCCCGATGTCGCGGACATGGCCGATCCGGTCGCCCTTGTAGCTCTGCGAGACGGCGATGCCGAGCGCCTCGCCGAGCCCGCTGAAGATCGCCGTTGCCGTTTCTTCGCCATAGCGCGCGACCGGCAGGCCCCGGACCAGTGCGAGGCCGTGCCCGCTCTCCAGCCCGGCCCGTATCTCGGACAGGCGCGGCAGATCGAAGCGGCCCGCTTCCAGCGATGCGATCTCCGCCGGGGCAAGGTCGATACACCAGGACCGGTCGGCGGCGAGGTCCGCGGCCCGCCAGACATGCGGGCCCTCGGCCGGCTTCATTCGGACCCGCGCTCGGCGACCACGTCCTTGGCAACCAGCGCCGCCGTCATCGCCGCCGGCCATCCTGCATAAAGCGCGAGGTGGGTGATGAGCTCGGAGAGCTCCTCCGGCGTCACGCCGTTGTCGAGCGCGCGCCCGACATGGCCCTTCAACTGCCGCTCGCGGCCCAGCGCCACCAGGGTCGCGACGGTAATCAGGCTGCGGTCGCGCTTGGACAGCGCCTCGCGTTCCCAGACATCGCCGTAAACGACCTTCTCGGTCATCTCGATCATCTTGGGCACGAAATTGCGCACCGCGTCCCTGTCGGGCGGTATCTGCGTGGCCATCGGGCATCCCCCTCTTCATGTTCGCATCCGGTATGATTGTATCCGACCGCCCGCAGCGAGAAAGGGCCCGAGCCCCATGTCCGCACCGACCGCCCAGATTCCCGGCGTCTATCACCGCCGCATCGGCGACATCGCCGTCACCGCCCTCAGCGACGGCTATCTCGACGGCGACCTCACTGTCCTGCAGGGGATCGATCCCGCAGTCGGCGAGGCCGAGATGGCCGCCGTGTTCCAGCCGGCGCGACGCACCTCGGTGAATACCTTCGTCGTTCATTCGGGCGGGCGCACGGCGCTGATAGACACCGGCTCCGGCACCTATCTCGGCCCCACCGCCGGATGGCTCGGCCGCAATCTCAAGGCGGCGGGGGTCGAGCCGTCCGAAATCGATACCATCCTCTTGACCCACATGCACCCGGACCATTCCGCCGGTCTCTCGGACCGGGAGACGGGCGAGCGCCTCTTCCCCAATGCCGAACTCGTCATGCATGAGAACGAGCCCGGCCACTGGGCGGACGACGCCGCGATGAGCCGCGCGACCGAGCGAGAGAAGTTGCTCTATTTCCAGGCCGGCCGGGAGCAGATCGCGCCCTACAAGAGCGCCATGCGGCTCTTCGGGTCCGGCGAGGTGTTCCCGGGTGTGACTGCCTTGCCCGCCCATGGGCACACGCCCGGCCACACGGCCTATCTGGTCGCGTCGGGAGACCGCAGCCTGCTGATCTGGGGCGACACGGTGCATGTGCCCGATATCCAGGTGGCGCATCCGGAGGTCACCATCGCCTTCGACACCGACCCGGAGCGGGCGGCGGCGTCCCGCATACGGCTTTTCGACATGGCCGCCAGCGACCGGCTGCTGATCGCCGGGATGCACCTGCACTTCCCCGGCTTCTCGCACCTGGTCCGCGACGATGGCGGCTACCGGCTGCTCCCGGAGAGCTGGGACCAGGCTTTCGAATGAGGCAGTCGAGCAGGTGCGGGCTATAGAGCGAAATAGCGGGCGAGGGCAGGGGGCATGTCTCCGGTGTCGATCTGGAACAGCTCCAGCAGCACGCCGTCCGGCGCCTCGCACATGATGTAGCGCCACGACCCGAACTCGCGGATGCCGGACCGGAACGGCACGCCGAGCGCCGCCAGCCGGCGGTGGAGCGCGGGAAGGTCGTCCGTCTGGATACCGACATGGTGCACGGCCCCGCCCGGCGCCCCGCGCGGCGGCTGGTCGTAAAGATGGAGGCGGCCGCGCCCGACTTCCATGAACACATTGCGCGCCCCGCCGAACTCGCCGTCGAAGGCCACGACGCCCCCAAGCTTCTCCCGCCACCACGCCACGGCCGCATCGATATCCGCCGCGAAGAGATGCACATGGTGCAGGTGCATGGCGGGAGGCGGGTTTGTCCCGGAGGGGGTGCGGGTCGTCATGCCGGCTCCGGGGCGCTGACGAGTTCCACCGTGTTGCCGTCGGGGTCCTTCACATAGATGGAATGCCAGCCGACCCATTCGTGAAAGGCGGTCCGGGGTTCGAGGCCCCGGGCGGCGAGCGCGGCCAGCGCGGCGGGGCGTTCGGCATGGGGGATGCTGAGCGCGAAATGGTGGAGCGTGGAGCACGGCTGGTCGTGCCCCTGCCAGCCTTCGCCCCGGTCGAGAGGGAAGAGGGCAAGCACGGCCGTGTGGCCCTCGAAGCCGGGCGCCAGGCGGAAGAAGGTCATGCCGTCGTCGAAAACCCGCATGACCTCCAAGCCGATCACGTCCCGGTAGAAGGCCCGCATCTCGTCGAGCCGGGCCGTCCGCAGCACAACCTCGCCGAGCGCGCGGACCGGGATGCCCGCGTTACCCATCGCCTGCTCCTTCGCTTCCCGGGTGGTCCGGCCCGGAGCCCCGGGCCTCCAGTCCCCAGGTCGTCCAGCCCGGAGCCCGGTCGCGGGAGAACAGCTCGATTTTCGACTGGCCGGGGAACATCGCCTCGATGCGCCGCCGGACTTCCGTCGGCTTCTCGGAGTGCGGACCGCGCTCGGCGCTCACAAGCTGGCGGATGTTCCTCGCACCCCTGGGCTGCGGAATCTTGCCCCGCTTGAAGACGAGGCAGAGTTCGCACTGGCTGAGTGTGTAGAAGCCGGGATTGGTCTTTCGCTTGTCCCACACGAATGCGACCGTCGCCCAGCTGAAGCCCCACGCCTTCCCGAGTTCGATGGCCTGGTCCAGATGCGGATTGGTGGCCCAGAGGAACAGCAGCGAATCCTGCGCTGCAATGCGCGCGACCGGCAAGGTCTTCAGGTCCTCCAGCGTGACGGTCGGATAGTGCCGGACCGCGCCGCCGGAGTCGCCGGACCCGGGCCCGGCATGCTGCAACTGGCCCTTGTAGTCCCAGGGCGGGTCGGCATAGACGATCTCGAAGACCCGCTTCGGGAGTTCGGGGAAGACCAACCGGGCGCCCTCCCTGTCGCCGGATGCAGCGGTTCAGGCGAAGAACGCTTCGATGGTTCGCGCCACGTCCGCCGGTTTGTCGAGCTCGGCGAGGTGGCCGGCGCCCTCGATGACTTCCAGCCGCGCCGGGCCGCCGAGCCCTGCCGCCATCCGCTCTGCGTATGAGCGCGGCAGGATGCGGTCCTCCGCGCCCCAGATCAGCAGGGCAGGCGCCTGCACCCGGCCGAGGCGCCTCTCCAGCCCGCTGTTGCCGAGCGGCCAGAAAGCCCGAGCGGACGCTTCCAGCGCGCGTGTCTGCTCGATCGGCCATTCGATGGAGTTCGCGCCCTCCGGCGCCGCCTTGAGCGCGTTCCAGTTCTCCGGGTCGGCGCAGAGCATGCCCGGCAGCTCCGGCAGGCGCTGGGCCCAGGGGTCGGTCATCGGTTCGGCTTCATCGAACAGGCCCCATGGCGCGATGAGCGCAAGCCGGCCGACCTTGTGCGGCCAGAGTGCGGCGACCTCCAGCGCGAAGGACGCGCCGGGGCCGGAGCCGGCAAGAAGGGTGTCGCCCGCTTCGAGCCCGCAGCCGTTCAGCAGGTCGCGGACCGCCAGTATCCAGTCCAGCTGGCTGTCGAGCTTCGTGTGTCCGAGGCCGCCCGGATAGCCGGGGATCGAGGGGACGACGACCTCATGCGTCTCCGCCAGCCGGTCGAGGAAAGCCGGCCATTTCGGCAGGCCGCCATGGCCCGCGAGGAAGGCAAGCGGCCGGCCGGACCCCTTGCGCCAGACACGGCAGGGGGCGCCATTGACATCCACATGGTCGATGGCGGGCGGGACGGAAATGGAGTCCATTGCTTCAGCAGCCCCTATTCCGCGGCGAGCGAAGAATAGGCGATGGGGTCGGGCGCGGCCCGGTCGGCGGCGGCCATCGGCGTCGGCCACCAGTGGTTCTCCCATTCGCTCCAGACATCCCGGAGCTGCGGCGCCACCTGCTCGGCGTAGAGCCGGGTGTTATATTTGGCCAGCTGCTTGTCCATATTGCCGAATTGCAGCAGCAGCATGAGCTGGCCGAAGCGCAGGTCATGGATCACCTGGCGCAGCTTCTCGGCCACCTGGTCCGGCGTGCCGATGATGACATAGCCATTGTCCAGAATGGCGTCGAACTCGCGCGCCGACTTGCTGACCTGCAGCGCCTTGCGGTTCTGCAGCGCCGCACTGGCGACCTGGCTCTGGATGCCGGCGCGCTGCGTCGCCTCGGTGGTGTAGCCCGGCGGGGCGGCGAAGCGCGGGTCGATATGCAGGCAGCGCCCGTAGAAGTATTCCGCGGGCTCGC
Organism: Alphaproteobacteria bacterium; assembly: GCA_022827685.1. GTDB lineage: Bacteria > Pseudomonadota > Alphaproteobacteria > Bin95 > Bin95 > Bin95. The sequence continues at coordinate 27,331 of JAJEIH010000118.1, forward strand.
GGTAGAGCTCATAGGCTTCCGCCTCGGTCTCGGCGACGCCGACGAATTGCAGGAAGCCGGCGCGGTAGGGGTTCGGCTCCTTGCCGAGCCGCTTCATCTCCTCCCAGAAGCCCTGCATGGTCTGGAGGCCGGCCTTGTAGCCGAAATAGGAGAGGTAGCAGTACACATAGTCCATCTCGGCGCACCAGCGCCAGGTCTCGACCGAGCCGCCTCCGGGAATCCAGACCGGCGGGTGCGGCTTCTGCACCGGGCGCGGCCAGATGTTGACGTAGCGCTGCTGGTTGAACCGGCCGTTGAAGGCGAAGGTGTCGGGCTCGGTCCAGGCGCGCATCACCAGGTCGTGGGCCTCGAGATAGCGGTCGCGGAGCAGGCTCGGGTTCTGGCCGTAGGCGTAGCAGGTGTCCATCGGCGAGCCCACGGGGAAGCCGGCGATCAGCCGCCCGCCCGAGATACAGTCGATCATCGCGAACTCTTCCGCGACGCGGGTCGGCGGGTTGTAGAGCGCGAGGCTGTTGCCCATGACGCAGAGCGCGGTGTCGGGGTTGGCGCGGCGCGCGAGGGAAGAAGCGATCAGGTTGGGCGAGGGCATCAGCCCGTAGCCGTTGGAGTGGTGCTCATTGCAGCACACGGCGTCGAAGCCGACCTCCGCCGCATACTCCATTTCGTCCATGAAGTCGTTGTACATGTAGTGCGCGCGCTCGGGATCGAAGAGGCGCGAATGGATATCGACCCACACCGACGGGTTCTGCTCCCGGAAATCGTCCGGCAGTTCGGTATAGGGCATGAGGTGGAACCACAGATGCTTCATGGGGCCTTCCCGCTTCCTTCATCGTCCGCAGCCGAGTATTGCCGCCGCCCCGCCCCGGCGCAAGCGGGGCAGGGCGGCGGAAACCGTCGTCAGCGGGTCAGCGGTCGAACAGGACGCTCGGCAGCCAGGTCGCGGTTCCCGGGAAGAAGAACACGATCGCCAGGCCGATCACCTGCAGCATCATGAACGCCGCCATGCCGCGGTAGATGTCGCCCAGCGACCAGTGTGGCGCCACGGCGCGCAAATAGTATGCGGCCATCGCAACGGGCGGCGACAGGAACGCCGTCTGCAGGTTGACGGCCACCAGCGTGCTGAACCAGACCAGGTCGAAGTTGAGCTTCTGCACGACGGGCACGAAGACCGGGAGGAAGATGAACACCACCGCCGGCCATTCCAGCGGCCATCCGAGAATGAAGATGACCACCATCAGGATGGCGAGCAGGAACAGCGGGTCCACGGGCAGCCCGAGCATGAAGTTGGTCAGCAGGTTGCCAGTGCCGAGCCGGGTGAACACCGCGCCGTAGATGTTCGAGGCGACGGCCAGGAACAGCACCAGGCTCGTAGTGGTGAGCGTGTGGCGGCAGGCGTCGAGCAGGATGCGCCAGGTCAGCCGGCGATAGGCCACCGTCAGCAGGGTCGCGCCGAGCGCTCCCATGCCGGCGGCCTCTGTCGGCGTCGCGATGCCGACGATGATGCTGCCCAGGGCCGAGAACATGATGACGGCCAGCGGCACGATGCCCGAGAAGAATTCCCGGAAGATCTGGCCGATCGAAGTCGCGCGGTCTTCCGGCGGCAGCGGCGGCCCGAGCTCCGGGTTCAGGAAGGAGCGGATCATCGCGTAGCCGATATAGAGGCCGGCCAGGATCAGGCCCGGAATGAGCGCAGCGGCGAACAGGTCGATGACCGAGACGCCGATGATGGGGCCCATGACCAGCAGCATGACGCTTGGCGGGATGAGAATGCCGAGGCAGCCGCCGGCGGCGATGACGCCCGCGGACATGCGCGGATCGTAGCCGGCGCGGGTCATGGCCGGCGCCGCCATCATGCCCATCACGGTGATCGACGCGCCGATGATGCCGGTCGCCGTGGCGAAGAGCGTCGCGGTGCCGAGCACGCCCAGATAGAGCGAGCCCCGCACCGGGGCCAATATGAACTGGAACGATCGGAAGAGCCGCGCCATCAACCCGGCGCGTTCCAGAATGTGGCCCATGAAGATGAACAGCGGAGCCGCGGCGAGTTCGCTTGCCTTCATGATGCCCAGGGTCTGGAAGTACATCTGGTAGAAGACCGAATCGCCGAAGACGGCATAGCCGAAACCGGTCGCCAGGATGATCAGCGTGAAGGCGATCGGGAAGCCGACGAAGATGCCTGCGATGAGCGAGCAGAGCAGGACCAGGCCGAGAATGTCAGTGCTCATACTTCGCTCCCTATCAGCTCAGCATCCTCAAGGAGCGGCTTGTTTTCCATCATGGCGTAGAAGCTCTTGCAGAGTTCCGAGACGCCCTGGAACAACAGCAAGGCCGCCGAGGCCGGTATCGTCGCCTTGAACGGCACGATAGACGGCCCCCACGGTGTCATGTCCGACCGTTCGGCGGTGTTGTAGGCGTGGAGCATTTCTTCCCAGCCGACGATGAAGAAGAAGATCATGCCGGGGAAGAAGGCGACGATGTAAAGCGTCGTGTCGATGATGCCGCGGGTGCGGAACGACCAGTTGTTGTAGAAGATGTCGGTGCGGACATGGCCGCCCTTGAGCAGGGTGTAGCCGGCGCCCAGCATGAAGAAGGCGCCGTAAGTCATGAAGGTGAGTTCGAACGCCCAATTGGTCGGCGCATTGAACACATAGCGCGCGATCACCTCGTGGCAGACGACATACAGCAGCGGCAGCGCCAGGAACGCGAGGATCCAGCCCCCGATCCAGTCGGACACGCCATCGACGAAGCCGACGATACGTCGCATCCACTTCTCAACCGTTTCGTTCATCGCAGCCTCGTTCCCTCTCGAATTGGCGGAACCCGCGCCGTCTGCTCCGGCGCCGGCCGTCACATCAGGAATACGCCCTTGCCGGTCGTCTGGGTGTCGAAAAGCTTGTAGGCGTCCACGGCCTGGTCGAGCGCGAACTCGTGCGTGAACAGCGCGTCCACGTCGATCCCGCGCTCGGCGACGAAGCGCGCGCATTCGGCCTGGCCGTTCTTGGAGAAGGTCCATGAGCCGACCACGGTTACCTGGCGGCGCAGCATGTCGTTCGACACATCGATGGTGACATCGCCGCCTTCGCCAACGAAGCAGGCCGTGCCCCAGCTTCGCACTGCCCGCACGGCATCGCGGCGCGCCTCGGGGCTGGACGAGCAGTCCAGCGATTTCTGCGCGCCCTCGCCGTCGGTCAGGTCGCGGATCGCCTGGACGACATCGTTGGAGCGCGGATCGACCACCTCGTCGGCGCCGAACTTCAGCGCCAGGTCGCGCCGTTCCTCGCCGATGTCGAGCGCGATCACCCGGGCGCCCATCGCCTTGGCGAGCTGCGTTGCGCTCAGGCCGACCGGGCCCTGGCCGAAAATCGCGATGGTCTCGTCGCCGGCCAGCGCCAGGCGTTTCAGAGCGCCGTAAGCCGTACCCGTGCCGCAGGAAATCGCGGCGCCGGTCTTGTAGGAAAGCTCGTCCGGCAGCTTCACCAGCGTGTGCGCCGGCACCTTCATGTAGGCCGCATGCGCGCCGTGGCCCGTCGCGCCGAAGACAGTGGTGCCTTCGAGGCACATCTGCGACCAGCCCTGCCGGCAATGCTTGCACACCCCGCAGCCGTCATAGTGGTGGTCCATGACGCGGTCGCCGACCTTGGCGAGCGCTTCCGGCACGCCGTCCCCGACGGCCGCCACCACGCCGCAGGGCTCGTGGCCGGCGATCACCGGTCCGCCCGGGCCGCCCAGGCCGAGCGCCGCAGCCCCGCCCTTTGCCCGGTACATCTTGAGGTCGCTGCCGCACATGCCCGAAGCCTTGATCTCGATCACCGCCTCTCCGGGGCCGGGAACGGGATCGGGAAACTCCATGAATTCGAGTTGGCGGTCGCCGAGAAACACCACGGCCTTCATGCGCCTGCCTCCGTGCGGGATCGTCTGCGTGTCCGGGACGCGCCGGACGAAACCGCCTGCCTCCCGCACGGAACGGGAGGCAGGCAGCCCGTCAGGCTGTCGCCGTTACTTCTTCCAGTAGTAATCCGCCAGCCAGTCGTAATCGACCTGCGAGAACTGCCGTGCAGGCACGATCTCCTCGGCATAGACGCGCTGGGACTCGATCACCTCGGCGAAGAAGGGATTCTCCGCGATCGCCTTGTCGCGGATTTCCTCCCAGGCCTTCATCTGGCCGTCGAGGATGCTGTCCGGGGTCTTGTGGAACTGGACGCCGGCCTCCTTCAGCTTCTTGATCGCAATGGCGTTGAGCCTGTGCGTCTGGATCACCTGCCAGAGCGTCGCCTCCCAGCTCACCGACTTCATGATCTCCTGGATGTCCTTCGGCAGCGAGCGCCATACCTCACCGTTGATGATGAGCTCGATCAGCGTTGCCGGCTCGTGCGCGGACGGCAGGTAGTAGTGCTTCAGGATCTGGTAGAAGCCCATGTCGATGTCGGCGGCCGGACCCGCCCACTCAGCGCAGTCGATGATGCCGCGCTCGACGGCGGGCAGGATTTCGCCGCCGGACATGTTGACGGTCTTCATGCCCGACTTCGACATCACCTCGCCGGTGATGCCCGTGGCCCGGCACTTGATCGTGGCGAGGTCCTCCCAGCTCTTTACCTCGCGGTTGAACCAGCCGAGCGGCTGGTTGCCCACCGGCGAGATCGGGAACACGACGACATCGCGGTCGAGGATTTCCGTGAAGAGCCGGTTGTGCAGCTCCAGGCCGCCGCCGTCATAGACCCAGCCCCAATAGTCGATCCAGTCGAAGCCCCAGGGGCCGCCCGGCGCCGGGCCGAACAGCGCCGCGGCGCGGTTCTTGCCGACATAGTAGGCCGATGCCGAGAATCCGCCGTCCAGCACCTTGCGGGCCGTCGCGTCCAGAAGCTCGAACGAGGGCACGATCGCGCCGCCCGGCTGGACGATGATCTCGACGCGCCCGTTCGACAACGCTTTCACGCGGTCTGCGAAATACAGGAAGCTGTTGTGGGTGTAGAACGAAGACGGGAACGCCGTCTGGAATTGCAGCTTGATTTCCTGCGCCGAAGCATCCCTTGCCGGCGCCATTGCGATCAGCGCGCCGGCGAACAGCGCCAGGCACCAGACCGTAATTCGTTTCAACCCTGTCATCGATAGTCCTCCTCACTCCTCGCTTCGGCGCGGGCCTTCAACGACCGCTTTAACAACGCGGTAGATACAGGCTCTGGCGCCGTGAAGGCGAAAGCCTGCGTCCATACGGCGCGGCCGTCAAGGAAATAGAATCGACAATCACTCGCTGCCCTGCTGGCGGGAGAGATGGCCGATGTCATCGAAGGCGTGATGCAGGAGAGGGCCGCCGAGGCGGCGCACCCGGAGCCCGGCGGGAATGCGGAACTGGTCCCATGCGCTTCTGGTGGCCGCCGCCCGGCCAGGGCTGTTCGACCTTCGGCAATCCCGCCAGCAATGTGAACGCCAAGTTCGCTGAAGACTGGCGTCTTCCCCCGATCGGTTGCAGGCTGCAAGCAGAAACTCCCTGGAGGAACGGAGGCGGTCGTGACGGATGGAACGGACCCGGCGCCCGACCTGCTTGCGCGCCCCGGCGGGCCGGCGCTGGCTTACCGTCGCGCGGCCGGGGAAGCGCCCGGCGTGGTGTTCCTCGGCGGGTTCATGTCCGACATGACGGGCGAGAAGGCAAGCGCCCTGGACGCCTTCTGCCGGCGGCAGGGCAGGGCCTTCCTGCGCTTCGACTATCGCGGCCACGGCGCGTCAGGCGGGCGCTTCGAGGAGGCGGTGATTTCGGACTGGCTCGCCGACACGCTCGCAGTGCTCGACCGGCTGACGGCGGGGCCGCAGGTGCTCGTCGGCTCCAGCATGGGCGGCTGGCTGATGCTGCTGGCGGCGCTGGCCCGTCCGGAACGGGTTCATGCGCTCATCGGCATTGCCCCGGCGGCCGATTTCGTGCGGCGCATGGAGGCGGCGTTGACCGCGGACCAGCGGCGCGCCCTCGACGGGCAGGGCTTCTTCCTGCGTCCGAGCGAGTACGGGGACGGGCCCTACACGATCACGAAGGCGCTGATCGAGGACGGCAAGCGCCATTGCCTTCTGGACGGCCGGATCCCCGTAAGCCGCCCCGTGCGCCTCCTTCACGGGATGCGCGACGATGCTGTCCCCTGGCGGGACTCGCTGCGCCTGGCCGACTGTCTCGAGAGCGAGGACGTGCGCACGGTCTTCGTGAAGGACGGCGACCACCGGTTGAGCCGCCCCGCCGACCTCGCGCTCCTTGCGGCCGTTCTGGAAGGGCTGCTGCGTCCTCCGACGACAGGTCAGTAGCGGTAGTAGTCGGGCTTGAACGGCCCGGCCTGCGGGACGCCGATATAGTCGGCCTGTTCGGGACGCAGTTCGGTCAGCCGGGCGCCGAGCCTCGCCAGGTGCAGCATGGCCACCTTCTCGTCGAGATGCTTCGGCAGCACATGCACCTGCCGGTCGTATTGCTCCCCATTGGTCCAGAGCTCGATCTGCGCCAGCACCTGATTGGAGAAGCTTGCCGACATCACGAAGCTCGGATGCCCCGTCGCGCATCCGAGGTTCACCAGCCGGCCTTCCGCCAGAAGGATCAGCCGCTTGCCGTCCGGGAACTCCACCTCGTCCACCTGCGGCTTGACATTGTGCCAGGCGAGATTGCGAAGCGCGTCCACCTGAATCTCATTGTCGAAATGGCCGATATTGCAGACGATCGTGCGGTCCTTCATGGCGCGCATGTGGTCGATGGTGACGACATCGGTGTTGCCGGTCGCCGTCACCACGATGTCCACACGGTCGGCGACCTCGTCCAGACGGACGACTTCGTAGCCTGCCATGCAGGCCTGTAGCGCGCAGATCGGATCGACCTCGCTGACCATCACCCTGGCGCCCTGGCTGCGCAGGCTCTGGGCCGAGCCCTTGCCGACATCGCCATAGCCGCAGACCAGAGCGGACTTGCCGGCGATCATCACGTCGGTGGCGCGCTTGATCCCGTCCACGAGGCTCTCCCGGCAGCCGTAGAGATTGTCGAATTTCGACTTCGTCACCGAATCGTTGACATTGAAGGCGGGGCAGGCGAGCGAGCTGTTCTTCGCCATCTCATAGAGACGCAGCACGCCCGTCGTCGTCTCCTCCGATACGCCCCGCACATCCGCCATGAGCTCCGGGTAGTCGTCGTGCATGAGCTTGGTGAGGTCGCCGCCGTCATCGAGCAGCAGGTTGGGGTGCCAGCCGCCCGGACCCTCGACCGTGCGATGCACGCACTGCCAGTATTCCTCCTCCGTCTCGCCCTTCCAGGCGAAGACCGGCACGCCGGACGCCGCCATGGCCGCGGCGGCCTGGTCCTGCGTGGAGAAGATGTTGCAGGACGACCACCGCACCTCTGCGCCGAGCGCCTGCAGCGTCTCGATGAGCACCGCGGTCTGGATGGTCATGTGCAGGCAGCCCGCTATGCGCGCGCCCTGCAGCGGCCGGGACGCGCCGTATTCCTCGCGGATCGCCATGAGCCCCGGCATTTCGGTTTCGGCGATGGCGATCTCCTTGCGGCCCCAGTCGGCAAGCGAGATGTCGGCAACCTGATAATCGGGCATCGGGAGGTGTATCCTCGTTCCGGAAGGGATGCGCCACAAGGCGGGAGGCGTATAGCAATCGGCGGGCCTCCCTTTCAACCGGAGGCCGGGAACCCGATAGTCGGAGGACGAAGACGTCGGCGGCGGTGATGTCGACTGTCGGATGAGCTGACAGGCGGTTGCGGGAGAGGGCTGGGAGGCATGTGCGCTGTTTGGAACCGCTTTCTGAGCAAGGGCTCCGGCTGGTCTGAGATTTTTCTTACCCCGTTGGCTTGACGGATTTCCGCGGGTTCGGGTTGGTCCACGAGGAGTGATCGGGGGTTTTTCACCCCACGCCCTGCGAGGCGCCGGTCCGGCGGCGTGGTCTTTCTGTAACCCGGGTCGCCTT
>JAJEIH010000113.1 GCA_022827685.1 Alphaproteobacteria bacterium
ACGCCCCGGAACCTCAACACAAAAATAAAATGGCACTACACCGACAAGCCCAAAACCACAATCAAGCTATATCAACACCTTGCCGAACCAGAACACTTCAATATCAACCGAAGCCACCGCCAAACTGTTAAACTTGGGGTAGGAATGCGCGCTGTGCACCGCTAGCGAGAGGTGGTCGAAGCCCCGATAGGGCCCGTGCCGGCCGGTGGTTGCGGCGGTCGCCTCGAAGGCGGTGGCGTCCACCATCGGCTGCCAGTGGGCCTTCCCCACCAGCGCAGTCCGGTAGCCGGCCTGCTCTTTCAGCAGGGCTGCGACGCTGGGGTCGGCTTCGGGCAGCGAGTAGCCGTTACGGTAAACGCCGTGAGTGTTGACGTGCTGCCCGGTGATGATCGTGGAGCGCGCCGGCATGCAGGTGACGTTCTGGGCGTAGGCGCGCTCATAGAGCACGCCTTCCGCCGCCAGCCGGTCGGCCACAGGGGTCCGGGCGATCCGGCCACCGTAGCAGCCGAGCCCGTCGAAGCGCTGCTCGTCGGTCGTCACGAAGAGTATGTTGCGTCCCACCGGATTGTCCTCTCCGCGCGCACCTGCTCAGCGGTCGGAGCCTTGGGTTGCGCCATGCACGAAATGCCGCTGGACGAAGTAGCTGATCGCGAACATGGGCAGCAGGATGAAGGTCCCCGTCGCCGCCATCAGCTCCCAGCGGTCGCCTTCCTCGGTATAGAACGTACTCAATACCACCGGCAGGGTGACGGCCTCCTTCTTTGTCAGGATGAGCGCATACAGGAAGTCGTTCCACGAGAAGATGAAACAGAAGATCCCGGCGACGAACACGCCCGGGATGGTGACCGGAAGCACGATGTCCCGGATGACGCGCAGACGGGTCGCGCCGTCCGTCATCGCCGCTTCCTCCATCTCGACCGGGATGGTGTCGATGAACCCCTTGAGCATCCAGATCGCGAAAGGCAGCACGATCGACAGATTGATCCAGACCATCCCGGTCCAGGTGTCGAGCAGATGGAGCTGCCGGAACATCAGGAAGAACGGCAGCACCACGACGATGGGCGGAACGAACTGGGTCGCGAGCACGCCGAAGAACAGCGTCTTCTTGAACCTCATTGCGAAGCGGGAGAAGCTGTAGGCGGCCGCCAGCGCCACCGGCACGCCGATAACCACTGTGAGCCCCGAGATCGCGACGGAGTTCAACAACCGGTCGCCGACATAGAAAGGCCGCTCGAAGATGGCCCGGAAGTTCTCCAGCGTCGGATCGAAGAACAGGGTCATCGTGTAGACATCGGAGAGCGGCTTGATCGAGGTGAGGAAGATCCAGGCGATCGGGCCCAGCAGCACCGCCAGCAGGACTGCGATGGCGATGCCGCGCAGGCAGAAGAGGATATGTCCGCGCCGCCGCGGCGAGAGCGCCATCAACCCGCCTCCCCCCTGGGAAAGAGCAGGCGGAAATAGACCGCGGACACACCGACCAGCAGCAGCGCGAGCACGAAGGCGATCGCGGAGGCATAGCCCATGTCGTAGGCGGTGAACCCCATGCGGAAGGCGTAGTAGGTCATCGTGCTGGTCGACTCGCCCGGCCCGCCGCCTGTCAGCAGGTACACATAGTCGAACATCTTGAACGAGAAGATCGTCTTGAGGACGAAGGCGATGGCGAGCACCGGCATGAGCTGCGGCAGGACGATCGTCCAGAACGACGTCCAGGCCGACGCTCCGTCCACCCGCGACGCCTCCAGCGTGTCGCTCGGGATCGACAGCAGTCCGCCGATCAGCATCAGCGACAGGAACGGCCCCCAGTGCCACATGTCGGTGAGGATCAGCCAGGTCATCGCCCAGCCCGAACTGCCCAGCCAGTCGACATGGGCGAGAAACGGGAACAGCGCATCCAGGACGGCGTCGAAAATCCCGAATTCGGGATTGAGGAAAAATCGGAACGAGGTGCCCTGAAGGGCGGGCGACATGGCGAACGGCAGCACCAGAACGGTTCGTGCAATCGAATAGCCGCGCCCGCGGCGCGCCAGCAGGAGCGCGATCAGCAGTCCGAATACGACCGCGCCCAGCGCCGAACCCGTGACAAAGGTGGCGGTGACGGTGAGCGAGTTGAGGAACGACGGGTCGTCGAAGAAGGCGCGCCAGAAATTGTCCAGGAAGACGAAATCGGTCGGCACGCGGGACCGGCTCAGGCGCCAGTCCATGAAGCTGATGATGCCGGCATAGCCGAGCGGGTAGATGACGGTTGCCGTGACCAAGAGCAGGGCCGGCATCATCAACAGATATTTCAGGTGTCGGTCACGCATCGCGATGCGCCCGGCTCACACCTCCATCGGTCGCTCGCGCCTCAGCCCCGGTCGACCAGCTTCTGCGCCTGCTCGGCGGCCGCGTCGAGCGCTTCCTTGGGGTCGGCGCCGTTGCTGACCGCATCCGAGATCGCGTTGGCCAGCACCTGCATGACCTCCGGCCAGACGGCCAGCTGCGGGAAGATCCGCGAGCTTTCGAGGCTGCCCGCCGCGGCCATCTGCAGCCCCTGGTTCGCGGCGTTGACCTCCTCGTCCATCATATTCTTCTTGTGCAGCGCGACGATGACGTTGCGCTTCTCCTTCTCAATGACGTTGCGCTTCTCCAGGTCCGGGTTGCTGACCCATTTCAGGAATTCCCAGGCGGCTCCCTGCTTATCCGAGTTCGCATTGATCGCGGTCGGCATGGACATCGCGAAGGTCGTCGACTTGTCGCCCTTGAACGCGGGCAGCGGCGCGAAGCCCACCTGCTCCGGCGTGAGCTTGGTGTTCTTGCCGAGGATGCGGGAGCCGTAATGCCACCACCAGCCCATGAAGAACGCGCTCTGGCCCGCGCCCATCGACAGCGAGCCGTCATACTGCTCGAAGGACTTGGCGCCCTCGGAGTTCACCTTCAGGTCGTTCTCCAGCGCGACGTAGTATTTCAGGGCCTCGACCGCTTCCGGCGAGTTGAAGGTCACCTTGCCGTCCTGGAACAGCTCGCCGCCGTTGCTCCACAGGATGTTCATCCACACCGCGACGTTCTGGGCGGCCTTCGGCGAGTAGTACATGCCGATGCCGATGCCTTCCTTGTCCTTGATGACCTTCGCCACCTCGGCGAGCTCGTCCCAGGTCTTCGGCACCGGGAGCCCGTGCTTCTCCAGCAGGTCCTTGCGGTAGAACATGAGCTGGGCGTGGCCGCGCAGCGGCAGGCCGTAGATCATGCCGCCATAGGTGACCCCGAGCTGGTGCGCGGGGTAGTAGCGGTCGAGCGTGACCTTGTCCTCCGCCATCATCTCGTCGATGGGCACGAACAGATCCTTCAGCCCCGGTCCCCAGTCGTCCTTGTAGTTGATGAGGTCGGGGTCGGCGTCGCCCGCCACCTTGATGGCGAGGATTTTCTCGAGAAGGTTGCGGAAGGGGATGAATTCGAACTCGACCTCGATTCCCGTCAGGTCGGTGAACTCCTTCAGCCTCGCTTCGTGGCCCTCATACTGGCCGGCCACCGGGGCGAGATAGGTGAGCTTGGTCCCGGCATAGGGCTTGCCCGCCTTGAGGCCGTAGGGCAGCGCGTCGGCCGCGTTCGCAAGGGTCGCACCGCAGGCGAGCCCGGCCGCGACCGCGCCCGTCAGCAAGGTGCCCATCAGCGTCCTTCGGGTTGTTCGCATGGTCTCCTCCGACAGATGTTGTTCCGGCAGCCGGACGGGTTCCCAGACTCGACTATACCCGGCTCATGAAGGGGATCCTCCATCGGAGAGTCTTCGGCCCGGATGCCGTCCCGGAGTAAGTTGCACATTAAGTCACAGGCCGCTAGTTTTTTTTGCATGCGTATGCAATTTCTCGGTTTCGGGGATTGCCGGTGCGGCGGGTACCGGTCAGTCGCGACAGCGAGCCGGAGGGTGAGATGGCGACGATCTCGTTGCGCAATCTGACCAAGCGATGGGGAAGCGTCGTCGCGGTCGATAACCAGTCGCTGGAGATCGCCGACACCGAATTCCTGGTCCTGCTGGGGCCGTCCGGGTGCGGCAAGACCACGACGATGCGGATGATCGCCGGGCTGGAAGAGCCGACCGAAGGCGAGGTCTGGATCGGCGACCGCATGGTCAACGACGCCCTGCCCAAGGACCGGGACGTCGCCATGGTGTTCCAGAACTACGGTCTCTATCCGCATATGACGGTGTTCGGAAATATCGCCTATCCCCTGAAGGTCCGGCGCACGCCGGGGGCCGAGATCCGCGAGCGCGTGGGCGCGGCGGCGGAGAAGGTGCAGCTCGGCGACCTGCTCGAGCGCAAGCCCCGCGAGCTCTCGGGCGGCCAGCGCCAGCGCGTCGCGCTCGCCCGGGCCATCGTACGCCGCCCGCAGGTCTTCCTGATGGACGAACCCCTGTCCAACCTCGACGCCAAGCTTCGGGTCACCATGCGGGCCGAGTTGAAGCATCTCAGCCACGAACTCCAGATCACCACGGTCTATGTCACCCACGACCAAATCGAGGCGATGACGCTCGCCGACCGGGTCGCGATCATGAACGAGGGGCGGATCCAGCAGCTCGGGCCGCCGGACGAGATCTACAACGAGCCGAGGAACCTCTTCGTCGCCGGGTTCATCGGCTCGCCGGCGATGAATCTGCTTGAGGGCGAGGTCGTGGAAGGACAGTTCCGGGTCGGCGGCGCGGCGGTCGCGCCGGTCACAGCGCCTCCGCGAGGCGGACTCGTGCTCGGCGTGCGGCCCGAGGACCTGAAACTGACGGCGGCGGGCGGGGGCGACTTCGACGCGCCGGTCTATGCCTCCGAGCTCACCGGAGAAAGCGTGCTGGTGACTCTGGAGGTCGGGGGGAACAGGATTGCCGCCAAGGCGGACCGCCACGTGCGGCACGCCATCGGCGAGCTTGTCGGCATTGAGGTCGACGCCTCGCGCATCTATCTGTTCGATTCCGGCAACGGCGAGCGCGTGCCATCTGCGCCGCGCGCCCCACAAGGAGAATAACCGGTGAGTTCCTGGACCCAGAATGCGATGGAAAGCAGGCTCGTCCGCTACGACGAACTCGTCCCTTGCGCGGCCGCCTTCCTCGATTCCCGCACCCCCGGCTCCGACAAGAAGGAGAATTTCTGCATTATCGGCCCGGGTGTCGCGGAAAACCCCGGGCAGCATGTGCATATCGCCGAGCCGCACGGGTTCAACATCGGCGGCGCGCGCCAGCCCGGCGGATGCGTCAACTCCCAGCATTCCCACACGACTGCCGAGGTCTTCGTCGTCCATAGCGGACATTGGCGCATTCTTTTCGGTCCCGACAGGGAGGACGGCCACCTCGACGCTGCACCGGGGGACGTGGTGTCCATCCCGGTTCACATGTTCCGCGGGTTCGAAAAACTGGACGAGGGGCTGGGCTTTCTCTGGGTCGTGCTGGGCAGCGACGATCCCGGCCAGGTCGCATGGGCTCCCGAGGTATTTGCGCGTGCCGAACAGACGGGGCTCCGGCTGCTCAAGGGCGGCGAGCTGATCGACGTTGCGGCCGGCGAGGCCCTGCCGCCCGGCGCCGAACTGGAGGAGCCGCCCTCGCCCGCCCAATTGGCCGCCTGGGCGACACCGGCGATGGCGAAGATGGAACAGGGCCTGTGCCGCGGTTGCGACATGGCCGCCAATCCCGCTTCTCTTCTCGCGGGCGAGGGTGTCGAGGAATGCGGGATCCTCAACCTGGTCGACACTGCCGACGGGTTCCCGGCAGGCCCGATCCGGGGCGGGTGGCCACACGGGTTCGCCCTGCGCCAGCTGCGCATGGCGGGTGGCGCGCACATATCCCCGCATATCCGCTTCGAGCCCGAGGTGGTGTTCGTGCATGAGGGCGAGCTCGGCGTTTCCTGGCCGGAAGGCGAGGTCGTCATGCGGCGGGGCGACACGATGTCGGTTCCCGTGGGCGTTCCCCGCAGCTTCCGGAACGGCGGGCCGGAACGCGCCGTCGCCTATGTCGTGCGCGGCGGCGACAATCCGGGCGCCCCCCGGTTCGAGCCATAGCCGGCTGCGCGCCGCCCGGGCGGAGGGCAGGGATGCCCGCTGGCGCAAGCGGCCTATCCCGCCCGGAGGGAGGCCCTGCAGCGACCGCGCGCCATGCGGTGACCGCAGAGGAAGTCGCGCGCCGGGCCGGCGTCTCGCAGTCCGCCGTCTCGAGGGCCTTTACTCCGGGCGCAAGCGTCGCTCCCAGGACCCGCGAGAAGGTCCTCGCGGCAGCGCGGGAACTGGGCTATCGGCCGAACGCGATGGCGCGGACGCTGATTACCAACCGCTCGCGGATCATCGGCGTCGTCATGGCCTATCTCGACAACATGATCTATCCCGACGTTCTCGAAAAGCTGGCTGCGGGGCTGCAACGGCGGGGCTACCAGATGCTGCTGTTCACCGGGTTCAAGGACCGCCATTCCGACCCTGTCTTCGAACAGGTCATGCAATACCGGGTCGACGGGCTCCTGCTCGCATCGACGACGCTCTCCTCCGACCTGTCCGACGAATGCACCGCCGCCGGCGTGCCCGTCGTCATGTTCAACCGCATGACCGAGCACCCGCTGTGCTCCAGCGTGACCAGCGACAACCGCAATGGCGGACGCCAGATCGCCGAGTTTCTCGTCGCCGGCGGCCACCGCCGGTTCGCCTACATCGCGGGCGCGGCGATTTCCTCGACCAACCGGGACCGCGAGGCCGGGTTTCGCGAGGGGCTGTCGCGGCACGGCTTTTCACAAATCGGCTACGCCGAGGGCAACCTCGAATTAGGGGATACCCGGACCGCCGCGCGTGGCCTGTTTGCAGCCGACGAGCCGCCCGATGCCGTTTTCGTCGGCAGCGATCACATGGCGCTCGCCGTCATGGAGGTCGCCCGGCACGAGTTCGGGCTGCGCGTCCCGGAGGACGTTTCCATTGTCGGCTACGACGATGTCGGCGCGGCTGACTGGCCAAGCTTCTCGCTCACCTCTTTCTCATTGCCGGTCGAGCCCATGGTGGACGCCGCGGTCGAGTTGATGATGGAGCAGATCGAAAGCTCGTCGATCCTCTCCCACCACCGGGTGGTGCCGGGCTGCCTGGCGGTGCGAGGCAGCGCCCGTCTGCCGGGAGGGCCGGTCCGCGACCGGGATGGAACGCTCATATGGGCGCCCGGCGGGATGGAATGATGCAGCCGGGCGCATCGGACACGGGAGGCAGCATGTTCAACACGGACCATATCCGGACGACCCATGTCGGCAGCCTTCCGAGGCCCGACGACATTGCCGACGGGCTGTTCGCCCGGGAGCGCGGCGAGGGTTTCGATCCGGCTGCGTTCCAGGCCTGCCTGGACGACGCGGTGGATGCCATCGTCGCGCGGCAGCGCGCCGTCGGCATTGACATGCCTTCGGACGGTGAACTCGGCAAGATCTCCTACGCCACCTACATCAAGGACCGTCTGACCGGCTTCGACGGGGACAGCCCGCGGCGGCCGCCTGCAGACCTCGCCGATTTCCCCGACTACCTGAAGAAGCTCGCGGAGAGCGGCGGCACGCCGACCTACCGGAGTCCGCGCTGCGTCGGACCTATCGCGATAAAGGACCGCGAGCCTCTGGACCAGGATATTGCCAGGTTCCTCGGCGCCCTCGACAAGGCCGGCTATTCCGCCGGCTTCATGAATTCCGCTTCGCCCGGCGTCATCGCCCAGTTCCAGCCGTCCGACTTCCACCCGGACCACGAGTCCTATGTGCGGGACCTCGGCGCCGCGATGCGCACGGAATACGAGACAATCGCGGCGGCAGGCCTGACCTTGCAGATCGACGCGCCGGACCTCGCTCTCGGCAGGCATGTCGTGTTTGCCAGGCTGGAGGACGAGGCGTTTCTCAGGGTGGCCGAGATGCATGTCGAGGTGATCAACGAGGCATTGGCCGACGTGCCGCGCGAGCGGGTCCGGCTGCACATCTGCTGGGGCAACTACGAAGGGCCCCACACCCACGACATCCCGATGGAGAAGGTTCTTCCGCTGCTCCTGAAGGTGAAGGCGGGAGCCTTGCTGTTCGAAACCGCGAACCCCCGCCATGGCCACGAATGGCGAGCCTGGCGGGATGCCGACCTGCCCGACGATCTGGTGCTCATCCCCGGGGTGATCGACAGCACCACCAACTATGTCGAGCATCCGCGCAACGTCGCCGACCGCATCCTGCGCTTCGCCGACATCGTCGGGCGGGAGCGGGTTATCGCCGGAACCGACTGCGGCTTCGCGACGTTTGCAGGATACGGCGTGGTGGATCCCGAAATTGTCTTCGCCAAACTCCGGTCGCTCGCCGAGGGCGCGGCCATCGCCAGCGAAGAGTTGTTCTGATGCGTCGTGCTGCTCTGTCAAAGACGGTTCCCACGGCGCCATCTGTTGATAGGCGCAGGGTCTCAATCCGTCATGATCCAACGCGATCAAACACATATGACGCTGATTGACATCGAAACGACGCGCCTGCTTCCTCGAACGCATTCGTGTTCCGCGACTGCAGCGCCACCGACACGATCACGGACTTCGACACGACCCGGGACTGCATCGACCTGAGCGATTTCGGCGGTGGTACGATCACGCTGACCGGTCTCACGGCGGCTTCCGAACTGGCCGAGGACATGTTCGTTCTCGACAAGATCGCGGGCAGCGACGATGTGGACGACATGGTCCAGGGCGGCGGCAGCGACGACACGATAACCGGAGGCACCGGCGCCGACACTTTCGTGTTTGCCGCAGCAACCACGGCTATCCCGCGAGATACAAGGGGTTGGAGGACCGACTCCCTCATCCCGGGCAGCGTCCGCCCGGCGCGCATTGACCGCGCCCGGCTGCCGGCCTATGTGGGGACCCCGGCGGCGCGGTGGGAGAGTGGCTATCCATCGGACTGCAAATCCGCTTACACCGGTTCGAATCCGGTCCGCGCCTCCAGACCCTCGCCAAGCGGTCTGAACGCCGCTATAAGGGCGCGCATTCGGGTCTGTTCCGCGGTAGCTCAGTGGTAGAGCGGTCGGCTGTTAACCGATTGGTCGTAGGTTCGAATCCTACCCGCGGAGCCATCTTTCCATATATTTCAACAGATTATTGCACGATCCAACCTGCATGGATCGAAGGCCTGGACGCGGTGCAGGCCGTGACCCTGACGTGAAATGCGGGATAGTATGCCGGGGCATATTGCGGAGGGGACATGTCATCGCAGAACGACAGCACGCTCGTCTGGGACGGGCGGGCGCCGCGCCCCTTCGAGATCGCCGTCGGGGACGAGGCGCTCGACGACCTGCGCCGCCGGTTCCGCGCCACCCGCTGGCCCGACCAGGCGCCCGGCGATCCCTGGCAGTTCGGCACCGATGCCGCCTATCTCGAAGCGCTGTGCGCCTACTGGGCAGAGGACTATGACTGGCGGGCCCAGGAGGCGGCGCTCAACAGGCTGAACAACCGCAAGGTCACTATCGGGGGCCACAACCTGCACTACGCCCATGTGCCGGGAGAGGCGCCGGATGCGCCGCCATTGCTGCTGGTCCACGGCTGGCCCGGCTCCTTCTACGAGTACCACAGGCTGATCCCGCGCCTGACCCGGCCGTCGGACTTCGGCGGCCGTGCGGAAGACTCGTTCACTGTCGTCGTGCCGTCGCTGCCCGGCTACGGGTTTTCCTTCACGCCGGGCCAGCGCCGCTTCGGCCTCAGGGACGCCACGGACATCCTCGCCGTACTGATGACCGACGTGCTGGGCCATGACCGGTTCTTCGCCCACGGCCAGGATTTCGGCTCCTATGTCGCGGCCCATCTCGGCAACGCCCACGCCGACAGGACGCGGGGCATCCACATCACGCTGATGGCGCTGCCGCGGGTCCTGCCCGACCTGGCCGAGCCGACCGGGGAAGAGGAGCGCTACCGGGCGCAGCTCGCGCACTGGCTGAGCGAAGAGACCGGCTATGTCCAGATCATGGGGACCAAACCGCAGACCCTCGCTTTCGGGCTCACTGATTCGCCCGCCGGGCTGGCGGCGTGGATCGTCGAGAAGTGGCGCTCGTGGAGCGATTGCAAGGGCGATGTCGATGCGCATTTCGGCCGGGACACGCTGCTGACGAACATCATGATCTACTGGATTACCGGCTCGATCGGCTCCTCGGCTTGGCCCTACTACCAACGCACCCGGGAGCCCTGGATCATATCGGAAGACGAGCCGGTCACGGCGCCCACCGCCTATGTCGAGCATCCTTTCGAAATCCTGACGCCGCCGCGCTCGCTCGCCGAGACCATGTACACCAACATCCAGCGCTGGACGGTCAGGGAAAGCGGCGGCCATTTCGCGGCCCTGGAAGACCCCGACCGGCTCGCCGCCGACATCTCGTCCTTCTTCGCCGGCCTGCGTTAACAGACTCGTTTGCCGGCGCGAAACAGGAGAGGAAACCGATGACCTTCACCTGCATTGCCCGCGACGCGGCCACTGGCGAACTCGGCATCGCGACGGCGACGCGCTCCCTCGCGGTCGGCGTCCGCGTGCCGCATGTCTCGCGCCTCGGCGCGGTCGCCGTCATGGCGATTGCGGATTACCGCCTCGGCCGGCTGGCGCAGGACCTGCTGGCCAACGGGTGCCCGGCCCAGGCGGCGGTCGATGCGCTCGTCGCCGCGGACCCGCACCCCGAATACCGGCAATTGGGGATTATCGATGCGGAAGGCCGGGCGGCCGCGCGCACTGGCAGGGAGAACCGCGACTTCGCCGGCCATCATGTGCGCGACGGGCTGATCGCGCTCGGCAATGTGCTGACCGGCGAGCATGTGCTCGACGCCATTGAGGAAGGCTTTGCCGGCGGCACACTTGCCGAACGCCTGCTCGCAGCGCTGGAGGCGGGCCGCGACGCCGGCGGCCAGCATGGCGGGCAGAACTCGGCGGCTCTCGTCGCCTGGGGCGCGCACGACTTCCCGCGCGTCGATCTCAGGGTCGATGTCCACGAAGAGCCGGTGGGCGAACTCAGGCGCGTGTTCGACGCCTGGAAGCCCGCGGGCGACTACTACACCGAGAGGCAACTGGATCCCCGCGTGCGCCCCCTGCACGAGACGCTGCCGGGCCGGGGTTACTGACCCCGGCCGTTCCCCGCCGCGTGGGCGGCGAACACGGCCATGTTGACGATCTCGGAGACCCTGGCGCCCATCTGGACGATCTGGACCGGCTTGGAGAGCCCGAGCAGGACCGGGCCGATCACGGCCCCGCCGCCCAGCATCTGCAGCATCTTGGCCGAGATGTTGGCGGCGTGCAGGCTCGGCATGACGAGCACGTTGGCCGGCCCGGAAAGCCGCGCGAAAGGATAGAGCTGGCGCATCAGTTCCTCGTCGAGCGCGGCGTCCGCCGACATCTCGCCCTCATACTCGAAATCGACGCCGCGTCCGTCGAGCACGGACACCGCCTCGCGCACATGGGCGGCCTCGCCGAAGGGCGGGTTGCCGAAATTGGAGAACGAGAGCAGCGCGACACGCGGCTCCGCGCCCATGTCGCGCGCCATGCCGGCCGCCGCCGCCGCGATGTCGGCAAGCTGTTCCGGCCCCGGCCGTTCGTTCACCGTCGTGTCGGCGACGAACACGGTCTGGTTGCGATTCACATAGAGGGTCACGCCGCAAGGCGTCGAATCGGCGGTGGGCGGCAGCACATGGCGCACGCCGCCGAAGCTCACCTGGAAGGACCGCGTGAGGCCGGTCACCATGGCGTCGGCCGCGCCGGCCGCCACCATGCAGGCGGCGAAGCAATTGCGGTCCTGATGCACCATGCGCTGCACGTCGCGCTGCAGGTAGCCCTTCCGCTGGAGCCGCTGGTAAAGCATGGCGATGTATTGCGCATTGTCTTCCGAGAGGGCGGCGTTGTGGATTTCCAGCGGTTCGCCGGAGGCGATGCCGAGCCGCTCCATCTGGCCCCGGATAATGTTCTCGCGCCCGACCAGGACGGGCGTGCCGAAGCCCTGCGCGCGGAAGGCGAGCGCGGCGCGGATGGCGCGCTCCTCCTCGCCCTCCGCGAACACCACGCGGCGCGGCGCGGCCTGCACCTCGGCATAGATGCGCTGGAGGCTGCCCGACGTGGAATCGAGGCGGGCGGCGAGCGCGGCCCGGTAGGCGGGCCAGTCCTCGATCGGCTTCTGCGCCACGCCCGTGTCGATGGCGGCCCGCGCTACCGCCTCCGGCACATTGACGATCAGGCGCGGGTCGAAGGGCACCGGGATGATGTAGTCGGGGCCGTATTGCAGGCGCTTGCCGGGATAGGCCGCCGCCGCCTCGTCCGGCACGTCTTCGCGCGCGAGCGCCGCCAGTGCGTCGGCGGCAGCGATCTTCATCGCATCGTTGACGGTCGTGGCGCGCACGTCCAGCGCGCCCCGGAAGATGTACGGGAAGCCCAGCACATTGTTGACCTGGTTCGGGTAGTCCGACCGCCCGGTGCAGATGATGGCATCGCTGCGCACCTCGCGCACCTCCTCCGGCGTGATCTCGGGGTCGGGATTGGCGAGCGCGAAGACGATCGGCTTCTCCGCCATCGACGCGATCATCCCGCGCGTGAAGGCGCCCTTGACCGAGAGGCCGAAGGCGATGTCGGCACCTTCCATCGCCTCTTCGAGCGTGCGCATCGGGGTCTCGACCGCATGGGCCGACTTCCACTGGTTCATGCCCTCGGTGCGGCCCCGGTAGATGACGCCGCGCGTGTCGCAGAGCACGACATTCTCCGCCGGCAGGCCGAGCGCCTTGAAGAGGTCCACGCAGGCGATGCCGGAGGCGCCTGCGCCGTTCACCACCATGCGGCAGTCCTGGATGCGCCGGCCGGTCAGGTGAAGCGCGTTGATGAGGCCGGCGGCGGAGATGATCGCCGTGCCGTGCTGGTCGTCGTGGAAGACCGGGATGTCGAGCAGTTCGCGCAGGCGCTCCTCGACGATGAAGCACTCAGGCGCCTTGATATCCTCCAGGTTGATGCCGCCGAAGCTCTTGCCGAGATAGCGCACGCATTCGATGAAGGCATCGACGTCTTCAGTGTCCACCTCCAGGTCGATGCCGTCCACATCGGCGAAGCGCTTGAACAGAACCGCCTTTCCTTCCATGACGGGCTTGGAGGCGAGCGCGCCGATATTGCCGAGGCCGAGCACGGCGGTGCCGTTCGAGATCACCGCCACCATGTTGCCCTTGGCGGTGTAGTCGTAGGCGAGGCCCGGGTCCTTCTCGATCTCGAGGCAGGGTGCGGCCACGCCCGGCGAATAGGCGAGCGAGAGCTGGTACTGGGTGGTGAGCGGCTTGGTCGGCGTCACCTCCACCTTGCCGGGCCGGCCGGCGGCGTGCATCCGCAGCGCCTCGCGCCCCAGCGTGTCGTTGTCAACCATCGCGCTTGCCCCCGGCCTTTCGGCTCTTCGTCGCTCAAGGAATCCTAGTCCGGCAGCGGACCCTTTGCCAATGCCGCCCCGGGGAGGCCGGACCGTTTACCAGAAGCGACGGACTTCGTAGCGGTCGAACACGGCGTCGATGGACACAATCGGAATGCCGCGGCCCATGGCCTGCGCTACGAGCATCCGGTCGAACGGATCGCGATGCGGGCCCGGCAGCCGTCCCGCTCGCTCTGCATCGGCGACAGTGATCGGAATATGCCCGAACCCTTCCCCGGCGATGGAGGCGGCAATGTCGGCGCCGATGTCGGGCAACCTGCCAAGCCGAACCTTTGTCGCAATTTCCCAAGCGGAAGCGGCGCTCACGACCAAGTCGTTCGCGTCGTTACCGATCATGCGGCGAGCCCGGCGCGACAAGCGGGCGTTATCCGTCAGCCACCAGAGAAAGGCATGAGTATCCAGCAACATCCGCATGAGCGGTCAGTCTTCCGAACGCCCTTCCCAGGCCCCCAGTTCTTCTTCCGGAAGCGGATCGAAAAAGGCGCTATCCGGAATATCAAGCTTGCCTTTCAGGGCGCCCGGTTGCCGGGGTCCCTTCGGCCTGCCGGTCGCGGACAAGGCGCAGGCCACAAGGCGGACGGCCGGCTTGCCCCGACGGGCAATCACGACTTCCTCGCCGCGTTCGGCCCGGGAGACCAGCGAGGACAAACGGGCCCTCGCCTCGCCGATGTTGACGGTGGACATGATCGCTTACCTTGAGACGCGGCTTCAACTTAGCTGCGGGGACCGTACCGTCAAGCTCTACCCGGCCCAAGGTCCACGGGCGCCGCCTATTCGCTGACCCGGAAGACGGGGTCGCGGCCGAGGGGCGCGCCGGAGAGATAGCGGGTGAGGAACGCCCCGCAGAATTCGAGCTCCTCGGGCGGCACGGCCGGATGCAGGCCGGGATTGGCGTGGAGGCGCTTGTCGGCGGAGCCGAGCGCATCGAACAGGCCGAGGCACTGCTCGCGGGTGAAAAGCTCGTCCTCAAGCTGCCAGATGAACAGGACCGGGCAGGTGATCGCCCTGGCCGCCGCCTCGATGACCGGCTTGTAATGCGCGGGTTCGGAGACGAGGCCCATCAGCCCCAGCACGGCGACCGAGATGCGCGGCTCGGCCGCGACGAAGGGCGCGCCGTAGATCGTGCCCATCGACAGGCCCCAATAGCCGACGGGGCCCGCGCCGACCTCCTCCAGCCCGGACACCGTCTCCAGCGCGAGCCGCCAGTCGCGCACCATGTCGTCGGCCGTGCCCTCCCGCTGCCATTCCGGCCAGAACGAGGCGCGCCCGCCGGGGCCGGTCTGGCGGCGGCCGTGAACCGGCCCGTCGAGGGAGAGCCCGAAATAGCCGTGCTCGCGGCAGAGGCCGGCGGCGATATCGGGGATCGGGCGCTGGTGCCGGTCGCCGGAGGCGCCGTGGCCGTAGCAGACGAGCGGCGCGCCGGGCTTCGAGCCGTCGCCGGACCAGAGCGCCCCCGTCACCGGCCGCGCGCCCGTGTTGATGGTGAACTCGCGCACCGAGGCGCCGTCATGCTGCTCCGTTTCGTGCCATTCGAGCCTGTTGCCGGTCGCGGTCATGGGGTGCATCCTGAAGCCGTGGCGGGGGTCCGGCGGAGTGTTCGCCCGCCGGGCCTTCCGGGTCAAGAAGGCCGCCTCCGGATTCCCGGGGCGGCGGAGGGGGAACGGTTTCGTGACACTACAATTCGGCCTTCGCGTGCCCACGGTGGGCGCGCCCCGGAACACCGCCGCCTACGCTGCCGAAGTCGAGGCCGCCGGCTTCGACTTCATGTGGGTGCCGGACACGCCGCTGCTCGCCGGGCGCTGGCGGGACGTCTATATGCATCTGGGCGCGGCCGCGGAGCGCACGGAGCGCCTGCGGCTCGGCCCCGGCGTCACCAACCCGCTGACCCGCCACCCGCTGACCACGGCGAGCGCCATCGCGACCCTGGACGATGCGTCGGGCGGGCGGGCCGATCTCGTGGCGGGCACGGGCTACAGCTCCGCCTATATCATCGGGCGCAAGGCCGCCACCCTGGCCGGCATGCGCGAGGCCACCGCCCTCTGGCGCGGCCTGCTTGGCGGCCGGCCGACCGATCCGGGCGGCTCGGAGACCGTCCTAGACCCGGCCTACGCCCATGTGCCCATCCTGCTCGCCGCGACCGGCCCACGCATGCTGGCGCTTGCGGGCGGGATCGCGGACGGCGTGCTCATCCATGTCGGCGCCGCGCCCGAGGCCGTCGCCTGGGCGCTGGAGCGGATCGACGCCGGCATGGCGGCCGCGGGCCGCGCCAGAGACGAGGTTCGGCGCATCGTCGTGGTCACCGCCTGCATCGACGACGACCGCGAGCGCGCGATCGACCATATGCGCCCCTGCGCGGCGGGCCTCTGCCGGCACCGCCATGCGGATGTCTTCTTCCCCGGCATCGGGATACCGGACCGCCCGGCGGACTATGTCGAGCCCTATCCGGACCTCGGCCACGCGGTGGACTGGGACGAGGCGAAACGGGTGACCGCCTATGTGCCCGACGCCGCGGTCGAGGCCTGCGTCGCGCTCGGTTCCGCCGACGAGGTTTCGGAACGGGTGCAGGCGCTGGCGGCGCTCGACATAGACGCGATCTGGTGGCGCGACGAAGCGACCTGGACGCGGCCGGACACATTGATGGAACGGTTGTCTGCCGAGGTGCTGCCCCGGTTCCGGGCCGGTTGACGGGCGCGCAGCGGCCCGCTTGCCGTCCGCCTGCGCGGCGGTCACACTGCCGTTTCGATGGACGGCCTCAAGGGAGAAAAGGGCATGGCGGACGGGTTCACGATCACGAAATTCAGGGATGTCGCGGACGGCTTGCAGGCGGGCCAGTTCGCCGTTGGCGAGCGGCGCAAGGCAAGCAGCCTTGACGATCTCGACCCCGTCCACAGGGACCTGCTCGACCGGCCGATCACGGTCTCCCTCGGCGTGATGACGCCGGACGGCCGCATCGGGCTCACGCCCATGTGGTTCGACTACGAGGGCGACAGGATTCTGGTGAACACCGCGTCCCACCGCTCCAAATGCGGCTGGATACGCGCCAATCCCGAAATGACGGTGCTCATCGTCAACCCCGACAATCCCTATCACTGGGTGCAGATCCGCTGCACCGTGGAGGAGGAGCTGCGGGAATGGGAGGATGGCGGCGAGCGCGTCACGCGGCAGCTCGACAGGATCTGGTCCAAATATACCGGAGCCGAGCCGCCCTACGGCCTGCGCGACCCCGAGATCGACGAGAAGCGGGTGCTGTTCGTCTGCCGGATCGACCGGATAGCGACGTTCGGGAAGCCCGCCTGACGGCGTTCAGGCAGTCGAAATGCCGAAATTGCGGGGCCCGGACCGGGTGAAAGCCGCCCTTGAGGCGCTTTCGCTGGATTGCGAGGTCCTGACCCTGCCCGGTTCGACCCGGACGGCGGAGGAGGCGGCAGAGGCGGTCGGCTGCACCGTGGGCGAGATCGCGAAGTCGCTGGTCTTCCGCGCCGGGGACAGCGCCGTGGTCGCTGTCGTCAGCGGCGACGACCGGGTTGACACGGCCAGGCTGTCGGAGGCCGTCGGCGCGGAGGTCGGCCGTGCGGACGCCGGGTTCGTGCGCGCCGCAACCGGATTCGCGATCGGCGGCGTGCCCCCTCTCGGCCATGCGAGGCCCGTCGCCCTGTTCATGGACCGGGGCCTCTTCCGGTTCGCGCGGGTCTGGGCGGCGGCGGGCAGCCCGTTTTCCGTGTTCGCCATCGAGCCGGCAAGACTGCGCGACGCCGCCGGCGCCATGATCGCCGACCTCGTCGTGATGTAAGTCGCAGAATCGAGGGATATTCAGAACCTGAATTGCAAAGCGGCCGAGATTCGGCTTTCCGGGCCGCCGGCTTGCGGAGCGCGGCGTTCGGCGGCGAGTTTCAGCACGGGACCCGCCAGCGGCCCGATATCGACCCCGAGCGCCAGGCGCCGGACGTCCACGCCGGCAAGGCCGAGCGCCGCGTGCGGTTCGAACAGCGAGCGGTGCGAGACGAAGCGCCAGCCGGCCTTCAGGTCCAGAGTGGGCAGCGCCTTGCCGCCGCCGCGTTTCGGCGCCTCGCGGGACCAGAGTGGTTCGGGTTCCCCGCTCCCGCCGGCCGGCGCCCCGTACGCCCCGGCCACCGACCATGACGGTCCGCCGCGGTTGGCGTCCGCCGGCTGCCGCACCGTGACCGTCAGGCCTAGTTCCCGATACTCGCGGCCGGAGCGCCAGACCAGGCTCCGCGACCGGATGTCCGCGCGCCCGGACGACGCCGGCAACGGCGATGTGAGGCCGCTCGACAGCTCGAGACCCAGACCGCGCACACCGTCGCCGCCGTCGCGGCGCAACGACAGGGACGTGTAGTAAACAGCTTCCCCTTCCTCCAGCGCAGCCTCGATGCCGAGGCTCTGGCGGTCCGTGGAAGCGGAGAGGGAGCCGATGGCCGTCCGTGCATCCCCGTCCGCTGCGAGCCGCGCGAGACCGCCCGCGCCGGATACCGAGAGCTTCAGAGCCCCGGACATCGGCAGCGGGCTGCGGAAACCGGCGGAGACGGTTGCCAGTTCGGCGTCTGCGGTCTCGACGCCCCGGCCGGCAGTCTCATTCCGGATGGTTCCCCGCCCGCCGCCGAGGGTCATCCAGGCCATTCCTCCGTCCTCGAAATGCCGTTGCAGAAAGGGATGCACGCTGTCCACGACGGTCTCAATCGCGCCGGACACGGCGTCGGCGCCGTATTCCAGTTCTCCCTCGCTGCGAGCCAGCGCCGCTCCGAAAAGCCATCGCCCGCCGAGCCGCATATCGAGCCCGAACCATGTCGACAACAACCGGCCTCCGAAGCGCGCCCCCGGACCGGCCGCCCCTCCGAATCTTCGCAGCTCGCCGCGATGCCAAAGCGACCATTGCGGAAGCCGCCCGCCCGCCGGGGCCCCGAGGGGAATCCGGAAGGCGCTTTTCCGGAGCGCCTCGCGCGCGTTCATGCCGACGGTCATCGCCTGCCGCCCGTCGGCTGCCGGAGGTTGCGCCTCTTCGTTGCGGGCCGGCGCGAACAGCGGAAGCTCGCGCCCGGCCAGAACGACCCGCGCCGCGTCCGGACCGGCGGAGAACCGCTCGCCGATAACAATTTCCGCGCCCGCCGCTACATGGCCTGCAAGGCCCGCCATAACAGCCTTGACGGTCCTTCGCTCGGCGGGCTTCGCGACGGCCCTGGGCGTTGCGGACACGAGATCCGAACCGGGGCTGCGGTTCGGGAACAGGCAGTCATTTCTTGTGCAATACCGGACCCGGAACACATATTCGACGTTGCCTTTCAGTGCTGCTTCAACGTCGTTTTCCCAACCCCTCGCAACAACATGGCGGGTCGTTTCCCGGCTGCTGCCGGATATGTCTATCCATCGGTCCGCGCCTGTGTCTGCACGTGATCTGGCGACATGTTGCCATTTGACGATCGCCGGATGTTTCGGGTCCTCCCATGTCAGCACGACCTGCCCGTAGCCGGCATGGGCCTTAAGGCCTGTCGGTCTGGCCAGGCCGGGCAAAGGGACAACCGTAACTCCTGCCGATTCAAGGCTGTATCCACTGCTGTTTACGGCTCTAACGCGGAAGGTGTGGGGCGTGCCGCCTTCAAGGCCGGTAATTGTATGGCCGGTCGTTCCGGCATGGCTGCCGGGAATGTCGGTCCAGTCGCCGAATTCGCCCGTTGTCCGGTAACGGTATTGCCAAAGCGTGACGCTCGGATCGCCTGAAGCCTTCCAATCCAGCGATGCCTCGTTCACGCCCGGCTCCGCCACGAGTTCCTCCGGCCTGGCCGGGAGAGGCGGCAGCGGGACGGTTGCGGTCGCCACGTCTGATTCCGCGCCCGTACGGTCGCCGGCGACGGCGCGGACCTTGAAACCGTATGAGGAGCCGGCCATGAGGCCAATGACGGTGTGGCTTGTTGTGGTGGCTGCACTGCCGGCGATGAATGTCCAGTCCTGCTCGAATTCCCCGTCTCCCTGCCGCCGGTTGTATTCCCAGCCGGTGATTGCGCCGTCGCCGGGGTCGTCCCATTCGAGCAGCACTTCTCCGCTGCCGGATGTCGCGGTAAGGCCCGTCGGCTTCGCCGGAACGGCGAATGGGGTAGCCTCGGTCTCGTCCGACTCCAGGCCGGAGCCGCTGCTGTTGACGGCCCGGACGCGGAAATGGTGGGGAATGCCGGCAGCAAGCCCGGCCACAGTGTATCCGGTCGTCGCCGCGCCGCCGCCGGGGATGTCGGTCCAGTCTCCGTAGCTGCCGGTCGTCCTGTAACGGTACTGCCAGCCGGTAATCGTCGCGTCGCCCGGATCGTCCCAGGCGAGCGCGACCGCGCGGTCTCCGGGCGTCGCCGCGAATCCCTCCGGCCTGGCCGGAACGGACGGCAGGGCTGCGACCGCCTCGTCCGACTCCGCGCCGGTGCCGCTCATGTTCAGGGCGCGGACCTTGAAGCCGTAGGAGAAGCCGGTGCCGAGGCCCGTGACCTTGTGGCTCATCGTGGCGGCGGCGCTGCCGAGGATGTTTGTCCATTCCTCCTCGTACTCGCCGTCCAGCCGCCGCTGGTTGTATTCCCAGCCGGTAATGCTCGGGTCCATCGGGTCGTTCCACTCCAGCACGGCCTCTCCGGCGCCGGGCGTCGCGCTGAGGCCCGCCGGTTTGGCCGGAACGGCAAGCGGGGTTGCGGTCGCCTCGCCGGACGGCGCACCGGGGCCGCTGCGGTTGACGGCCCGGACCTCGAAGCGGTGGACGACATCGTTGGCGAGTTTCGTCACCGTATGGCCTGCCGTCTTTGCCCCGCTGCCGTCAATGCCGGTCCAGCCCCCGTAGCCGCCGGTCGTCCTGTAGCGGTACTGCCAGCCGGTAATCGTCGCATCGCCCGGGTCGTCCCAGGCGAGCGCGACCCGCCCGTCGCCTGGCGTTGCCGTGAGGCCCGTTGGTTTTGCGGGCACTGCGATGGGGGTTGCGGTAGCTTCATCGGACTCCGCGCCGCTGCCGCTTGCATTGACGGCGCGAAGCTTGAAGCCGTGGGCGGTTCCGTTGTCGAGGCCGGTCACGGTATGGGCGGCCGTCCCGGCGCCGCTGCCGGAGATGTCCGCCCAGTTTCCGTAACTGCCTGTTGTCTTGAGGGCGTATTGCCAGCCGGCAATCGTCACATCGCCCGGGTCGTCCCAGGCGAGCGCGACCCGCCCGTCGCCCGGCGTTGCCGTGAGGCCCGTTGGTTTTGCGGGCACGGCGATGGGAGTTGCGGTAGCTTCATCGGACTCTGCGCCGCTGCCGCTTGCATTGACGGCGCGAAGCTTGAAACGGTAGGCCGTTCCGTTGTCGAGGCCGGTCACGGTATGGGCGGTCGTCCCGGCGCCGCTGCCGGAGATGTCCGCCCAGTTTCCGTAACTGCCTGTTGTCTTGAGGGCGTATTGCCAGCCGGTAATCGTCGCGTCGCCCGGATCGGTCCATTGCAGCAATACCCGCCCGTCGCCCGGCGTTGCCGTGAAGCCCGTCGGCTTTACGGGCACGGCGACGGGAGTTGCAGCCACTTCGTCGGACTCCGCGCCGCTGCCATGTTCGTTCACGGCGCGGAGCTTGAAGACGTGACGGACGCCGTTCTCGAGCCCGGTTGCCGTGTAGGCAGTCGTCATCGCATCGCTGCCCGGAATGTCCATCCACGCCCCGAAACCGTCCGTGGTCCTGATCGCGTATTGCCATCCCGAAATCGTCGGGTCGTCCGGGTCGCTCCAAGCCAGCGCAACCTGCCCGTCGCCGGACCGGGCGCTCAAGTCTTCCGGCGCGGCCGGGCGCAGCGACCGCGGCGCGGCGGACCGCTCCTCCGACTCCGGACCGTTGGCGGCGTTTACCGTCCTGATCTTGAAGACATATGTCGCGCCGTTCTCGAGGCCCGTTACGGTATGTTGCACGGTCCTGGCGTCGCTTCCGGGAATTTCGTCCCATTGTGCCTTGTAACTGCCGCCCGACTTCCTGCTCTTGAATTGCCAGCCCCGGATGCTCGCATCGTCGGGGTCGTTCCAGGCGAGCAACACCTCGCCGTCGCCGGGCTCGGCCCGGAACCCCGTGGGCTTGGCCGGCACCGCCTCCCGCGGCGTCGCGGCGGCTTCGTCGGACTCCGCACCGGCGCCGCTCGCGTTCAGCGCCCGGATCCTGAATGTGTGGGCCGTGTCGTTGGCAAGGCCGGCCACCGTATGGCGGACCGTGGAGGGGCCGCTGCCGGAGATGTCTTTCCAGGCGCCGTAGGCCGCTGTCGTCCTGAAGCGGTATTGCCATCCGGTGATGCTGTCGTCGCCGGGGTCGGTCCAGAACAGCTTCACCTGCGTATTGCCCGCCTCCGCGCGAAGGCCGGACGGCTTTTCAGGAACCGGCCGCGGCGTGGCGGCGACGGCGTCGGATTCCGCACCGTTGCCGCCGGCGTTGACAGCGCGGATTTTGAAGGTGTGCCCGACGCCGTTGGAAAGGCCGGTAACGGTGTGGCCGGTGGTGGCCGCGTCACTGCCCTCAATGTCCGTCCAGGCGCCGTAACCGCCGGAGGTCCTGAACGAATACTGCCAGCCGGTAATCGTGGAATTCAGCGGGTCGTTCCAGGCCAGAGCGACCCGCGCATCCCCCGCCTTTACCGTGAATCCCGAAGGTTTGGCCGGACGGGACAGGGGCGTCGAGGACGCCTCTTCGGATTCAACGCCGGGGCCGACATCGTTCACAGCCCGGATCTTGAACCTATGTGCCGTCCCGTTGGGCAGGTCGGACACGACATGGCGTGTTGTCATGGCGCCGCTGCCGGCGATGTCGGTCCAGCTCCCGTAGCCGCCTGTCGTCCTGTAGGCATACTGCCATTTCTCGATCGAAGCGTCCGACGGGTCGTCCCATGAAAGCGTGACCTGCCCGTCGCCTGCGAGCGCGGCAAATCCGGCCGGTTTCTCCGGCACTCTCGTCATGGGCGTCGCGGAGACCTCGTCGGACCCGGCGCCGGCCCCAATATCGTTCACGGCCCGGATCCTGAATGTGTGGGTTATGTTGTTTTCGAGCATGGAAACAACGTGCCGCACTGTCGCCGCGCCGCTTCCCGCCATGTCGGTCCAGCCACCGTATTTGCCGATCGTCCTGTAAGCGTATTGCCATTTCGAAATCGTTTCGTTTCCCGGGTCGGCCCAGGTCAATATCGCCTTTCGATTGCCGGCTTCGACCGAGAACTCCGTGGGTTTTTCGGGGACTGTCGGCATGGGTGTCACCGGTTTTTCGTCCGACCGCCTTCCGGTTCCGGCCCCGTTGAACGCCTGAATCTGAAACACGTATCCGGTGCCGTTTTCGAGGCCGAGGACGGTATGGGTCGTCGTGTCGGCGTCGGAACCGGGAATGGCCGCCCAGCTTCCGTAACGCTCGTCCGCCTTTTTCCGGCGGAATTCCCAGCCCTGTATGCTGACATCGTCGGGATGGTCCCATATCAGCACGGCCCTCCGGTCTCCCGAAAGCGCCTGGAAACCGGCGGGTTTTTCGGGAAAGGCGGGATAGGGTTCGCCGGTCGCCTCATCGGATTCACGGCCGGGGCCGGCGGCATTGACCGCCCTGATCTTGAACTTGTAGGTCCGGTTATTCGCAAGACCGGTGACCGTGTAGCGCCTTGTGGCGGAGCCGCTCCCCGTCATGTCCGCCCAAACGGTATAAGAACCGGCGCTTGGCTGGTAGGCATATTGCCAATGCGTAATCGTCGGGTCGCTCGGGCCCGACCACCGCAGACGGACCTGGGTGTTGCCGTCTTCGGTCGAGAGGCCGGCCGGCTTTGCCGGAGCGGATTGCGCGACAGAGCGGTCCGCCGACACGGCCGCAGCGCAGACCAGCAGGATGACCGCGGGCATCCGGCGGCTGTTTCGCGAATCCGCAGGCCGCGCTCCCGCACGCAGCGACGCCGCGCCGGCCGGTTTCGAAAACAAATGCGGTTCCCCCTCGCATGCCCAAGCATGGCGGCCCCGTTAGCGGAGCCGCTCCCCCACAGGGGATTCCGTCGTCAGGGGGATAGGTTGTAAAGAAACCGCCGGTTATATCTGACAAACCAATAAGGCATATCTAGGACTTTTTTCAAACAGAACGATGGCGCCAGGAAAGTCGCGACATGCTGACGTCAGGAAAGGCGGCAGGCGGGGGTATTGAGCGTCCGCGACCCAGCTTGTTTCATCTCGGGAGCGCCGCGAGGCAGGAGAGAAGGAACAACTAAAGAAAACGGCAAATGGGAAAATCTGGCCGGGAGCGGTGTCGAAGCGGCGCCTGCGGGACGATGCCGGCGCGGCGAAATGCAACCCGCGATGGCGACAGCGGAAGGGGGTCAGCCGCCGCAGGCGGGGCAGCCGGCACGGCGCTTGAAGCGGATCGTCCGCATCGTGGCGCTGAGCGCATCGTAGAGCAGCAGACGCCCGGAGAGGCCGTCGCCGATGCCGATCAGTTCCTTCAACGCCTCCACCGCCATGAGCGTGCCGACGACGCCGGCTACCGCGCCGAGGATGCCGGCTTCCGAGCAGGCCGGCACCGCGCCCGGCGGCGGCGGCTCCGGGAACAGGCACCGGTAGCAGGGATGCTCGGGCCCGGCATGGGGCTTGAAAGTGGAGACCTGGCCGTCGAAGCGCAGCACCGCGCCCGAGACGAGCGTCCGCCCGGCAGCAATGGCGGCGTCGTTGACGAGGTAGCGGGTAGCGAAATTGTCGCTGCCGTCGAGGATGAGGTCGTAGTCGCGGAAGAGCCGGGCGGCATTGGCCCCGGTCAGCCGCTCATTGTGGGTCTCGACGCGGATGGCGGGGTCGAGCGCATGGATGCCGGCTGCCGCGCTCTCGGCCTTGGGCCGGCCGATGCGCTCATTGCCGTGAATCACCTGGCGCTGGAGGTTGGAGACATCGACATCGTCGTCGTCGATGACGCCGAGCGTGCCGACCCCGGCGGCGGCGAGATAGAGCAGCACCGGCGCGCCGAGGCCGCCCGCGCCCACCGCCAGCACGCGCGAGGCCAGCAGCTTCTGCTGCCCGGCCCCGCCCACCTCCGGCAGGATCAGGTGCCGGGCATAGCGGTCGAGCTGTGCGTCGGTCAGCATGACGGCGTGCTCTAGAACCGCCCGATGCTGTAGGGGGCGAGGTCGATGGCGGGCGCGCGTCCGGCGGCAAGGTCGGCGATATACCGCCCGCTGATCGGCCCGGCCGTGAGCCCCAGATGGCCGTGGCCGAAGCCGTACCAGACGTTCCGGTGCAGCCGGGAGGCGCCCAGCACCGGGAGCGAGTCCGGCGTGGCCGGCCGGTTGCCCATCCAGGGCGAGCCATCCGAGGCGTCGATGTCCCGGAACGCCTTGCGCGCATGGGCCCGGAGCGGCTCGATGCGCTTCCACTCGGGCGGTGTGTCGAGGCCGGCGAACTCGGCCGTGCCGGCGAGCCGGAGGCCCATCTCCATCGGCGTCGCCATGAATTTGCGGTCGTAGAAGGAGATCGGGTGGCGCGTCTCGACGCCCGGGTCCGGCAGGGTCAGGTGGTAGCCGCGCTCGGATTCGAGCACCGCCTTCTCGCCGAGCATTTCGGCAAGGCCCGCGGACCAGGCCCCGGCCGCGACGACGAAACCGTCCGCCGCCAGACGGCCCTCCGAGGTTCGGACCGCCGCGGGCCGGTCGTCGTCGAAATCGAAGCCGGCGACCCGGGCCGCCAGCACCCGGCCGCCTCCGCGCGTGAAGGCTTCCGCAAGGCCGGCGGTGAGCGCGCCCGGATTGATTGTATGGGCGCCCCCGGGAAAGAAGACCGCATGCGGGAAGATCGGCGCCAGCCCCGGCTCAAGCTGGCGGAGTTCGTCGCCGGAAAGCTCCTCTACCTCGAACCCCCGCTCACGCTGGCCCTCCCGGTCCCGCAAAGCAGCCCGGAAGCTGCGCGCGCTCTCATAGACGGTGAGCGTCCCGTTCTGCCGGATGAGGCCCGCCGTGCCGGCCTCGGCGGCGAGGTCCTTGTGGGCGTCGAGGGCAAGGCGGTGGAGGGCGGCCATGGCGTCCATCTGCCGGCGCATCGGCTCCGGCCGGCCCGCGCGCACGAAGCGGATGAGCCAGGGCAGGAACTCCGGCAGGTGGCGCCAGCGGATGAACAGCGGCCCCATCGGGTCCAGCAGCCAGCGGGGCGCCTTGAACATGAGGCCGGGGCCGGTCTGCGGCAGGCAGGAGTGCGAACTGATCGCGCCGGCATTGCCGAAGGAGGTCATCGTGCCGGGCGGCTCGGGGTCGATCAGCGTGACCTTGCAGCCGTCGCGCCGCAGGTAGCAGGCCGTCGCCGTCCCGACGATGCCGGCCCCGATGACGGCGATATGTTGCGCCTCGCTCATGGCCCGGCATATAGCACGGCGCCGGCCGGGGCGGCAGGCGGTTTGGCCTGCGGGGGAAACGCTCTAATGTCCCGGCCGCAGTCAGGGAGGCGGAGTGCCATGAGCGGGCCGTTGTCGGGGTTTCGGGTCGTCGATCTTACCAATGTGATTTCGGGGCCGATGGCGACGCAGATCCTCGGCGACCAGGGCGCCGACGTCATCAAGGTCGAAGCGCGGGGCGGAGACCTGACGCGCGGCGGCGGCAACCGCCAGGGCGGCTTGTCGGCGGCATTCCTGAATAACAACCGCAACAAGCGCTCCATCGTGCTGGACCTCAAGCAGCCCGGGGGCGTGGCGCTCCTGAAGCGGCTCGCCGAGACGGCGGACGTCTTCATCCAGAACTTCCGCCCGGGCGTGGTGGAGCGGCTCGGCGTCGGCGAGGCGGACATCCGCGCCGTCAGGCCGGATATCGTCTATGTCTCGATCAGCGGCTTCGGCGAGAAGGGGCCGTTCGCCTTCAAGCCCACCTACGACCCCATCGTGCAGGCGATTTCGGGCCTCACCACCGTGCAGGCGGGCTCCGACGAGGAGCGGCCCCGCCTGGTGCGCACCATCCTGCCGGACAAGGTGACGGCGCTCACCGCCGCGCAGGCGGTCACCTCTGCGCTGCTGCACCGGGCGGCGACCGGCGAGGGCCAGCATGTGCGCGTCTCCATGCTCGATTCCGTCGTCGCCTTCCTCTGGAATTCGGACATGGGCTCGCAGACCTTCGTGGACGCGCCGACATCGATCCAGCGCGCGGCGAGCTTCATCGACCTCATCTACGAGACGGCCGACGGCTTCATGAGCGTCTCGCTGATGACGGACCGGCAATGGCTCGGCTTCTGCGAAGTCGCCGGGCGCGGGGACCTGGCGAGCGACCCGCGTTTCGCCACCGGGGCGCTGCGGGACGAGAATATCGACGCGCGCCTGGAGCAGGTGCAGCTGGAGCTGCGCAAGCGCACCACGGCGGAGTGGACGGCCGCCTTCGACGCCGCCCACGTGCCTTCAGCGCCGGTGCTGACCCGCGGAGAGATGGTCCGGCACCCCCAGGTCGCGGCCAACGGCACGCTCACGGAATACGACCACCCGCTTGCCGGGCGGCTCCGGCAGGCGAGGCCCGCCATCCGCTTCGAGGGCTCGCCCTCGGGCATCAGGCGCGGCGGCTCCGAACTCGGCGCCGACACGCGCGAGGTGCTGGCGGAGGCCGGGGTGGAGGAAGACGAGATCGACGCCGCCATGGCGAGCGGCGCGGCGGGGGCGGGCGCGTCCTGATGCCGGCGGCGCGCCGGCGCGTTTCAGGCGGGCTGGCCGGGAAGGCCCTGCAAGCCGCTTACTTGTTGCCGTAGAGCCTGTCGCCGGCGTCTCCGAGGCCCGGCACGATATAGCCGTGGTCGTCGAGCCTCTCATCGACGGCGGCGGTGAAGACCGCCACCTCGGGATGGGCGGCGTGGAACGCCTCGATGCCCTCCGGGGCCGCCAGCAGGCACAGCATCTTGATGTCGCGCGCCTTCGCCTCCTTGAGCCTGGAGACGGCCGCCGCCGCCGAGTTCCCCGTCGCCAGCATCGGGTCGAGAACGATCACCGGGCGGTCGCCCAGGTCCTGCGGCACCTTGAAGTAGTATTCCACGGCCACCAGCGTTTCCGGGTCGCGGTAGAGCCCGACATGCCCGACGCGGGCCGACGGGATGAGGTCGAGCAGCCCTTCCAGCAATCCGTTCCCGGCTCTGAGGATGGAGATGAGGACGAGCTTCTTGCCGGTCAGGAACGGCGCGCCTGTCTCCGCGAGCGGCGTCTGGATGCTGCGGGTCTCGGTCGCGAGGTCGCGGGTGACCTCATAGCCGAGCAGGAGCGAGATCTCGCGCAGCAGCACCCGGAACTTGGCGGTGTCGGTGTCCCTCCGTCGCATGAGGGACAGCTTGTGCTGCACCAGCGGATGATCGACGACCGTGACATTGCCCATTGGTGAAATCCTCTCTCGAGTCCGAAGTCAGAATAACGCGCCGGGCAGGCCAGCATACGCCCTGCGGGCCGGGAGGCGGAGGGAGGACGCGCCCGGTCAGGCGCAGCCGGGCTGCCACGGGCGGGCCGGACCCGGCGGAACACGGGCCCGGGCCGCCTGCTCGAAGGCATGGGCATAGCCGATGAGCGGCCCGTCCCGCCACGCGCCGCCGATGAAGGAAAGCCCGACCGGCAGGCCGGCGACATAGCCTGCGGGCACGGTGACGCTCGGATAGCCGGAGACGGCGGCCAGGCCCGAACTGCCGCCGAGGCGGTTGTCGCCGTTCACGAGGTCGATGGCCCAGGGCACGGGCGAGGTCGGCGCGACCAGGGCGTCGAGCCGGAACTCGCCGATGGCCCGGTCGATGCCGTTCTCCCGCGTGAGACGGCGGCATGTGGCGAGCGCCTTCAGATAGGCCGGATCGTCCGCGCCGTCCGTCTCCTCGGCAGCGATCAGCTGTTCCTGCCCGAACCACGGCATGACCCGGTCGGCATTGTCGAGATTGAACCGGATCAGATCGGCAAGGGAATGGACCGGGCATTCGGGCCCGAGCGCCGACAGCCAGGCGTTCAGCCCGATCTTGAACTCGGTCCGCATCACCAGGATTTCGTGCGGCCGGATGGCCTCGCGCGAGGGCATCGCAACCTCATCGACGATGACGGCCTCGGCGTCCGCCAGCACCTGGAGCGCGCCCTCGAATACCCGGTCCACGGCTTCGTGGAAGCCGCAGTAATTGCGGATGACGCCGATCCTCGCCCCCTGCAGCGCGCCGGAATCGAGGAACCGGGTGAAGTCTTCCTCCGGCGGCGGCCGGGTGACCGGATCGTCCGGGTCGGGGCCGGCCAACGCGCCGAGCAGGACCGCCGCATCGGCGACCGTGCGCGCCATCGGGCCGGCCGTGTCCTGGCTCGCGGCTATGGGAACGATTCCGGTGCGGGAGACCAGGCCGAGGGTCGGCTTGATGCCGGTGACGGAGTTCATCGCGGACGGGCCGACGATGGAGCCGTCGGTCTCGGTGCCGATGGCGGCCGGCGCGAAATCGCGCGCGACGGCCACGCCGGAGCCGGAACTGGAGCCGCCGGGCGAGCGGTCGGTCGCATAGGCGTTGCGGACCTGGCCGCCCCGGCTCGACCAGCCGCTCGACGAGCGGGTGGAGCGGAAATTGGCCCATTCGCTGAGATTGGTCTTGCCGAGCAGAACGGCGCCGGACCCGCGCAGGCGCCGGGCGA
Source organism: Alphaproteobacteria bacterium (assembly GCA_022827685.1). GTDB lineage: Bacteria > Pseudomonadota > Alphaproteobacteria > Bin95 > Bin95 > Bin95. Next base: position 28,976 of record JAJEIH010000113.1, read on the forward strand.
TGTGGCTGTCCGCCCCCGCTCTCACGCCGTCGAGCGCGAGCGAGCCGGCCGTGGTCATCATGGCGTCGCCGGTCGCGATATTGTCCTTCAGCAGCACCGGCACGCCGTGCATGGGGCCGCGCACCCGGCCGGCGGCGCGCTCGCGGTCGCGCTCCCGGGCGATTTCGAGCGCATCGGGATTGAGGAAGGCGATGGACCGGAAGGCCCCGTCCTCCGCCGCAATCCGCTGCCGGAAGGTCTCGACGAGATCGACCGACCGCAGCGCGCCCGACGCCATCAGGCGGGCGAGGTCGGCGATCGAGGCTTCTTTCGGCAGGTCCATGGGGAAAGGACTATCGTGCGCTTGCCGTCCCGGCGCAAACTGCCAGGGATCGCAACGGAGGCCGGAATGGACGTGAGGTCGTTTGTCCGGGCGCTGCCCAAGGCCGAGCTGCACCTTCATCTGGAGGGCGCGCTCGAGCCGGAACTGATGATGCGGCTGGCCGCCCGCAACAAGGTCGATATCCCGTTCCGCTCGGTAGAGGAGGTCCGGGCCGCCTACCGCTTCACCCGGCTGCAGGACTTCCTGGACATCTACTACCGGGGCATGGACGTGCTGCGCGCGGAAGAGGACTTCCACGATCTCACCGCGGCCTATCTGGAGCGCGCCGCCGCCGACGGGGCGGTGCATGTCGAGGTGTTCTTCGATCCCCAGGGCCACGCCGCGCGCGGCATTCCCTTCGCGGTCGCGGCGGACGGCATCCTGGCGGCGCTCGCCGAGGGACCCGAGCGGCTCGGCATTACCTCGCTGCTCATCATGTGCGTCCTCAGGCATCTGGACGAAGAGGACGGGTTCGCCGCCTTTCGCGAGGCCGCGCCCTATGTCGCCGACGGGCGGATCGCCGGCCTCGGCCTCGATTCGACCGAGAAGAACAATCCGCCCGCGAAATTCGAACGCCTCTTCGCCGCGGCGCGGGAAGCCGGGCTCAGGCTCGTCGCCCATGCCGGCGAGGAGGGGCCGGCCTCCTATGTCGCCGACGCGGTCGACCGGCTGGGGGTGGACCGGATCGACCACGGCAACCATGCGCTCGATGACCCGGCCCTGGTCCGCCGCCTCGCCGGGCTGGGCATTCCGCTTACCGTGTGCCCGCTTTCCAACCTCAGGCTCGGCGGGGTGGCCGACCTCAGGCAGCACCCGTTGAAGCGCATGCTCGACGCCGGGCTCAGGGCCACGGTCAACTCGGACGATCCGGCCTATTTCGGCGGCTACCTGCTGGACAATTTCGTCGCCGTGGCCGAAGCGCTCCAACTGGAGGCGGCGGACCTCGTCACGCTCGCCCGCAATTCCATCGAAGCCTCATTCCTCGACGAGCCGGCGAAAAGGACGCATCTGGACCGTTTGGACCGGATTGCCGGAGCGCAGGGCTAGAGCACTATCCGTTCGGGTTGGAACAGTGTCGTTCGCAAAGCCTGAACCGTCACCCCGGCCCCCGAGCCGGGGTCCATCTCCGACTCCCGATACCGCCGCTGCCGGCGGAGAACGGGCTCAACCGCTGAAACTGCCGCGAGAACCGAGGCTGGACCCCGGCTCGGGGGCCGGGGTGACGAAAGGGGTCAAGGCTCGACGCTACCCGGCAAATGCAGCCGTTTCCGTTGGAACGGATCGTGCTCTAGCTGTTCCACCAGGGCGTGTCGCTGAAGGAGCGCAGGTCGATTTCGTTCGTCCAGGTGGAACGGTGCTGGTGCGCGAGATGGACATAGGTGTCCGCGATCTTCTCCGGCAGCATGAGGCCGTCATGCTCCATGCCGCGGGTCTCGCGCAGCGCCCGGTATTTCTCCGGCCCGAGCATCTTGCCGAGCGTATCCGGGGCATCGACCGCGCCGTCGATCAGGATGTGGACGATATGGACGCCGCTCGGGCCGAACTCGGCATTGAGCGTCTGGCACAGCATGCGCCGGCCCGCCATGGAGGCCGCGTGCGAATGCTGGCCCTTGTTGCCGCGCACCGCCGCCGTCGATGAGGTGACGAGGATGGAGCCGCCGCCGCGTTCGACCATCCGGGGGCAGACGGCCGAGGCCGTGCGGAACAGGCCGAAGGTCGCCATGCGCCAGCCCAGCTCGAAGACCTTGTAGCTGGTCGCCTCCAGGGCCCGGTTGCCGACCTGCGAGCCGAGATTGTAGAGGACCACCCGGATCGGCCCTATGTCCGCCTCCACGGCGGCGATCCGGTCCTCGATGCTGTCGGGCTCGACGGCATTGAGCAGATAGCCCGTGGCGTCGCCGCCCTCGCTCCTGATGCCTTCGACCAGCCGGTTCAGGCCCTCCTCGTCGCTGCGGCGGCAAAGGACGGCATGGTAGCCCTCGCGCGCGAAGCGGCTTCCGACGGTTCCGCCGATTCCGGCGCCGGCGCCGATGACGAGGCAAACGGGTTTCATGCGAGGTTGCTCCATGGGGTAACGGTCTGGGCGCGGACGGGCCTGAGCGGGAAGAATGGTGCCCCCGGGGAGACTCGAACTCCCACGCCCTTGCGGGCAACAGATTTTGAGTCTGCCGCGTCTACCGATTCCGCCACAGAGGCACAGGGCCCGGCCCAGGGACCGCTATTTAGCGCCGGCGGGCCGCTCAATCCAGCCCGAACTCCTCCCACCTCGCGGCGATGCGCGCGCTGACCTCCTCGCTCATCGCCAGCTTTCGGCCCCATTCGCGCCGGGTCTCGGGCGGCCACTTGTCCGTGGCGTCGAGGCCGATCTTGGAGCCGAGGCCGCTCTCGGGGCTCGCGAAGTCCAGATAGTCGATGGGCGTGTTCTCCACGAGCGTGATGTCGCGGGCCGGGTCCATGCGCGTCGAGACCGCCCAGACGACGTCCTTCCAGTCGCGCGCGTCGATGTCGTCGTCCACGACGATGACCCACTTGGTGTACATGAACTGGCGCAGATAGGACCAGACGCCGAACATCACCCGCTTGGCGTGGCCCGGATAGGCCTTGCGGATCGAGACCACGGCCACGCGGTAGGAGCAGCCCTCCGGCGGCAGCCAGAAGTCGCGGATTTCCGGGAACTGAGCCTGCAGCAGCGGGATGAAGACCTCGTTCAGCGCCTCTCCCAGCACGGAGGGCTCGTCCGGCGGCCGGCCGGTATAGGTGGTGAGGTAGATCGGCTCGCGGCGCATGGTGATCGCCGAGACGGTGAACACGGGAAAGCGCTCGACCGCGTTGTAATAGCCGGTGTGGTCTCCATAAGGCCCCTCGTCGCCATAGTCGTCCAGAGAGACATGGCCCTCCAGCACGATCTCGGCCCCGGCCGGCACCTTGAGCGGCACGGTGCGGCAGTCCACAAGGTCGAGCCGGCGGCCCGCCAGGAGGCCGGAAAAGCGGTATTCCGAGAGCGTCTCGGGCAGCGGCGTGACGGCCGCCAGAATGGTGGCCGGGTCCGCGCCGATCACGGCGGCGGCGGGCAGCGGTTCGCGCTTCCTGGCCGCCCAGCGCGCATGGTGGCCGGCGCCGCCGCGATGCTTCAGCCAGCGCATCAGGGTCGTGTTCCGGCCCGTCACCTGCATCCGGTAGATGCCGAGGTTGAAATCGTCCTCGGCCGTGCGCCCCGGCCCCCGCGTCACCACCAGCGGCCAGGTGATGAGCGGGGCTGGCTCGTCCGGCCAGCAGGTCTGCACGGGGAAGCGCCCGAGGTCGATGTCGTCGCCCTCCAGCACGACCTCCTGCACGGGCCCGCGCCGGACGGTGCGCGGCGCCATCGACAGCATGGTCCTGAGCAGCGGCAGCATGCCCACCGCCTCGCGCCAGCCGCCCGGCGGCTCCGGCTGGCGGAGGAAGGCCAGGGTTTCGCCGATTTCGCGCAGCCCCTCCGGCTCGCGCCCCATGCCCCAGGCGACACGCTCCACCGTGCCGAACAGGTTGGCGAGCGCGGGCATGCCCCAGGGGCTGCCGTCCGGGCGGCGCAGGTTCTCGAAAAGGAGCGCCGGCCCGCCCGCCTGCAGCACGCGGCGGTGGATTTCGGTCACCTCCAGCTCGGGCGACACGGGCGCGGATATGCGCTTGAGCCGGCCCGCATTTTCCAGCCGGGCGATGAAGTCTCGCAGGGAACGATCGGTCACGGGATGGCTATCCTGTCCGGTCGTTGACAGATGTGCGCCTTCCTCTTATCACGCCGTCTCGCTCCTGCCCCGTGCCCAGGTGGCGGAATTGGTAGACGCGCAGGTTTCAGGTACCTGTGGCCGCAAGGTCGTGGAAGTTCGAGTCTTCTCCTGGGCACCATCTTCCGTTCCGGCAATTCCGGCCCGAACGCTTCCCCGGACGCAAATGCCGGGCTAGAGGCAGGCTGCGCCGGCGCGGGCGCAATCCTCGTCTTCCTCCCCGGTGCCGCCGCCGACGCCGCAGGCGCCGATGACCCGTCCGTCGCGGAGGATCGGCACGCCGCCCTGTCCGAAAATCATGCGCCCGCCGTCGGCCGCGGCGATTCCCCGGAAGGTCGGATGGTCCGCGCGCTCGGTCAGGTCGCCGCTCGGCCGGCCGAAGGCGGCGGATGCGGCGGCCTTGCCCTGCGAGCCGTAGACGGCGGCCCAGATCGCGCCGTCCATGCGCTGGAAGGCGACGAGGCGCCCGCCGGCATCCGAAACCGAAACGCAGATGAGGATGCCGAGGCTCTCCGCATGCGCGATGGCGGCCGCGGCGATGCGGTTGGCTTCCTGGAGGGTGAGCGGCATGAGAGGTCTCCGGATCGCTAAGGTTCAGTGCCCCTGCCGGGCGCGCATAGTGTATAGCAACCGCCTTCGCCGTCGGAAGGACGGACGGGAAGCCGGCAGGGGAGCCAGCCCATGCGACCGAACGAAAGAACGCTCGACCTCAGATCCTTCCTCGAAGACCTGGAAGCGGCGGACCCGGCAAGCATCCTGCGCATTCCGGAACCGGTCGCCCTCGACTTCGACACAACGGCGGTGGCGATGGAACTGGAGAGGCAGGGCCGCGCGCCGGTGGTCCGCTTCGACAAGGTCGGGGACTCGCCCTTCCCCGTCGTCGCCAACCTGTTCGGCGACCGCCAGCGCTACGCCCGGGCGCTCGGCGTTGACGAAGCGGATCTGATCGGGACCTGGGGCGGGCTCGGCGACGGGACCATCGAGCCGGTGATCCTGGAAACGGGCCCCGTTCTGGACCGGGTGGTGACGGGCGGCGATGTCGATCTCGGCGCGCTGCCGATCATGAACCATTTCGCGGAGGACGGCGGCCGCTATGTCACCAACGGCATCGTCGTCGCGCGAGACCCCGACAGCGGGGTGCGCAACGCCAGCTACCACCGGCTGCAGGTCATGGGCCGGACCCGTTTCGGCACCAGCCTGCACAGCCGCCGGCATCTCTGGAACTATGCCCAGCGCGCCGCCGAGAGAGGCGAGGCGATCCCGGTGTCGATCGTCATCGGCCACCATCCGCTGTTCGCCTTTGGCAGCGGCCTCTGGAAGGGACCCATGGACGCGGACGAATACGCCGTCGCCGGCGGCTTCATGGGGCGGCCTCTGGAATTGGTCCGGGGCGTGACGGTGCCGGTCGAGGCGCCGGCCTTCGCCGAGTTCGTCCTGGAGGGCCATATCCTCCCCGGCGAGGAGGCGGACGAAGGGCCGTTCGCGGAATTCACCGGCTATGCCTCGGCGCGCTCGACCCGCCATGTCATCGAGGTCTCGGCGATCCTGCACCGCGAGGATGCGATCTACCAGGACATCGTGCCGGGCATTTCCGACGAGCATACCGGCCTTCTGGCGGTGCCGATGGAGGCGCGGCTGCTCAAGGTGCTGCGCCAGAACTATCCCAATGTCACCGGCGTCGCGATGCCGAAATCCGGCGCCTGCCGGATGCATGTCTATATCGCCATGAAGAATCCCGCCCCCGGCCAGGCGAAGAACGCGGCTGCGGCTGCGCTCGGCGAAGACCTCAGCCTGAAGCTGGCCGTCGTCGTCGATGACGATGTCGATATCGCGAGCGACCGGGACGTGATGTGGGCCGTCTGCACCCGCATGCAGGCGGACCGGGATGTCGACATACTGAAGGACTGCATGGGCGCGATCCTCGACCCGTCCAACCATGACGGGCTGACCGCCAAGATGATGATCGACGCGACAAGGCCCGCCGGCGACTTCCCGCCCCGCCACACGATTCCGGAAGACGCGGCCGCGCGGGCGCGCGAGCTGGTCCGGAAATACGCTGTCTGAGCCGTTCCGGCGAGGGTAGCGCGGGCGTCGTCCGTCATGCCCGTCCCCATATCGTCGGACTTGGTCCGGGGCCATTGCTGTCCGGTTTAGATTTTGCGGACAAGGCGCATGGCCTGGATTCAACAGGATTTCAAAGGGTTCCGTCGGATCGGGACATGGATCGACGCCCGGCTTCCCGACCCACTCCTCGTCATGCCCGGACTTGTTCCGGGCATCCATGCGGCCGTGCAGCGGAAGCAGTGGAAGTGGATGCCCGGAACAAGTCCGGGCATGACGAGGGGGCGCATTCCGGCACGACGGAAAGCGAGGGGACAGGAGACGTTGCGCGCCCATAACCCCCGCTTGGCTTCACCCAATGGCTAAACCGGACAGCAGTGTTCCGGGGCCGGGCATGACGGGAAGAAGACATGAGCCCAAACCGGGGCCGCCGGCATGAGATTGTCCCGACTGTTCAACAGGTTGTGAGAAAACTGCCCGATATTTCCATCTTTTGTTCCCGAATGGGCTTGACTTTCAGCGAAATGGAGTAGAATAGGCATGAGAGAAAGGCGGCTCCCGGGGCCGCCTTTCCGCTTTTCTGCAGAAAGCATGGCCGGGGGCCGCAAACCCCCGGCGAGAGCGGACGGGGAAGGTGCGCCCTGCGTCTCGCGCGCGCAATCAGGCGCGCGAGCCGCGCCGCCGCGATACGCCCGCCCGCCCGCGCACACCCCCGCACGCGATTGCGCGCGAAACAGGGACACCCCGTCCCGCCCCTGGCCTGAAAGGAGGCATGGATGACCGTGAACGACCCCCGACCCCGACTGGCAGCGGCGCTGCTGGAGCGCCTCGCCCCGGCCGCCGAAGCCCTCGCTGCCGCCTGTGCCGGGGACATAAACGCCGGACCGCCGCCGGAGGACGACCGCGCCCGCGCCGACCACCACCGCGCCGCACGCGCCCAGCTCGCCCATCTGCGCCAGCTCCTCGCCGTGATCGACTGGAGCGCCAGGCACCTGCCCGAACCGGAACCCGGACAGGAGCCCGCTCCAGAGCCGGAGCCCGTCGAGGACCCGTGGGAGCCGCCGCCCCCGGCGGAGCCCGACTATGACGGCAGCGAGGACGAGTTCCACTATGGCGGCGAGTCCTACGTCGGCAGCCAGGACACGCCCGAGTT
>JAJEIH010000125.1 GCA_022827685.1 Alphaproteobacteria bacterium
ATGTCCCACCAGACGGGCTCGTCCTCGTCGTCCCATTTGATCTTGAGCTCGACGCCGCGGCTGGTCTCGATGACGGTGCCGCCCTGGGAAAGGTCCGGGGTGAATATGCGCCGGCCGGTGAGGTCGATCGGCATGGCGGCCTTGCAACGGATGACGACGTCCGCGGCCAGGCGCCGGACCTGGTCGATGGTGCGTTCGGGTGCATCGTTCCATCGGATTATGGCGTCGAGAGCGGGATCGTTGTGGGGTCCGGGCCCGACGGGTGTGATGATCTGGATGTCTCCGACGCTGGCGTAGAGCTGGGCCATGGCTACGTCGCAGCCGCCGGCGGAATGGATGTACTTGATTTCTGGAATTGCGCGCTGGGTCTCGATGCGGATGGCGCCGCCGAGACAGAAGCAGTTGGCGTCCTGGTCCTGCCACTGCGAGAGTTCGGGAATCGACATGTAGCCCCAGATGTCGTTGGTGTGGGAGCACCATTCGCCCTGGAGCCAGGAGCCATCGTGTTGGAAGTATGCGGCGACGGCTTCTGCGATTTCGAGGCGCTTTTCCGGGGTGAGGTGGCGCTCGGCGAAGGTGGAGGTGGTGGAGGTTGGCATCTGTTGCCTCTGGGGTTCGGTTGGGGGAGTTGGACGAGAAGCGGTCAGGGCCGCTCGGCGGGTGTCGAGGGAGGGGGCGGTTCGAGGCCGATCGAGAAGAAGTAGCCGCCGTTTCGTTTGAACAGGATGATGCGGCCGCCGATGATGATGGTGTCGAAGTGGAAGCCGTGGAGCTCGCAGTCGGCGAAGTCGTCGGCGTCCCGGATGGTGGTGAAGGGCTTCGCGTCGGTGTGGTCGACGGTCATCCGGAGAACCATCTGGCGCCTGGGGGTGCCCGTCATGGCCGGGGTTCCTTTCAAGGGTGGCGGAGCGGTCAGCCGAAACGCTTGCCGTCTTTGGTGAAGGTGTATTCGTTAACGGCGATGGCTTCGTCGACGGCGCAGTCGGAGGTTTCGGCTTCGTAGGCATCGTGGAGCTGCCGGTAGAGCCAGTGCGCCAGGTCGCGCAGCGCTTCGATGACGGTGTCCTCGGCGCCGTCCGCTATCGGCTGCCAGGTCGGGCTGTCGCGTTCGACGTCGATCTGAAGGCTGCTCGCGTGGGGGTGGCGACCGGTCTGGCGGACGGTCGCATGGAGCTGCCAGAAGTTACGGCGCTGGGCGGCTTGCAGGGCGTCGACGATCTCGTGGAGCTCGGTGTCCTTCGGCGCATGGGCGCGGAGGGCCTTCGCGGCGCCGCGGGCGTGGCTGTAGCAGCCGTCGTAGCAGGCGCCGTCCTGCTGGGAGTGGAACCCCCGATACCAGATCTTCGACCGGTCCCGGGTTCCGCCGCCGTAGAGACGCACGGGGTGGGTGCTCAGCGTGATGCCGATGATCCGGCAGACGGTCTCGAAGTCCTGGAAGACGTAATCGTCCCATTCGTCGAAGAGGCCCTGGTCGCGATACCAGGAACGGGCTTTCTCCCTGGCGGCGTCGGAGAGCTCGTCGATGGTGAAGACGGTGGTGGTGACGATGCTGGGCATGTGCGTGCTTGCTCCGCGGTGCGGGCTGACAGGTCGATGAGCCGGCCTGGAGGTCAGGCCGGATCGGACGGTGGCGGCGCGAAGCGGACAGCTTCCTCGAGGCGACGGCGTGCGACGCGGTCATGACGGGGATTGGCGCGGAACCAGCGTTCCGGTTTTCTGGAGAACCAGGCCCCGCTGTCGGCTACGAAGCCGTCGCTGTAGGCGATGAAATGGGTGGTGGTGGCGATGACCCAGGTGCCGGACGGCTCGACGTCGAGGACCCGGCCGATGGTGACGGACCGGATGTCGAAGGGGACGCCGGCGAAGATGCGGTCGTAGGTTTCCTGCCGGCGGGCGTGGCGGCGCTGGAGCAGCTTGCGGTGGCGGAGAGCGTAGTCGGGCTTCCATCCGAGCTCGGCCAGGGCGGCGGCGAGTTCGTCCATGTAGGCGCCGTTGACGTTCGGGCGGTCGAACAGTCTCCGGATGATGGCGGCGGCGTCATGGGTATGGATGCCGGCGATGGCGCTGATGGCGGAGGGACCGCATTTGGTGGCCCGGCCCTTGATACGGTGAAGCATGGCGTTTCCTCCTCGTGCCCGGGGCAAGGGAATTCGCCGCTTCGTCTTCTTTTCTTGTCTCCTGGTTCGGGTTTTCGGTGATTTACGGACGCCGGTGAACGACCGGTGAAATGGATTTATGGGGAGGGATGCGGCTGAAGAGAATCAGGGCCGGTCGAGATCAAAGTGAGGGTAATCATTAATTGGATCGGGTCGCGTTATGTGTTGCGGTAAGGCGGAGTTGTCATGGCGCGCACGAGGGATAGAAAGTAAGGTTCGGGGGACGCGATATCACTGGCATTCGGAGGTAGACGGGATGTCTCGACAAGTGGGGACCGGGCCTGAAGGACTGGTCGTGCCGGGCGATCTGGAGGATCGGATTGAAGACGAGGCCGCGGCGCTTGGGAACGGAGAGGATATCCTGGAGGAGAGCGCGCCCGAGCCGCCCGCGGCAGGGAACGGAAAGGCCGCCGCCGATGACGGTCAGCCGGCCCCGGCCGCGACGGCAACCGGAGAAGAGACCCCGGAGGAGAGACCCCGGAGGAGAATGCGCCGGCGCCGGCTGCGGCGGGGAGCGGAAAGGCCGGCGCCGGCCGCGACGGCAACTGGAGAAGAGATCCCGGAGGAGAACGCGCCGGCGCCGGCTGCGGCGGAGAACGGAAAGGCCGGTGCCGGTGACGGTCAGCCGGTGCCGGCCGCGACGGCAACCGGAGAAGACGTCCCGGAGGCGAGCGCGCCGGCGCCGGCCGCGGCGGGGAACGGAAAGACCGTCGCCGACAACGGTCAGCCGGCCCCGGCCGCGACGGCAACCGGAGAAGAGCTCCCGGAGGAGAGCACGCCGGCGACGCCCGCGGCGGGGAACGGAAAGACCGTCGCCG
>JAJEIH010000103.1 GCA_022827685.1 Alphaproteobacteria bacterium
TTCAGGCCGCTCATGATGCGCTCGCGGGTGGGCAGCAGATAGCCGAGTTTGGGTGCGGTCATGTGTTGGAGTCTCCGAAAAAGGGTCAGTGCAGTTTCACCGATTCTGCCGCCGCTGCAATCCGGCCGCACTGGACCGGGCCGGACGGAGGCGCTACCTCATCGCTGCACCGGCAACCGGGGAGAGAAGACCATGCTGCCGTTGGAGGGGGTCCGCATCGTTGCGGTGGAGCAATACGGGGCCGGACCGTTCGGCACGATGCAGCTTGCGGACCTGGGCGCGGAGGTCGTCAAGGTCGAGAATATCGCCGAGGGCGGCGATGTCGGGCGTTACGTCCGCCACCCGAAGGACCCGCTGCCCGAGGGGGACAGCCTGTTCTTCCAGGCGTTCAACCGCAACAAGCGGTCGATCGCGCTCGACCTCAAGCAGGAGGCCGGCCGGGAGGTGCTGCACGACCTGGTGCGCTCGGCCGACGGGCTGCTCGACAATCTGCGCGGCGACCGGCCGGCGCAGCTCGGACTGACCTGGGAGGCGCTGAAGGCCGTCAACCCCGCCATCGTCTGCGTGCATCTCTCCGCCTATGGCAGCGAGGGCCCGCGCGCCGCCTGGCCCGGCTACGACTATCTGATGCAGGCGGAGGCCGGCTATCTCTCCGTCACCGGCGAGCCCGACACGCCGCCGGCGCGCATGGGGCTTTCCATGGTCGATCTCGCGACCGGCGTGCAGGCGGCGCTCGCCATGACCTCGGGCATTCTGGCGGCGCGCGCCGGCGGCGCCGGCATGGACCTCGACGTTTCGCTCTACGACACGGCCATGTCGAATCTCGGCTATCTCGCCTGCTGGTATCTGACTGCGGGCATCGTGCAGGGCCGCGAGCCGCGCTCCTCGCATCCGAACCTCACGCCCTCGCAGCTCTACCGGACGCGCGACGGCTGGCTGTTCATCATGTGCAACAAGGAGAAATTCTGGGGCGAGCTGGCGGACGCGCTCGGCAGGCCGGAATGGAAGGACGACCCGCGCTTCCACAGCTTCGCCGCCCGCCTCGACCATCGCGGCCTGGTGACGGAAATGCTCGACGAGGCGCTCTCCGCGAAAACGACGGCGGAATGGCTGGAGGAGCTTCAGGGCCGGGTGCCGGTCGCGCCCGTGAATGACATCGCCAGCGCCATGGATGCGCCCTTCCCGACCGAAACCGGGCGCCATCTCTGGGTGGACCATCCCGCCGGCCGCCGCGTCGGCTCCGTCGGTCCCCCGATCCGGACCGGCGCCGCGCCGCCCGCCCGGCCCGCGCCGGCCATGGGCGCGGATACGGATGAGGTGCTGGGCGGCCTTGGCTACAGCGCGGAGAAAATCGCCGCGCTCAGGGCCGCGAAGGTCGTCTGAGGCCTTCGCCGGGCTCCCCGAATTCCGCCTCGGCCAGCAGCGCCGCCCATTGCGCGCCGTGCATGTCGCGGTCGCCGCGGCTGCCCTGCGGCACGGGGCGGGGGAAGCTGAACTTCACCACCCGCAACGCCGGAAGCTCGTAGCGCCCGACCCGTTCCGGGTCCACGCGGTAGAGCCGCGCGACCGCCGACGCCGTAACCGCCGCATTGACCTGCTGGAAGGCGGCGTCCGTGCCGCAGAAGATGTCCACCGTGACCATGAACGGCCCGGCGTTCTTGGACCGGACCGCCCTTACCGCGTCACCCAGCCGGGCCATGCCCGACCTCCGTCACCTCCAGCCGGAACGCCTCCATCGGGTCGTCGAGCCGCATGACATGGTTGAGGGCGAACTCGTAGAGCGGTCCGCGCTCGGTCTCCGCCGGCGAGTAGGGGAAGGCGAAGGTCGGCAGGTCCTCGTCGTCGCTCAGCGGGAAATGCAGCAGGAACGGGTTGGCGAGCCGGGCGATCTCGGTCGCGGTGGCCTGCGAGGCGGCCGTCACGATGGCGAGCACGCCGACCTCGACCGGATCGGACGCCCGCGCCTCCAGCGGCCCGAGCGCCGCGTCCACGCCGATCAGGCGGAACTCGATGGCGTAGTCGCGGGGCTCAAGGCCGGTGCGGGCCGGGATTTCGCCGGCGAGGAACGTCTCCAGCCGCCCCAGCCAGCGCCGGGCGTTCGCGACATAGCGCGCGTCGCGCAGGATCGCGAGCGCGGTCGTCTGGAAGCCGGCGAGCCGCGCCCCTTCGAGCTTCACCGTGTAGGTTTCGGACGCGACCCAGCGGGAGCCGGAGATGCGCACCCGCCGCCCGTCCAGCGCGTCATATGCCGCGCCGCGCGCATCCAGGTGCCCGCCCGGCTCGTGGAGGATGAACGGGTCGGCGTTCTCGTAGAGCATGTGCGCGGCCACGGATTCCGGCGTGCAGCGCGCGCCGTCGGCATGCGGCTCCACCGTGCAGCCGGCGCCGTCGAACTCGAGGCCGATCACGCCGCTCATCGGCCGGGTCGAGCAGAGCGCGCCGCATTCGCCGATCTTGGCGCCGTGCCAGGCCGCGCCCGCATGTTCGCCGTTCATCAGCGGCAGCGCGGAGATCGCCGCCGTGTCGGTCGCGCGCCCGGCGATCACCACATCCGCGCCCGTCCGGAGCGCCGCCGCGATCTGCTCCGCGCCCGCAAGCGCCACGATATGCGTGCAGCGCGCGATGTCCTCGGCCGCGATGCCGCCTTCCGGCGCGCCTGCAAGCGGCGCCAGCCTGCCGGCCTGCAGGGCCTCGCGGACGGATGCGGCCGGCTGCTCCGATTTCAGCGTCGCGACCCTGAGGCGGCGGCCTTCCGCCTCCGCAATGCTCCGGGTCGCCGCCAGCATGTCCTCCACCATGGCGTCGGTGCCGCAGGTGCCGGCGGAGCCGAGCACCAGCGGGCAGCCGGCGGCCGCGCGCGCGGCCAGCAGCTCCCGCCATTCGGACCGCACGGAGGCGTCGGAATATTTCGAAACCCCGGCGCCCAGATAGAAGGGCCCGCTGTCGGTCGAGCCGCCGTCTATGCAGATGATGTCCGGCCTGTCCGAGGCGGCGCGCCTCAGCGCCTCGCGGTCGAAGCCCAGGCCGAGCACGCCCGAGGGAACGAGGACCCGCGTCGCCATGTCAGCCGGTCCCGGCGCCCTGCCGCACTACGGGCCGCGCAGGCGTTCCAGCGCCCGGTCGAACAGTTCGGGTGCGCCGACGGCCAGCACGGTGCCGTCGGACTCGAGGTCGAGCGGCCGGCCCCGCCAGTCCGCGATGCGCCCGCCGGCGCCTTCGACGATGGCGACATGGGGCAGATAGTCGTAAGGCGCCATGCTGTCCTCGGCGACGAGGTCGATCCAGCCGCAGGCGAGCAGGCCGTAAAGGTGGCAGTCGCCGCCGAAATGCCGCTGGCCGCAGGCTGCCGACAGGCGGTCGAACGCCGCCCGCGAGGCGCCGTCCGGAAACATGTCCGGCGAGGTGGCGTTGAGCGAGGCGGCGGCCAGGTCCGGGCAGTCGCGCGTCCGCACCGGCGCGCCGTTGAAGGTCGTCGGCTCGCCGGCAATGCCGATCCAGCGCTCGGCGAGGATCGGCATGTCGATCAGGCCCGCGACCGGCCTGCCTTCCTCCAGCAGCGCCGCCATGGCGCCGAACGCGGGTTTGCCGTTGACGAAGGAGCGCGTGCCGTCGAGCGGGTCGAGTACCCAGACGCGCCGCGCGTCGAGGCGTTCGGAACCGAACTCCTCGCCCAGTATGCCGTCGTCCGGAAAGGCGTCCGCAATCTCCCGGCGCAGCGCCAGTTCGGCCTCCCGGTCGGAACGGGTGACGGGCGATTCGTCGTCCTTGAACTCGACCGTGACGCCGGAGCGGAAATAGCGCCGGTGGATCGGGCGGACGGTATCGCCCAGATGGTCGAGGAAGGCGCGGATCATCGGGCCGGCGCGCGCCGAAGCGCCTCAGGGCAGCGGCAGCGGTTCGTCCGCCATGCCTCGCATGAAGGCGATGACATTGGCGCGGTCCTTCGGCTTCTTCAGCCCGACAAAGGACATCTTGCCGCCCTTCACCACCTTTCTCGGCTTGGTGAGATAGGCGTCGAGCCGCTCATAGGTCCACTGGCCGCCGAATGCCAGCATTCCCTTGGAATATTTGAAGCCCTCGCGTGCGCCCACATCCGCACCGACGATATTCCAGAGATTGGGGCCGATGCGCTTCTTGCCGCCCTTCTTGATCGTGTGGCAGGCCTTGCACTTGCGCCACACCTTCTTGCCGGCCTCCGGATCGGCGGCCGCGAGGCGTTCGGCGAGGCTCTTGGCCGGCTCGGCCGCCATGGCCGCCCCGATCAGCGAGAAGCTCCAGCCAAGGCGGTCTTCCGTTTCCGGCGCGGGGGCGGGTTCCCGGACTGCCTGCCTGCGGTCCGGTTCGGCCGGCAGCGCCGCCTTGGGTTCGGCTTCGCCCTCCTTCTCCGGCTCCGGGGCGCCGCCTTCCGGCAGCGGCTGCGGCGAGGCGGAGAGCGAGCGCAGATAGGCGATGAGATCGGCGCGGTCGCGGGCCTTCTTCAGCCCGACGAAAGTCATCTTTGTGCCCTTGATGAACTTCTTCGGCTTGTGGAGGAAGGCGTTGAGGTTGGCGTAGGTCCAATCGCCTTCCTGTTCGGCCATCGCGTCGGAATATCCGAAATCCTCCCGCGCCGCGATGTCCGCGCCGACGATGTTGTAGAGGTTCGGCCCCTGCTTGGCCGCGCCGCCTTCATCGAAGGTATGGCAGGCGGTGCATTTCTTGGTGATGGACTCGCCGCGCGCGATGTCCGCCTCGGCCAGCATGCCGGCGATCGGCTCGGGGCCTGCCGGCTCCGAACGGGCCGCCGGCGCGGCGGCGGCCATGTCCGCCTCGCGAGGCTCGACCCCGTGTCCGCCATCATGCTTCGGGACCAGAGTGTTGCCGAAAATACCGATAAAGATGGTCACAACGCCGGCCAGCAACAGCCCGCCCGCGATTTTATTGACCTCGAAAAAATCCATGCCTCGTCGTCCAGTTGACGGCCGCGCGCACCAGGGCATTCTTGCACAGAGGCATGGCGTATGCCGGGAAGTCCTCTGTCCGATTCCGAGTGTAGGGACGGCTGAAATGAGCGGATATGCGGCGTTGCGTCGCGTAAATCCCGGCCGGTGAGCGCCCCGGCGCTCATCGCCATTCCCGCGCGGATGGCCTCGACGCGGCTGCCGGGCAAACCGCTGGCGGACATTGCCGGGCGCCCGCTGATCGTCCATGTGCTCGAACGCGCGGTCGAAGCGGGAGTCGGGCCGGTGCTCGTCGCCTGCAGCGAGCCGGAGGTGGCCGGGGCGGTGCGCGCGGCGGGCGGCGAGGCGGCGATGACCGACCCCGGCCTGCCTTCCGGCTCGGACCGCATCCGCGCCGCGCTCGACGCCTTCGACCCGGACCGCCGGTTCGACCGCATCGTCAATCTCCAGGGCGACCTGCCGACGGTCCCGCCGGGCGACATCCGCGCCGCGCTCGCCCTGCTCGACGATCCGGAAGTGGATATCGGCACGGTCGCCGCGCGGATCCTGCGCGAGGAAGAGCGCACGAATCCCAATGTCGTGAAGGCGGTGTTCGGCGCTGACGGACGCGCGCTGTATTTCACCCGCGCGACGGCCCCTTCGGGCCCCGGGCCGCTCTTCCACCATATCGGCCTCTACGCCTGGCGGCGGGCGGCGCTGGAACGCTTCACGGAGCTTCCCCCGAGCCCCCTGGAACAGCGCGAGAAACTGGAGCAATTGCGGGCGCTCGAGGCCGGAATGCGGATCGCCGTGGCCGTCGTTGACAGCGTTCCGCTCGGCGTCGATACTCCCGCCGACCTCGCCCGGGCGCGGGAAATCCTTGCCGCAAAACCATAATTCGAAGCATCCGATGGCCGCCAACGCCGACGACCGCCGGATCGCCTTTCAGGGCGAACCGGGAGCCTATTCAGACCTCGCCTGCCGACAGGCTTACCCGGACCTGGAGCCGCTTCCCTGCCGGGCCTTCGAGGACGCCTTCGCAGCGGTCGAAAACGGCGAGGCGGCGCTCGCCATGATCCCGATCGAGAACTCCATCGCCGGGCGCGTTGCGGACATCCACAGGCTGCTGCCGGAAACCGGGCTGCATATCGTCGCCGAGCATTTCGAGATGGTGCGCCACCAGCTCCTCGCCGCGCCGGGCGCCAGCCTGGACACGATCCGGCGGGTGCGCAGCCACGTCCATGCGCTCGGCCAGTGCGGCAGGCTGATCCGCGAACTCGGTCTCACCGCGCTGGTCCACGCCGACACTGCAGGCGCGGCCGCCGAGGTGGCCGAGCGGGCCGACCCGGAGGAAGCCGCCATCGCCTCCACCCTCGCCGCGGAACATTACGGCCTGCGGATCCTGCGCGCCGACATCGAGGACGCCGCGCACAACACGACCCGCTTCATCGTGCTGGCCCGCGAGCCCGCGCATCCGCCGCCCGGCGCGGGCGTGGCGACCACCCTGCTGTTCAAGGTCCGCAATGTGCCGGCGGCGCTCTACAAGGCGCTCGGCGGCTTCGCCACCAATGGCGTCAACATGACCAAGCTCGAAAGCTACATGACCGACGGCAGTTTCACGGCGACCCAGTTCTACGCCGATATCGAGGGCCATCCCGAGGACCATTCCGTCCGGCTGGCGCTGGAGGAACTCGACTTCTTCTCCCGCGAAACTCGCATTCTCGGTGTCTATCCGGTCTCCCCCGCGCGGGGCCGCCTGAACGGCGACGGGTGCTGAGGACGCGGCTCAAGGAAAGCGAGACGAGATGGACTTCGGATATTCGGACAAGGTCCGCCAGCTTCAGGAACAGCTCACCCGTTTCATGGTCCGGGAGATCGTGCCGCGCGACAAGGAATGGCATGAACTGACCGAGCAGGGCGTCTTCCCGCCGCCCTTCTGCGCCGGCATCAAGGACCGCGCCAGGGAAGAGGGGCTCTGGAACATGTTCCTGCCCTCGCTGCCCGAGGGCGCGCCCGGCACCCGCTGCACCAATCTCGAATATGCGCCGCTCGCCGAGATCATGGGCCGCATCTACTGGGCGCCCGAGATGTTCAACTGCAACGCGCCGGACACGGGCAATATGGAAGTGTTCCATATGTTCGGCACGCCGGAGCAGAAGCGCCGCTACCTGGAGCCGATGCTGGAAGGCAGAATCCGCTCGGCCTTCTGCATGACCGAGCCGGAAGTCGCCTCCTCCGACGCGACCAATGTGCAGACCCGCATACGGCGCGAGGGCGGTGAGTGGGTCATCGACGGGCGCAAGTGGTTCATCACCAACGCCGCCCATCCCGAGCTCGGCGTGATGATCGTCATGGGCGTGACCGACCCCGACGCTGCGGTGCACCGCCGCCAGAGCCAGGTGCTTGTCGAGCCCGACACGCCGGGCGTGCGCATCGCGCGCAACATCCCGGTCATGCACCACATCGCGCCGGAAGGGCATTGCGAGGTCGTGTTCGAGAATGTCCGCGTGCCCTGTGACAACCTGGTCGGCGAGGAGGGCGGCGGCTTCGCCATCGCGCAGGCGCGGCTCGGGCCCGGCCGCATCCACCACAGCATGCGCACCATCGGGCAATGCGAAGTGGCGCTGCAGCTGATGATCGAGCGCGGGCTCAACCGCACGACCTTCGGCAAGCGCACCATCGACCACGACACGGTGCGCGAGGCGGTCGCGCTTTCGCGGACCGAGATCGACATGGCGCGCCTTCTGTGCCTGCGCACCGCCTGGCTGATCGACCACCACGGCAACAAGGCGGCCCGCAACGAGGTTTCGCAGATCAAGGTGGTGGCCGCCCGCCTCCAGACCGAAGTCTCCAACCGCGCAATGCAGGTGTTCGGCTCCATGGGCCTCACGCCCGACACACCGCTCTCCTGGCTATGGACCTGGGGCCGGGCGCTCCAGTTCATCGACGGGCCGGACGAGGTGCATCTGCGCGGCATCGCGCGCAATGTCGTCCGCGAACACGAGCGCTCCGGCCTCGACCCGGTAACGCCGCACTTCTACCGCATCAGCAAGGACTTCGACGAAAGCCGCCTGTCGAATACCTGAGCGCGCGCGCTCAGCCAGTCTCAATCAGGCTCTTGGTGAGCGTGACGACATTGCGGCCCTCGTCCCGGCGGTAGTTCACGCTGTCCATCAGTTCATGCACCAGGAAGAGCCCGAGGCCCCCGACGGCGCGTTCTTCCAGCGAT
The DNA here is from genome assembly GCA_022827685.1 of Alphaproteobacteria bacterium. Classification (GTDB taxonomy): domain Bacteria; phylum Pseudomonadota; class Alphaproteobacteria; order Bin95; family Bin95; genus Bin95. The sequence continues at coordinate 8,149 of JAJEIH010000103.1, forward strand.
ACGTCTAAATCGACGTCCGGCGGCGGTCCCGAGGGGTCGAACGCCCGGCTGTCGTCGTCGATCTCGACCACCAGCGCGTCCGCCTGTCTGCTGACCGCAATACCGATCCGGTGCGGGCCTTCATCGTCATATCCGTAGTCGATCGTGTTCGTCAGGATTTCGTCAATCGAAACATTCACCGCGTTGGCGGTCATCGGCCCGATCCCGCGGGCCTCGCAGAACTCGTCGATCCGGGCGGCGACATCGGCGATCTCATGCACATCGTTGGCGATCGAGATTTCAACCCGGTCTTCGTCCACTGCTCCCCTGTCCCTTCGCGGTTGACGAACGCGGCAACCGGTTGTCCGGCCGGCTTTACGATACCACAATCCCGGCATCGGCCCCTACGACCGCTATCCCGATACCGAAGTCACGATGCGGGGCGGTCGCGCCTTGCGGCTATCCGGCGGCGATGGCGGCGAGGTCTCGCAGCAGGCGTTCCGTGCCGGCGATGCGGGCGGGTTCCTTCTCCCAGCTTCGGCCGATGACGAGCCTGTGGTCGGGCCTGAGCCGCACGGTGCCGGCCTGCCTGCCGATATAGTCGATCAGGCCCGCCGGGTTGGCGAAGTCGCCGCCCCGGAAGGAGACCACCGCGCCTTTCGGCCCGGCATCCACCTTTTCCACGCCCGCTTCCCTGCACAGCCGCTTGATGGCGACGATCCGCAGCAGGTTCTCAAGCTCGTCCGGCACGGGGCCGAAGCGGTCCACGAGTTCGGCGGCGAAGGCATCGGTCTGTTCCCGGTCCTCCAGGGCGGCGATCCGCCGGTACAGCGAAAGGCGCACATTCAGCTCCGCAACATAGCTTTCCGGGATCAGCACCGGCGCGCCGAGGCCGATCTGGGGCGTCCAGGACCTGTCCTCCTCCGGCTCGTCCACGCCCGAACGCGCGGCCGCCACGGCCTCCTCCAGCATGTGCTGGTAAAGCTCGATGCCGACCTCGCGGATATGGCCCGACTGTTCGTCGCCCAGAAGATTGCCGGCGCCGCGTATGTCGAGGTCGTAGCTCGCAAGCTGGAAGCCCGCGCCCAGCGTGTCCAGCGTCTGCATGACGCCGAGGCGCTTTTCCGCCGCCTTCGTGAGGTTGCGGCGTTCCGGCAGCGTCAGATAGGCGTAGGCGCGCTGCTTGGCGCGGCCGATGCGGCCCCGCAGCTGGTAAAGCTGCGCCAGGCCGAACATGTCCGACCGGTGGACGATCAGCGTGTTCGCCTCCGGAATGTCGAGGCCGGACTCGACGATATTGGTCGAGACCAGCACATCGACCCGCCCGTCATAAAAGGCGCCGACCGCCTCTTCCAGTTCCGCCGCCGCCATGCGGCCGTGGGCGACGCCGATGCGCGCGTCCGGCATCATCGCCCGGAGCCGTTCCGTCACTTCCGGCAGGTCGCGCACGCGCGGGCAGACATAGAAGCAGCGCCCGCCCCGCAGGAGTTCGCGGCGCACCGCCTCGCGAATCACCAGCGCATCGAAGGGGCCGACGAACGTGCGCACGGCCAGCCGGTCCACAGGCGGCGTCGCGATGAGGCTCATCTCGCGCACGCCCGAGAGCGCAAGCTGGAGCGTGCGCGGAATCGGCGTGGCCGTGAGCGTCAGCACATGGACATTGCTGCGGTATTGCTTCAGGCGCTCCTTGTGGGCCACGCCGAAATGCTGCTCCTCGTCCACGACCAGCAGGCCCAGCCGTTTCATGCGGACCGACTTCGCGAGCAGCGCGTGGGTGCCGATCACGATGTCGAGCCTGCCGTCCGCGAGCGCCGTCCTGACTTCGCGCGCCTCCTTGCCCGGCACCAGGCGGGAAAGCTGGCCGATCTCCACCGGCAGCCCGTGGAAGCGCTCCCTGAAGGTCCGGAAGTGCTGGCGCACCAGCAGGGTCGTCGGCGCCACGACCGCGACCTGGAAGCCGCTCATCGCCGTCACGAACGCCGCCCGCAGCGCCACTTCGGTCTTGCCGAATCCGACATCGCCGCAGATCAGCCGGTCCATCGGCCTGCCGGCGGCGAGATCCTCCAGCACATCCTCTATGGCCTGCAACTGGTCGTTCGTCTCCGGAAAGGCGAAGCGCGCGGCAAACTCGTCATACAGCCCGGCGGGAGGCTGCAATGTTTCGCCCGGCCGCAAGGTTCGTTCCGCCGCGACCCGGATAAGCTGCTCGGCAAGCTCACGGATGCGCTGCTTCATCCGCGCCTTGCGCGCCTGCCACTGGACGCCGCCGAGCCGGTCCAGCATGACCGCGCTGTCGGACGCGCCGTAACGCGACAGCGTCTCGATGTTCTCCACCGGCACGAACAGCCGCCCGTCGCCGGCATACTGGATGCGCAGGCAATCGTGCGGCGCGCCCGCGGCGGTCACCGCTTCCAGCCCCTCATAGCGGCCGATGCCGTGCTCCACATGCACGACGATGTCGCCCTCGGCGATTTCGGACAGGTCCTGGAGGAAGTCCCGCGCCCGGCGCCGGCCCCGCGCCCGGGCGGAGAGGCGCTCGCCCAGAATATCCTGCTCGGTAAGCACTGCGAGGTCGCCGGTCTCAAATCCGGCTTCGAGGGACAGCACGGCCGTCCCGAGCCGGTCCGCCGGCAGGCCGTTCAGGTCCGAGGCGGTCTCGACCGGAGCGGTCGCGACGCCCTGCTCGCCCAGCAGCCCGGCCAGCCGGTCGCGGGACCCTTCGCTGTAAGCGGCAAGCAGCACCCGCCGGCCCGCGGCCGCATGGGCCGCCAGGCGGTCGCCGACGGCGCCGTAGAGGTCGATGTCCGGGCGCGCCCGCGCCTCGGAGAAATCGACGGCCGGCCGGCCCCCGGCATCCGGGCCATCCGACACGGCCGCCGGCAGCAACACCGCGCCCGGGCGGTCCTGAAGGCATGCTTCCCAGCCCGCAGCGTCCAGATAGAGCCTGTCCGGCGGCAAGGGCCGGTACGGCGCTTCGCCCGACGGCGGGCCGAGCCGCGCGGCATAATGGTCGGCAATGGCCTCGAAGCGGATGTCGCGCGCCGCTCCGGCCTGCTCGTCCTCGATCACCGGAGCATCCGGCAGGTAGTCGGCAAGGGTCTCCAGCCGCTCATGGAAGAGCGGCAGCCAGTGCTCGATCCCGGCGGCGCGGCGGCCCGCCGACACGGCCTCGTAAATCGGGTCGTCGGCCGTCACCGCGCCGAACGCCGCGCGGTAGCCTTCCCGGAAGAGCGCAATGCTCTCCCCGGTAAGCACGACCTCGCTCGCCGGCACGAGGGCGAAACGCTCCAGCCGGTCGGTGCTGCGCTGGTCCACGGGGTCGAAACTGCGGATTTCCTCGATCTCGTCCCCGAACAGGTCGATCCGGAGCGGGGCGGCCCCGCCGGCCGGGAAGAGATCGATCAGCCCGCCCCGGACCGCATATTCACCGGGCTCCATCACGGTTTCGGCGCGCTGGTAGCCATGCCGCTCCAGGAAGGCGAGCAGCGCCTCCGTGTCGATTGCGCCGCCGGTCTCGCCCGAGAAGCGGCTCCCCGCCAGCCCGGCGCGCGGCGGCACCCGCTGGAGGAAGGCGTTGGCGGTGGTCAGCAGGATATGGGGCCGCGCCCCGTCCGCCAGCGCCGCCAGAGTGGCGAGGCGCTCGGACACCAGGTCGTTGCGCGGCGAGCTGCGGTCGTAAGGCAGGCAATCCCAGCTCGGGAACCGCAACAGCGCGAGTTGTGGCGAGAAGAAGCCGAGGCACTCCGCCATCCGCGCCATTTGCGCATCGTCGCGCGAGATGTGGATGACCGGCCCCCCGCTTTCCGCCAGCGACGCCAGCACGCGCGCATCGTGGCCCGGCGGCGCACCGCCCAGGCGAACGCGTCCGGCAAGGCTCAACAGCGGGATCATCCGGTCCCGGGCACCGAAGCGATCAGGCGGGCCACGACCGGGTCGTCGGGCGGCTCGGCCGCGCCGGTCACCCAGTCCATGATCTCGGGGTCGGACCGGGCCAGAAGCGCTTCGAAGCTTGCGAGCCCGTCTTCGTCGAGATCGTCCAGCCAGGCGTCCGCCAGGGGGCCGAGAAGCAGGTCGGCTTCCTTCGTGCCCCGGTGCCAGGCTCGGAACCGCAGCCGCTTGCGCAGGTATTCGAGTTCGTCCCGCAACGCTTCGCCCCCTCGATGTGGCGGGTGGTATAAATTGCCGGCCAAGCGATGTCAGCCACAGAGACGGGGCGTTGCGACCGGAAATCCTGTTCCCCCTGTTCGAGCCGGTCACGACGATCCCCGGCGTCGGGCCGCGCATCGCCGGGCTGATCGGCAGGGTTGCGGGGCCGCGAAAGATCGACCTCTGCCTGCAGCTCCCGTCAGGGCTCGTCGACCGGCGCTTCGCGCCGTCCGTCGCCGAAGCGCCGGACGGGCGCATCGCCACCTTCACCCTTCTCGTCGAGGAGCACCGCCCGCCCCCGCGCGGCACCCGCCTGCCCTACAAGGTCCGCTGCCGGGACGACACGGGCGCAATCGATCTCGTGTTCTTCAATGCCCGGCCCGACTATCTGGCCTCCGCGCTGCCTGTCGGCGAGGCCCGGGTGGTAAGCGGACTCGTCGAATGGTACCGCTCGGCGCCCCAGATCGCCCATCCCGACGTGATCGAACGGCCCGAGCGCTGGACGCCGGCCATGGCGGTGGAGCCGGTCTATCCCCTGACGCAGGGGCTCGGCCCAAGGGTTTACCGCCGCGCGGCCGGCTCCGCGCTGGATGCCGCCCCGGAATTGCCGGAATGGCAATCGCCCTCGGTGCTGGCCCGCGAACACTGGTCCGCCTGGCGGGAGTCGTTGCTTGGCGCGCACCGCCCGCAGGACGCGGCCGGCGTGACCGCCCGCCATCCGGCGCGCCGCCGCCTCGCCTATGACGAGCTGCTGGCAAGCCAGCTCGCCATGGCGCTGGTCCGCCACCATCAGCGCCGCAGCGCCGCCCGTTCCTTTCCCCTGGACGGGCCTGCCTGCCAAGCCGTGGAGGCGCATTTGCCCTTCCGGCTCACCGGGGCGCAGCGCCAGGCGCTGGCAGAGATTGGCGGTGACCTCGCTTCCGGCCAGCGCATGATGCGTCTTCTCCAGGGCGATGTCGGCAGCGGCAAGACGGTCGTCGCCGCGCTGGCTGCGGCGGCGGCGCATGATGCCGGCGGCCAGGCCGCGATCATGGCTCCCACGGAAATCCTGGCGCAGCAGCATTTCGAAACGCTGGCCGGCCTGCTGGAGCCCGCCGGAATGGAGGTCGGCCTGTTGACCGGGCGGGGCCGCACCGCGAGTCAACGCCGCAGCGTGCTGGCGGCCCTGGCTTCGGGCGCATTGCCGGTCGTCGTCGGGACCCATGCCCTCTTCCAGGACAGGGTGGCCTTCGCGGACCTGCGTCTCGCCGTCATCGACGAGCAGCACCGCTTCGGCGTCGAGCAGCGCCTGGCGCTCACCGACAAGGGCCGGGATGTCCACACGCTGGCAATGACCGCGACCCCCATCCCGCGAACCCTGTTGATGACGGCCTATGGAGACCTCGACACCTCGCGCCTCGACGAGAAGCCGCCTGGCCGCAAGCCGGTCGAGACGCGCGTGCTGCGCATGGAGCAGCTGGACCGGGTCGTGGGGCGCATCGGCGCGGCCATCGATGCCGGGCGCCGGGCCTACTGGGTCTGCCCGCTCGTGGAAGAGAGCGACAGGACCGACGCTGCCGCCGCGGAAGCACGGTTTGCGGAACTGCAGCCCGTGTTCGGCGACCGGGTGGCGCTCATTCACGGTCGCATGGCGGCCGACCGCAAGGCAGCGGCCATGACGGCCTTTGCAGAAGGAACGGCGAGTCTGCTCGTGGCCACCACCGTGATCGAGGTCGGCGTCGATGTCCCGGCGGCCGACATCATGGTCATCGAGCAGGCGGAGCGGTTCGGCCTAGCGCAACTGCACCAGCTTCGCGGCCGCATCGGCCGCGGCGGGCAGACGGGCGCCTGCGTGCTGCTCTATGCGGAGCCGCTGGGCGACGCGGCGGAAAAGCGCCTGCGGCTCCTCAGGGAATGCGACGACGGCTTCCGGATCGCCGAGGCGGACCTCGAACTGCGGGGCGCCGGCGAATTGCTCGGCACCCGGCAGAGCGGGTTGCCGGTATTCCGCATCGCCGACCTCGAGGAGCACGGCGACATGCTGCGCATGGCCCGCGACGAGGCGCGCCTGATCGTGGACCGCGACCCCGACCTTTCAGGACCGCGCGGCGAGGCGCTCAGGATATTGCTCTACCTTTTCGAGCGCGACGCCGGGGTGAGGCTGCTGCGCTCGGGCTGAAAGCGCTGCTCGAACCGGGCCCGGTCCGCCGGGTCGAGCGCGACCGTCAACGACACGCCGTCCTCGCTGTCCGCGCGCCGCTGCACGTCGCCATGCCGGTAAAGCCAGGCAATCGCCGCCCCGTCGCCCGGTGGCAGGACGAATTCAGAGACCGCCCGGGAGCGAGAGAGTTCTTCGTCAACCGCATTCAGGAGGTCCTGAACGCCCTCCCCCGTCACCGCCGAGACAGGAATGCCGCCGCCATTCGCCGGCGTCGCGTCCAGCAGGTCCGTCTTGTTCCACAACTCGAGCCGCGGCGTCATATGCGCGTCCAGCTCGTCCAGCACGAGATCAACATCGTGCTTCTGTGCGGCGGCGTCCGGGTCGGCGATGTCCCGGACATGCAGGATCAGGTCGGCCTCCACCACCTCTTCCAGGGTCGCCCGGAAGGCGGCGACGAGCTGCGTCGGCAGGTCCGATATGAACCCCACCGTGTCGGAGAGGATGGCGCGCCGGCCGGACGGCAGGTCGAGCCCGCGCATTGTCGGGTCCAGGGTCGCGAAAAGCTGGTCCTGCGCGACAACGCCACTGCCGGTCAGGCGGTTGAACAGGGTGGATTTGCCGGCATTGGTGTATCCGACCAGCGCGACGACGGGAAACGGCACGCGCCTGCGCGCGCGGCGCTGGATGCCGCGTGTGCGGCGCACGTCCTCCAGCTGGCGCTTCAGCTTGACGATCTTTTCGTCGATCAGCCGGCGGTCGATCTCGATCTGGGCCTCGCCCGGTCCGCCGAGGAAGCCCGCGCCGCCCCGCTGGCGCTCGAGATGCGTCCAGGAACGGACAAGGCGGGTGCGCTGGTAGCTGAGCGCGGCCAGGTCCACCTGCAACACGCCTTCCCGCGTCCGCGCCCTGGCGCCGAATATCTCCAGAATGAGCCCCGTGCGGTCGATGACCTTGGCGTCCCAAGCCCGCTCCAGATTGCGTTGCTGCACCGGCGTCAGCGAACCGTCCACAACGACGAGGCCGGCGTCCTTCCCGGCCAGCGCCTCCTTCACATCGTCTATCGCGCCGTTGCCGAGCAGGGTCGCCGGTCGCGGCCGGGCAAGGCGCACAATGCGCGTCGCCGGAACCTCGACGCCGATGGACTCGGTCAGCCGGACGGCTTCGGCAAGACGCGCTTCGGGTGCTCTGAGCGCGTCCCTGCGGACAACCGGGTGGAGGACGAGGGCGGCTTCGCTCAAGCGGGATCGTCTTCGCGGTCGAAGAGCTGGATCGGCGTCGATGGCATGATGGTCGAGATCGCGTGTTTGTAAACCAGCTGCGAGTGGCCGTCGCGGCGCAGCAGCACCGAGAAATTATCGAACGAAACCACCAGGCCCTGCAATTTGACGCCGTTGACGAGGAACACCGTGACGGGCGCCTTCGCCTTCCTGATGTGATTGAGGAACTGGTCCTGAAGGTTCCTGCTTTTCTGGGCAGACGACATCGACATTGACCCCGTATCCGCGCTGGGGAGGCTGCCCGGCCGTCGCCGGGATCGAGGCAGCTTCCTCCCCTTTTCTAATTGATACGATGCGAGAACAGGACAAGGTCCGGGATCGCGGCCAGACTGTCGCAGCGGGCGTCTGCGCCCGGTCCGGGTTCGGGGCCGCCTGCATAAGGCACGATTGCCGAACGCAGTCCGGCGCCGCGCGCCGTGCGGATGTCGGTGTCCGAATCCCCCACCAGCCAATGTCCCGGCCGTCCACCCAGAGCCATCCGGACAGGCGCGGCGTCCGGCTTGTCGCGGCAGGCGTCCCCCGCCCCGACGAGCGCCTCGAAGCGGCCGGTCCAGCCGAGGCGGTCCGCCTCGCGCCGGAGATAGAGGCCGTTCTTGTTGGACACGACGGCGAGGGGGAATCCGGCGGCTTCGAGGCGGTCGAGACAGGCCTCGGCGCCCGGCAGGAGGGTCAGCGCCTCCAGGTGCCGGGCTTCGAAGGCGGCGTAGAACATGTCGCTCGCCCGCCGCCAGCCGGTGCCGAACATCTTCGGAAAGCTCTCGCGGCCGGAGCGGGACACATGCTGCAAGGTCTCGCCAAGGCTCCAGGAAGGCAGTCCGAACGATTTCCGCGTGACCGCGAGCGCGTCATGGATAACCGGCCAATTGTCCACCAGCGTCCCGTCCCAGTCGAAGAGGACGACGGGACGGGTCATGCAGCGGCGTCTCCCTGCTCCATGTAGCGCGCATAAACCTCGAACAGGGCGTGGGCGGTCGAGCCGGGCTTGCCGTTGCCGATAACCGCCTCGTCGATGCGCACCACCGGGGTCACAAAGGAGGTCGCGCTGGTAACGAAGGCTTCGCGGGCGCGTCTGGCCTCATCGATCGTGAAGCGGCGTTCGGCGAACGAAAGGCCGAGGCGTTCGGCCAGCTTCACGACGGTGCCGCGCGTGACGCCCGCCAGAATCCCGTGGTCGAGCTCCCTGGTCAGCAGTTCGCCGCCGGGGGTCACGATCCAGACATTGGTCGAGGCGCCTTCGGTAACGAAGCCCTCCTCGTCCACGAACACCGCCTCATAGGCGCCGGCTTCCCGGGCGGTCTGCTTGGCGAGGATGTTGGGCAGCAGCGAGACCGACTTGATGTCGCAGCGTTTCCAGCGGTTGTCCGGCACCGACACGGCGTCGACCCCGGTTTCCAGTATTCCGGGATTGGGGGGCGGCCTGCGGCTGCCGGTCACCACCAGCGCGGTTTCCGCCTCGGCCGGGAACGGATGGTCGCGGCGCGCCACGCCGCGCGTCGCCTGGAGATAGACAATGCCGTCCACTATGCGGTTGCGCCGCCTTACCTCGCACAGCACATGATGCAGGGCCGGGCGGTCCATGGGCGGCGCGATCCGCAACTCGCCGAGCGACCGGTCCAGCCGGTCGAGATGCGGTCCGGCATCGACGAACCCGCCGGCGCGCACGGTGATGACTTCGTAAACGCCGTCGGCGAACTGGTAGCCCCGGTCCTCCACATGCACCGCCGCTTCACGATGCGGCACATAGCGGCCGTTGACATAGGCGATTCTGGCCAAGCGGATTCCCTTCCCTGTCTCTAGAAGAACTCAAGGCGCACGGCGAACATCTGCTCGACACGTTTGAGCACGCCGGCCATGGAGAACAGCACAACCCGGTCTCCCGCGCGGATCATGGTGCGCCCGCGCGGGATCACGACCTCGTCGCCGCGCAGAATCGCTCCCACGATGGAACCGGCCGGCATCTTGAGCACCCTCAGGTCCTTGTCCGCCACCACGGACGTTTCGAGGATTTCAACCTCCAGCGCCTCACCGAAATCGTCCCCGATGGAAAAGGCCGCGAGGACCCGTCCGCGGCGCACATGCTGCAGGATCTGGGACACGGTGATCGCCCGGGGATTGATGACGACGTCGATATCGAGCGGGCTTATCAGCGCGCCGTAGGCGGACTTGTTTATGAGCGCGACCGTGCGCGACGACCCGGCCCGCTTCGCCAGGAGCGAGGCCAGGATGTTGGTTTCGTCGTCGTTCGTCAGCGCGATCGTCAGATCGGCATTTTCGAAATTGGCCTCTTCCAGAAGGTCCTCGGAGAGCGCATCGCCCTGCAACACGGTGGTGCGCCGCAGGGTATCGGTGAGTTCCGCAGCCTTCTCGCGGTCGCGCTCGATCAGGCGAAGGCGCACATGCGGGAGCTCCTCCTCAATCAGGCTCGCAAGCCGGTGCCCGATATTGCCGCCGCCGATTATGACCGCGCGCTCGGCCTCCCGCTCCTCATGGCCGAACGCCGCCATTGCGCGCGTCACATGGGCGTTGTCCACGACGAAATAGACCTCGTCCCCGACCAGCATCTGGTCGCGCGCCCTGGGAACGAATTTCCGCTCTCCGCGGATAATGCCGACGACATTGATGCTCAGGTCCGGGAACAGCGCCGTCAGTTGCCGCAGCGGCGTATTGACGATCGGGCAGTTGTCGTCGAGGCGGACGCCGATCAGCCGGACCCGCCCGTCGGCAAACGGGATCATCTCCGTTGCGCCCGGCCGGGACAGTCTGCGCATGATCGCGCTGGCCACCTCGCGCTCGGGAGAAATGATCGTGTCGATCGGCATCCCCTCCCGCGCGAACAGGTCGGCCCAGTGGCCGTCGAGATAGGACGGGCGGCGGATACGGGCGATCTTGGTCGGGATGTTGAACAGCGAATGCGCGACCTGGCACGCAATCATGTTGATCTCGTCCACGAGCGTGACCGCGATCAGCATGTCCGCGTCTTCCGCGCCGGCCCGGGCCAGCACGTCGGGACTGGAGGCGTGGCCGGCGACCGCCCGGATATCCAGGGTTTCCTCCAACTGCTCGATCAGTTCCGAAGACCGGTCCACGACAGTGACGTCGTTGCGCTCGGCGGCCAGGTACCGGGCGATGTTTATGCCGACCTGGCCGGCGCCGCAAACGATCACGCGCATGGCCGCGCCGCTAGGCGGACCGGTCCCGCTCGCCGGCGAGCGGAGCGCTGAATGTCTTGATCTTCCGGTGCAGGGTCGAGCGGTCCATGCCGATGAATTGCGCCGTTTGGGAAATATTGTTGCCGAAACGGCGCATCTGGGCGAGCAGATATTCACGTTCGAACATGTCGCGCGCCTCCCGCAGCGGCAGCGACATCATCGCGTCGCCCTTTTCGAAATGCGAGATGACGGGAGCGTCCTTGCAGAGTTCCGGTGGAAGCGCGCTGGCGCGCAGGGTTGCGGCGCTCTCGCCCGGCGCCATGATCGACAGCCGCTCCACGATATTGCGCAACTCGCGGACATTTCCCGGCCAGTCATAGGCCTGCAGCACCGCCATTGCGTCTTCGGCGACCTCGGGCGGATTGGTGCCGGCCTGCGCGGCGTATCTTTGCAGAAAGTAGTTGACGAGAAGGGGAATATCCTCCCGGCGCTGGCGCAAGGGCGCCATCTCCAGCGGCACCACATTGAGCCGGTAGAACAGGTCCTGCCGCAACCGCCCCTGCACCACCTCTGCGGCCAGGTCGCGGTTGGAGGTGGCGATGACGCGCACATCGACACTGACCCTTTGCGCCCCCCCTACTCGCAGGAATGTCTGTTCCTGGAGAACGCGGACGATCTTTCCCTGGGTCTCGGGCGGCATGTCGGCAATCTCGTCCAGAAGCAGCGTGCCGCCATGGGCGCGCTCCAGCAGGCCGGTCTTGCCGGCGCCCTCCTCGCTCCCGAACAGCTCCTCTTCGAGCCGCGACGGGGCCATGATGGCGCAGTTGGCCACGACGAAAGGCCCTTCGCTGCGGCGCGAGCAGCGGTGGATCATCCGCGCGGCCACCTCCTTGCCGCTGCCCGGCGGGCCCTGGATGAGGACCCGGCTGCCTGTCGGCGCAACGCGCTCGATCAGGCCGCGCGTCTGGGAAATCTCGAGCGACCGCCCGATCAGCTCCGTCGCGGCCCCGGTGTGAAGCCGGAGTTCGGCATTCTCGCGGCGCAGGCGGAACGCCTCCATCGCGCGCGAGATCGCGAGCAGTATCCTGTCGGTGGTGAACGGCTTCTCGACGAAATCATAGGCGCCGTCCCGGATCGCCGCGACAGCGGTCTCGATACTGCCGTGACCGCTTATCATCAGCACGGGCAGGTCGGCATGCCGGTTGCGCACATGGCGCAGCAGGTCCATGCCGCTCAAACGACTGCCCTCAAGCCACACATCGAGCAGCAGCACGCTGGGCTGACGTTTCTGCAGCTCTTCCAGCGCCTTGTCGCTATTGCTTGCACTGCGCGCTTCAAAACCTTCGTCTTCGAGCACGCCGGTAATCAGCTGCCGGATGTCTTGCTCGTCATCGACAATCAGGATGTCATGCATCGTGGTGTCGGCCCCGTTCCGGCTCCAGGGCGGCCTCTCCGCGCCGGAAAACGATCCGCGCACGGGCACCGCCGGCCTCGCCATCCTCCAGATGAAGCGCCGCGTCCTGATCCTCGACGATCTTCTGGACGATGGCAAGTCCGAGACCCGCGCCGCGCCGTCCCTTGGTCGTGACATAGGGTTCGGTCAACCGGTGCCGCAATTCCGCGGGAAAGCCGGGCCCGTCGTCTTCCACCGATATCTCGGTCCGCCCGGGCGATTCGCAAAGCGCCACGAGGATGCGGCTGCCGCCGCTGTTTTCGAGCGCCTGAATCGCATTCAGAAGAAGGTTGGTTAAGGCCTGGCCGAGCAATTGCGCATCGCAGACCTGCAGGACGGGACCGCCGGGCAGGCGCATCTCGATATCCAGGCTAGGGGCGGCTTCCCGTTGCAGAAAAACCGCCCGGCGAACGATGTCGGCGAGGTCGGCCTCCGCCGGCGCGGGAGCCGGCATGCGGGCGAAGGACGCGAACTCGTCCACCATCCGGCGCATGTCGTCCACCTGGCGCACGATGATGTCGATGCACAGGGAAAAGGTTTCGGGGTCGTCCTCGATCTCCTTTGCATAGCGCCGGCGGAGGCGCTCTGCGGCGAGCTGGATCGGCGTGAGCGGATTCTTGATCTCGTGGGCGATGCGGCGCGCAACATCGGACCACGCGGCCATGCGCTGCGCGGACTGCAGGTCGGTTATGTCCGCGAATGTGAGCACAAAGCCGCCCCGCTCGTCGGGCGAAGGTTCCGCGGTGACGCGAAGCTGGAAGGCGCGCAGTTCGCGGTTGCGCTCTATTGCAACCTCGGTTTCGACGGACCGGTCGGGCCGCCGGGCCGCTTCCTCCAGAGCCGCACCGAACGCAGGCACGACATCGACCAGCGGGCGGTCGAGATGCTCCATCAGATCCACTCCAAGCAGGTCGGAGGCGACCCTGTTGGGCAGATGCACCCGGCGTTCCGCATCCAACCCGACCACGCCGACCGCGACGCCGGCCAGAACGGCTTCCGTGAACCGCCGCCGCTCCTCCAGTTCGAGATTTGCGTCGATGAGCGCGGTCTGCTGGCGCCCCATCTGATCGGTCATGCGGTTGAAGGCCCGGCCCAGCGCGTCGATCTCGCCGCCTTCCCTGGTGCCTACCCGCACCCGCGCGGTCAGGTCTCCGCCGCGCACCCGGTTGGCTGCCGAGATGAGGTTCGTGATCGGCTCCGCGAGCTGCGCGGCCATATTGAACCCCACCCAGATTGCGGCGAACACGAACAGGGCGGCCACCGTCGCGAACATCATCGCGAATGTGTATTCGATCGTCGTGCGCTGCCCCTCGAACGATTCATACTCCGCCACGGCCGAGCGCACCCGCGTGACCTGGTTGACCACGATGGGGTCCACATACCGCCCGATATAGAGGAACGTCTCTTCGAGGCCGGCGATGCGCAGCAGGGCGCCGAGCCGGTCTCCGTCCCTGTCTTCCAGAATGGCGACCTCGCCGCGCCGGGCCGCCTCCAGCGCCCATTCGGGCACGGGCGAAAAGACCACGCCGAAGGAGAACATCGAGCGCGCCAGCACCCGTCCTCCCGCCTCCACAACCTGGGCGTCGGAGAGGGACCTCGCGCCGGCCTGCGATTCGAGGACATTCTCGAGGGCCCGCGTGTTGGCGAACAGCAGCGGACCGCCGCGGCTCAGATCGTTCGCCATGGCCAGCGCGTCGGAGACGAGCACGCGCCTGTGCTCTTCCACATAGGCCTCGGCCACCGCGAGCGACCGGTCGAGGGCGGTTTGCACACGCTGGCTGAACCATCCGTGCAGGCCGTAGTCGAAAAACAGCACGGTAAACAGCGCAACGAGCACCGTCGGCACCAGCGCGACCGCGGTGAACAGCACGGCGAGGCGCACATGGAGCTGGGAGCCGCCGCGGCGGCGGCGGCGTTCCCGCCACAGCGCCGCCATCCGGTATCCGACCACCGACGCCAGCAGGACCAGCAGGACGAGGTCTATAACCAGCAGGATGACGACATTGTCGACGGTCGGCGGAATGAAAGGCACCGCGCCGGTCATCGCCAGATAGGTAAGCACTCCGGAAAACGCCGCGAGGCCGGCGAAGGCGAACGCCGCCCATCTCCGCACCGCCGGCAGGCTCTCGAAGCGCGCCGCCATCAGCGCAGGCCGCGAACCACCGGAATTTCGAGATACCGGATCTTCTTGCGCAGCGTGTTCCGGTTGAGGCCGAGAATTTCCGCGGACCTGATCTGGTTGCCGTTCGTCGCCGCCAGGCAATGCTGGATCAGCGGGCGCTCCACCTCGCGGACGATGCGTTCGTAAAGGCCCGCCTCCGGAAGGTTGTCGCCGTCGAGCGCGAAGTGCCGGCGCAAGTGAATGTCCACCGCCTCGGCAAGCGACTCGGCCCGTTCCGTGCGCGCGGGAAGCTCGTCGGACGCCTCCTCGGCGATCTCCGCCAGTTCCGCCTCGACGATGTCGATGCCGACCGTGTCCTGCGGGTAAAGGGCGGCGACCCGCCGGATGAGGTTTTCGAGCTCGCGGACATTGCCGGGCCAGGAATAGGCGCGCAGGCGGCGCATCGCTTCGCTGTCGATCGTCTTGGCGCCGAGGCCCTCGCGGCGCGCGACGGCAAGGAAATGGGCTACGAGCTCCGCAATGTCCTCGCGGCGATGGCGCAGCGGCGGCACGCGCAGCGGCACCACGTTCAGCCGGTAGAAGAGGTCCTCCCGGAACAGCCCCTGCCGGATGGCGAGGCGCAGGTCGCGGTGGGTGGCGGCCACGATGCGGACATTGGCGCGGAGCGGCTGCCGGCCGCCGACCCGGGTGTATTCGCCCTCCTGCAGCACGCGCAGAAGCCGGGTCTGCGCTTCCATCGGCATGTCGCCGATCTCGTCGAGGAAGAGCGTGCCGCCTTCCGCCTGCTCGAAGCGCCCGGCCATGCGCTGCGAGGCGCCGGTGAAGGCCCCGCGCTCATGCCCGAACAATTCGGCTTCGATGAGGTCCTTCGGGATTGCCGCCATGTTGATGGCGACGAACGGTCCGTTGCGCCGGGCGCCGTAGTCGTGCAGCGCCCGCGCGATGAGTTCCTTTCCGGTGCCGGACTCGCCGGTGATCGTCACCGTGAGGTCCACGCCGACCAGCCGCGCGACCACCCGGTAGATTTCCTGCATCGCCGGCGAACGGCCGATCAGCGGCAGGCGGCCGGCCTCGTCCTCCTCCCGCTCGACCGGCGGGTCGGCCAGCGGCGCGCTCAGCGCGCGCTGCACGATGCCGATCAGCTCCGCGATGTCGAACGGCTTGGGCAGATATTCGAACGCGCCTCGCTCGGCCGCCTTGACGGCGGTCTGCAGGGTGGACCTGGCGCTCATCACGATGACGCGCAGCTCTGGCCTTCGCCGGCGGATCCGGGGCACCAGGTCGAGGCCGTTCTCGTCCGGCATCACCACATCGGTAATCACCAGGTCGCCCTCGCCGTCCTGCACCCAGTGCCAGAGCGTGGCGGCATTGCTGGTCGCCTTCACCTCATAGCCGGCCCGTCCGAGCGCGTGGCTCAGCACGGTGCGCACGGCGCGGTCATCGTCGGCGACAAGAACGGTGGCGCTCACCGCACACCTCCTTCCTCGGTATCTACAGGCAGCAGGACGCGAAAGACAGTGCGCCGGGGCTCGCTCTCGAAGGCGACGGCGCCGGCATGCTCGTCCACGATCTTGGCGACGAGCGAGAGGCCGAGCCCCTGCCCGCCCTGCTTGCCGCTCACGAAGGGGTCGAACAGCGTCCTGTGCAGCTCCTCCGGAATGCCGCGGCCATTGTCCTGCACGGTCACCTCGAGCGGCAGATGTATGCGCCTGCCGCTCCCGGAAACCGCAAGCCTCTCGCCGTGGCGATAAACGGTGCGCAACAGGATCTCGCCGCCGTCTTCGGGGCAGGCCTCGGCGGCGTTCTTCACGAGGTTGAGAAACACCTGCACCAGCCGGTCATGGTCGCCCGGGACCGGCGGCAGCGAGGGGTCGTATTCCTCCACGAACGCGATCTTCGAGGCGAACCCCGTCTCGGAAACCTTCCGCACCCGGTTCAGCACTTCGTGGATATTGACGGGCTTGCGGTCGAGGCCGTCCGGCCCGGCGAATGCTTCCATGCGGTTGACGAGCGCCGCCACCCGGTCCGCCTCCTCGCGGATGAGCGCCGCCAGCTCCCGGTCGCCCGTATCGACATTCGCCTCGATAAGCTGGGCGGCGCCCCGGATTCCGGCAAGCGGGTTCTTGATCTCGTGGGCGAGCATGGCCGCCATGCCGCCGACGGACCGCGCGGCGCCCCGATGCACGAGGTGCCTGTCGATCTCGCGGGCAAGCGTCATCGGCACGAGCATGACCGCCACGGCCCCTGCCTCCTCGGCGACGGGAGACAGTTGCGCGACCGCCACGGGCAGCTTCACGCGCGGCGTCTCGACGGAAACCTCGTATTCGGTGAGGTTGACGCCCTGCTCGCGCACGGTCTCGATCATGCCGAACAGGGGGTGGTCCTCCGGCAGGATTCGGCTGAGAGGCTGCCCCAGGGCCTGCGGCGCGCCTGTGTTCAGCAAGCCCTCCGCGGCCGGGTTGAAGGAGGTGACCGCGCCGGTCCGGTCCACCGTCAACACCGCCGCGCTCAGGGCGGAAATTATCGCCGCTGCATCTGTCATGGCCGTCCGAAGTGCCTGTTTTGTGACCGGGATAGCGATTGCACAAATCATAATCAACTATGGATTGCAGCGATCGACCCGTTGCGCCGCCGCCGCGGTTCTGGAATATGCTCTGCCGCCATGCGGGACCGGATCGCCCTTATCGTCGCGGCAGGCCGCGGAACGCGCTTCGGCGGCCCGGAGCCCAAGCAGTATCTGCCCCTGGGCGACAGGACGGTTCTGGCCGCCGCCGCGATGGCGCTCCGCCCCTTCATGCCGGTCGCCTGCGTCATCCATCCCGACGACGGCGGGCGCTACCGCGCGGCGACCGCCGGGCTCGACCTCCTGCCGCCGGTCTTCGGGGGGCCGGACCGGCAGGCGAGCGTCCGCAACGGCCTGGAGGCGCTGGCCGCCGATCCGCCGGGGCATGTGCTGGTCCACGACGCCGCGCGCCCGGACCTCCCTCCGGCGGTCGTGCGGCGCATACTGGAGGCGCTGGAGACGCATGACGGCGCAGCGCCCGGCCTGCCCGTCGCCGATACGCTGAAGCGGGTGGAGGACGGCCGGTCCGCCGGCACGGTCTCCCGCGACGGGCTCTGGCGCATCCAGACGCCCCAGGGCTTCCGCTTTTCCGCCCTTCTCGAAGCCCACAGGCAGGCCGCTCCCGGCGCGTTTTCGGACGACACGGCGCTTGCCGAGGCCGCCGGCCTGAGCGTCGCCGTGGTCGAGGGCGACGCCAGGCTCGAAAAGGTCACGGAACCCGGCGACGCGGCCCGGCTTTCTGCTCCCGACATCCGCACCGGCAATGGCTTCGATGTCCACCGGCTGGTGCCGGGCGACGGCGTCACCCTCTGCGGCGTCCGCATTGCGCATGACAGGGCGCTTGCCGGCCATTCCGACGCCGATGTCGGCATGCACGCGCTCACCGACGCGATCCTCGGCGCACTGGCCGACGGCGATATCGGCCGGCATTTCCCGCCGAGCGACCCCGAATGGCGCGGCGCGGCCTCCGAGCTGTTCCTCGCCCATGCGCGCGACATCGCGTCCGCCCGGGGCGCCCGCATCCTGCATTGCGATGTCACGCTGGTCTGCGAGGCGCCGCGCATCGGCCCCCACCGCGACGCCATGCGGGCCGAACTCGCGCGCATACTGGCCATTCCGGCGGACCGGGTGTCCGTCAAGGCGACGACCTCGGAGCGGCTGGGCTTCACCGGGCGCGGCGAGGGCATTGCCGCCCAGGCCACGGCGACCCTGTCGCTGCCGTGAAGCCGGAACACCCTGTCGCCACCGTCTTCGGTCTGGGCCGCCTCCCCGGAGCGCCGGGAAGCTGGGCCTCTCTTGCCGCCCTGCCCCCGGCCTGGGCGATCGTCTGGGCGGGCGGACCCTGGGCGCTGGCCGCCGCCGCCGTGCTGCTGGGCCTCGCCGGCTGCCATGCGGCCTCGCGCCACGAGCGCGAAACGGGCGAGCGCGACGCCGGCGCGGTCGTGGTCGACGAGGTCGTGGGGCAATGGCTGGTGCTGGCGACGCTGCCGCTCGACCTCCTCGCCTACGCACTCGGCTTCGCCGCCTTCCGCCTGTTCGACATCGCCAAGCCGCCGCCGATAGGATGGATCGAGCGCAGGATCGCCGGCGGCGCGGGCGTGATGGCGGACGACGTGGCGGCGGCGGCCTGCGCGGCCGCGCTGCTCCATCTTGCCGATTGGGGGCTGGGACATGGCGTTCTTTTCGGATGACCTGCTGGAAGCGGCGGAAGCCCTGCTCGACGCATGTCGCGCGAAGAGCCTCCGGCTGACGACGGCCGAGTCCTGCACCGGCGGCCTCATCGCCTCGCTGATGACGGAGATACCGGGCTCCTCCGACGTCGTCGGGCGCGGCTTCGTCACCTATTCCAACGAGGCCAAGCAGGAAATGCTCGGCGTCCGCGCGGAAACCCTCGCCGCCCACGGCGCGGTCAGCGGCGAAACGGCGCGGGAAATGGCGGCCGGCGCGCTCGCCCGCGCCGGGCAGGACGCCCATCTCGCCGTCGCCGTCACGGGCGTGGCCGGCCCGGGCGGCGGTTCGGCCGAAAAGCCGGTCGGCACGGTCTGGCTGGCGGTGGCGGCCGCCGGCGGCGAAACGGCGGCGTCCAGACGCCATCTCGACGGCGACCGCGCAGAGATACGCCGCGCCGCCGTCGAATGCGCCGTCGCCATGCTGCGCGCCGCCGCCGGGCGCGCCGGCTGACGCCCCGGGGGCTTACGGCAGCATCCCGCAGGGGCCGCAGTCCGGCGAACTACCCGTCCGAGGTCCGACAACGGCGCCATGCTGCGCCGGCCGTGAAGGAGGCGCCGTTCGGGGAATCCCCACCGGCGGGCGGGACCTGTTGCAGCGGCGCGACACATTCGGGGCGCCCGTGGCCCTGCCGTCCTGAATCGGGAAATCGAGCCTTTTTACCGTCGCAGGACGGCCACAGGAATTATGGGAAATTCCAGCAGAACGTCCCGCAACGGGGATTATGAGAAATTTCCTCATGACGACCGCGGCCGCCGGCGCGCTTGCATGCGCCGGGTTTACGGTCGCGGGGCCGGCCTCGGCGGCTGACATGCTCAGCCTCGGCGTGGGCGGCTACATGGAAAATTGGGTCGGCTACGCCAACCGCGACGACAAGGGCGTGGACGGCGGCTTCGACGTCCAGCAGGACGCGGAAATCCACTTCTCGGGCTCGCTCGAGTCCGACAGCGGGCTGAAGTTCAGCGTGCATGTCGAGCTTGAGGCGGCCAACGAGCAGCATATGGATGGCAGCGAACCTGCATCGGGTGCGGCAAAGGGCGACGACACCGAGATCGACGAGTCCTTCGTGCGCATGAGCGGCGAGTTCGGCACGATCGAGATCGGCCAGCGCGACCCGATCCATGCGCGCACGCATTATGCGGCGGGCTTCGGCGCGGGCATCGGCATCAATGCCGGCGACACGCAGAACTGGGTCCCGGGCGTTTACCTGGAGACCGCGGGCTGGACGATCCCCGGCGACAACCGGAACATCATCTACATCACGCCGCGCGTGAACGGCGTGCAGGTGGGCGTGTCCTACGGCCCGGACTCGAAGAACGAGAACTCGGCCGGTGGCGACCCGAAGAACAATGACGACTCGGTGTGGGCCGCGGGCATCAACTTCAACGAGACGGTCGGCGACATGTCGATCAAGGTCTCGCTGGGGCATGTCAATGTCTCGAACACCGGCATGACCACCTTCGACCTCGACGGGGACAATATGTTGTCCGACATGCGTCACACCCAGGCCATGAAGGACATGGACGACATGATGAAGGGTCACGACGACAAGACCTTCACCAATGTCGGTCTCCAGGTCGGCATGGGCGCGTTCACCTTCGGCGCTTCCTTCGCTACTCGCGACGATGGCGCCTACGTGTCCAAGTGCTATGCGATGGGCACGGCCGGAGTACCGGCAATTGATGCAGCAGCCGCCACCGCGACTACCCCCAGAGTGGCGGCCGTCGAGGCGGCCGCCGAAGGCGACATGATTGCCTGCGACCGCAGCAACGCGGTCTTCGCAGGTGAGAGGGCAGCTTTCGCTGGCACCGCTGACTCTACCGATTCTACCAAGTTCGTTGAAGAGGCCGTCGTCGGCGACGCGACCGTCAACGCGATGCACAAGTTCGTCGAGGACGAGTCCAAGCAGTCGGACACCTGGGCGGTCGGCATCAGCTACTCGGACGGCCCGATGTCGGTCAGCATCGACCACATGAGCCACGAGCGCGAGAACGGCGACGAGCGGACCGCGACCGGGCTCTCGGCCGGCTACAAGCTGGCGCCGGGCGTGGACTGGAAGTCGTCGATCATCGCCATCGAGGACGACACCGCGAACAAGGGTGCGGGCTCGGAAGGCACGATCTTCGTGACCGGCCTGGACATCCACTTCTAGGCCGTCCCCTCACAGGGACTGACGGGCGGGCCGCCTCCGGGCGGCCCGCTTTTTTCGCGCCCGCCGCTTCAATCTCTCTCCTCCCCCTCAATCTTTCTCCTCTCCCGCTTGCGGGGGAGGCCGGGAGGGGGCCGGCGGCCGCGCGGCCCGGCAAAGGCCCGGGAGGCTGGGAGGGGGCTGTGGCGGCGGGTGCGGCAATGTGTTCATTATATGCAGGTAATATTTCTCCTTTGGAGGCTTGCATTTCAGAAAACAGTGGTATGATGGGTCCGAGGGAAGAGGCATCCGGAGCCGCTTCCCGCTCGCGCCGGCCCGGTGCGGAACGACCCCGATTCAGCCGACAGGCGAAGTGTGTCCTGCGTCTCGCGCGCGCAATCAGGCGCGCGAGCCGCGCCGCCGCGATACGCGCGCCCAGCCGCGCACAGGCGCGCGCGGGATACGCGCGAAACAGGGTCGCTCCGGTGCCGGGGCGGCATGGCCGTCGAACCGAAACGGAATGAAGGAGTTGCCCCATGACCTTTCCCGATCCGACCCTCTCCCTCTCCACCCGCCGGGAAGCCTGCTGCCGCCACGGCACGGCATCCGGCAAGGCCGGCAGGACGGCCTCGACCGGCTCCGAAGGGCCGGCCCCTTCAACCCGCCCGGAGACGGCGGTTCCGCCCCCGACCATGACAAAACATGACATTTCATGACACGGCGCGAGAAGGCCGCCGGCGCCCCTTATTCGCCGCCCTCGCCCCCTGTTTGTCACCCCGGCCCGAGCCTGTCCCCGCCCCCGAGCGGGGAAGCCGGGGTCCAGCACGGCCGTTGCGCCGGACCCGGCCGTCGCGCCCGCCCTCCAACGATGGCAGCAGTCGGGAAAGCCGCGGCTGGACCCCGGATCAAGTCCGGGGTGACAAAGGGGGGTGCGGGGCCGGGGTGACAAAGGGGGGGCGCGGAAGGGCGCAGGCGAGGCCCCGGCTTGCCTGCCCGGGGGGCGCGGGACAGGCGGGATCCGGGGCGGCGCAAGGGCAGGCCTGCCGGCCGTTACCCCGGGCGGGCATGTCGGGCTATGCTCCGGTGCAACCGGCCCGCAATGGAGGACTGAAGAGCCCATGCCTTACGCAACGACCGATGACGGGGTGCGCCTGTATTACGAGGAGGCCGGGTCGGGGACGCCGGTCGTCTTCGTGCATGAATTCGCGGGCGACATGCGCTCCTGGGAGCCGCAGATGCGGCATTTCGCGCACCGCTACCGCGCGCTCGCATACAATGCGCGCGGCTACCCGCCCTCCGAGGTGCCGGAGGCGCCCTCGAGCTACAGCCAGACGCGCGCCGCGGACGACATCGCCGCCGTCATGGACGCGGCCGGCATCGACCGCGCGCATGTCTGCGGGCTCTCCAAGGGCGGGTTCGCCACCCTGCATTTCGGCTTCCGGCACCCGGCCCGCGCGATCTCGCTGGTCGTGGCCGGCTGCGGCTACGGGGCGGAGCCCGACAAGCGCGCGCAGTTCAAGGCCGAGGCCGAGGCGACGGCGGAGCTGATCGAACGGGACGGGATGGACGCCTTCGCCGACATCTACTCGAAAGGCCCGACCCGGGTGCAGTTCGAGAACAAGGACCCGCGCGGCTGGCGCGAGTTCCGCGACCAGCTTGCCGAACATTCGCAGGCGGGCGCGGCGGCCACCATGCGCGGCCTCCAGGCGCGGCGGCCGTCGCTCTACGACCTGACCGACGAGATGGCGGCGCTCCGGGTGCCGACCCTGGTGCTGACCGGCGACGAGGACTGGCCCTGCCTGCTGCCGGGCGTGCTGATGAAGCAGACCATCCCCTCGGCGGCGCTCTCGGTGATGGTCAATTGCGGCCACACCATCAACATCGAGGACCCGGACGAATTCAACCGCATCTGCGGGGAGTTCTTCGCCCAGGTGGATGCGGGCCGCTGGCCCGAGCGCGACCCGCGCGCGGTGACCGGTTCGATCCTCGGCGTCGAGGCGAAGAAATAGGCGATGGTCAGGCGGCCGCGGCCTCCATCGCGTCGAGCGGGGCCGTCGGCCGGACATGCGCCGGAAGCCGGAGCCCGAGCGGGCGGCCCGTGGCCGGGTCGCGGCCGTGGCGGTGGAAGAACGGCTCCGGCACGGCGCGCCCGTCCGGCACGGCGAGCCAGATCCGGTAGAGGTGGCGCTTGCGGCCCGGCAGTTCCTCATAGGCCGTGCGCGTGTGCAGGACCGCCAGGTTGTCGATCCACTGGATGTCGCCCGGCTGGAAGTCCATGTCGAGGCGAAGGTCCGCATCGGCGGCGATCAGCTCCAGGAAGTCGAGCGCCTCGACCTGCTCGGGCGCGAGCTCCGGCGCGCCGTCGTGCCGCGTGCAGGAATCGATGAAGCGCCGCACGAGGTTGACCGTCATGCGCCCGTCGGCGGCCTGCATGAAGACCGGCATCTCGTACCAGGGAAGCTGGCCGTCCACCTCCTCGCCGCGGCGGTCGATCAGGAAGGGCTCTGCGAGCACCTTCGCAAGGTCCGGGCGGCGTTCGAGGATGCGGTTCCAGACCGCGCCCGCGCTGACGATGCTGGAGAGGCCGCCCGTCCGCGCCGGGACGAGGCAGAACAGGCCGACGATCTCCGCGCCGATATCGGTGTGGAAGGGCAGTTCGGCCGCGGACTGGTAGCCGCGCTTGTCGGGCGCCCAGGCGTTGACGCCGAGGTCCTTCACATGGCCGAGCAGGTGCCCGTCGGGGTTCTGGCAGACGGGCATGCCGATGCGCGACCCGATGGCCCAGAAGGCGCGCGCGGCGACCTCGCGCGGCCAGTCGTCCACCGGCAGGCCGCGCATGAGCGCGAAGCCGCAGCCCTCGACCACGGCGTCGCGCATCTCCCTGAGGCGCGCGTCGAGGCGGGGGAGCGGCAGGTCGGCGCGGGCGAGCCCCGTCAGGTCGCGGTCGAGCGCGGCCCTCGCCGCCGCTTCGAGTTCGGCGATCTCGGCGGCGTCGAGCGTCACGATCCAGTCGTCGCGCCGCATGAGCGCGCCGCCGTGCCAGACCGACGGGCCGGTGATGGGTTCGAGCGCCGTCATGGGCCTTCCTTCCGCTTATGCGCCGGTTTGCGCGATGTCCCGGCGGCAGAATGCGCCCGGCCAGTCTATCGCATCGACGCCGCGATAGGCCAGCGCCCGCGCCTCGCCGCGGGTGGCGCCGGCCGCGCACACGCCCAGAACGCGGCCTCCCGTCGCGAGCACGCGCCCGCCTTCGCCCGCCGCCGTGCCGGCATGGAAGACGGTGACGCCGTCCGGCAGCCGGTCGAGGCCGGCGATCTCGCCGCCGCGCTCATAGGGCCCCGGATAGCCCCGGTTCGCCATGACCACGCAGACCGACGCCTCGTCCGACCAGCGGAGATCGACATGCGAGAGGTCGCCCTCGGCCGCCGCGACCAGCGCCGGCAGCAGGTCCGAGCGCAGCCGCAGCATCAGCGCCTGCGTCTCCGGGTCGCCGAAGCGGACATTGAACTCCAGCAGCTTCGGGTTCCCGTCCTCGATCATGAGGCCGGCGAACAGCACGCCGCGATAGGGCGTGCCGTCCGCCGCCATCTGCCGGACGGCCGGCAGGAAGATTTCGTTCTCGATCCTGGCGGCAAGCTCCGGCGTCACCGGCGGCGCGGGCGAATGGCTGCCCATGCCGCCGGTATTGGGGCCGGTGTCGCCCTCGCCGGCGCGCTTGTAGTCCTGGGCCGTCTCCAGCATCAGCACGCGCTCGCCGTCCGCCAGCGCGAAGGCGCTCACCTCCTCTCCCGCAAGGCGGTCCTCGATCACGACCGTCGCGCCCGCCTCGCCGAAGGCGCGCTCCACCATCGCCGCGCTCACGGCCGCCTCGGCTTCCTCCACCGTCGCGGCGACCGTGACGCCCTTGCCGGCGGCGAGGCCGTCCGCCTTCACCACGACCGGCGCGCCGCGCTCCCGGATGTGGGCAAGGGCGGCACCGGCATCGTCGAACACGGCGAAGCCGGCGGTCGGAATGCCGGCGCGGCGCGCGAGGTCCTTCATGAACGCCTTGGAGCTTTCGAGCCGCGCTGCCGCCCTGTCCGGCCCGAATACGGCGATGCCGTCCTGCCTGAGCCGGTCCGCCAGCCCGGCCGCCAGCGGCGCTTCCGGCCCGACGACGACGAGGTCCATGCGCTCCTCCCGCGCGAACGCCGCCAGGCCCTCGACATCCCCGGCGGCGACCGCCACGCAGTCGGCCTCGGCGGCAATGCCGGGATTGCCCGGCGCGCAGCAGAGCCGCTCCACCAGCGGCGAGGCCGCTATCGTCCAGGCGAGCGCATGTTCGCGCCCGCCGCCGCCCACCACCAGAACCCGCATGGCCTTCACGCCCTCCCGATTCGCGTGTATCTCCGGCAGCCATGACGCAGGCGCCGCCGCTCTCCAACATACCGGAATACTCGGTCGGCGAGGTCTCGGCGGCCGTTCGCCGCAATCTGGAGGCCGAGTTTCCGCGCGTCCGCGTGCGCGGCGAGGTTTCGGGCTTCAAGCGCGCCGCGTCCGGGCACCTCTATTTCAACCTGAAGGACGACCGCGACGTGCTGAACGCCGTGTGCTGGCGCGGCGCGGCGGGCCGGCTCGGACTCCGCCCGGAAGACGGTATGGAGGTCGTCGCGACCGGGCGGGTGACGGCCTATGGCGCGCGCTCCGCCTACCAGCTGGTCGTGGACGCACTCGACCTCGCCGGCGAGGGCGCGCTGCTGAAGCTGCTGGAGGAGCGCCGCCGCCGCCTTGCCGAAGAGGGGCTGTTCGACGCGGACCGCAAGCGGCCGATCCCCTTCCTGCCGGAGCGCATCGGCATCGTCACCTCGCTCGGCGGGGCGGTGCTGCACGACATCCTGCACCGGCTGCGCGAGCGCTTCCCCCGCCATGCGCTGGTCTGGCCCGTGCCGGTGCAGGGCGAGGGCGCGGCGGAGCGGATCGCCGAAGCGGTGGACGGCATGGGGGCATTGCCGCCGGAGATGCGCCCCGATGTGCTGATCGTGGCGCGAGGCGGCGGCTCGCTGGAGGACCTCTGGGCCTTCAACGAGGAAGCGGCCGTGCGTGCGGCGGCCCGCTGCGCCATCCCGCTGATCTCGGCGGTCGGCCATGAGACCGACACGACGCTGATCGATTTCGCCGCCGACCTTCGCGCGCCGACGCCCACCGCAGCGGCGGAAATGGCGGTGCCCGTCCGCGCCGAGCTTCTCGCCCGGACCGGCGGGCAGGGAGAGCGGCTGCTGGCCGCCGGCGCGCGCCTCGTGCAGGAGCGCCGGGCGCAGGTCGCAGGCCTCGCGCGGGGCCTGCCCGCGCCGACGGCGCTTCTGGAGCAGGCGAGCCAGAGGCTGGACGACAGGGGCGAGCGCATCGAGGCGGGGCTCCGCGCCCGCGTGGCCCTGGCCGCCGCCGGGCTGGCGCAACTCTCGGAGCGGTTCGGCCGGCCGCGCGCGCTTCTGGAAGCGCAGCAGGAACGGCTGGCGGCGTTGGGCGCGGCCTTCCTGCGAACCGGGCGCCAGGCGGTGGAGGCGCAGGCGCACCGGCTGGACCGGACCGGCGCGCTGCTCGAAAGTTCCTCCTACCGCCGCGTGCTGGAGCGCGGCTTTGCGCTGGTGCAGGACGAGAGCGGTCCCGTCGTCTCGGCGGCGGAGGCCCGGCAGCGGGCGCGGGTCGGGATCGTCTTCGCGGACGGCGAGGCGGCGGCCCGCATCGTGAAGGACGGAGCGGGCCGCGCGCGCAAGGCGGACCAGGGAACGCTGTTCTGAAGCGCCGCGTCAGGTCAGCGGGATGCCGCCTACATGCTCGGCGAAGGCCGGACGGTCCCGGAGCCGGGCAAGCCAGGCGTCGCAATTGGGCAGGCTGGCGCGCTCGATGCCGGGCAGGCGCACATAGCGGCAGTAGAAGGCGCCCACGGGAATGTCGCCCATGGTGAAGCGGTCGCCGGCGACGAAATCGCGCCCGTCCAGATGAGCGTCCAGAATGCCCCAGACCGATTGCAGCGCGGTGGCCGCGCGGCCGATCGCATCCATGTCCCGCTCAGCTTCCGGCGTGCGGACCATGCCCCAGAAAACGGGCGTCATGTGCGGCTGCAGGGAGGCGGTCGCCCAGTCCATCCAGCGGTCGGCGAGCGTCCGTTCCGCCGGGTCCTCGGGCCAGATCCCGCCGGCACCGTGGACCGCGCCCAGATAGCGGACGATGGTGTGGCTCTCCCAGATCACCGTGTCGCCATCGACGAGCACCGGCACCAGGCCGTTCGGGTTCATGGCGCGGTATTCGGGTGTGTCGTTGCCGCCGAACGGCCCGCCGACATCCAGCCGTTCGCAGGCGGCGCCGACCTCGCCGACCGCCCACATCGCCTTCTGCACATTGATCGAGTTGTTGCGTCCGTGAACGGTAATCATCGCGGCTATTCCCCGTCGTTCGATGCCGGGCTCAGCGCGTCCCAGCGTTCGCCCCAGCGGTCGAGATAAACGATCTCCTCGAGCGGCCCGCGGCCGACCGGGCCGAAATTCCCCATCGGCCAGCCGATCGGCAGGATGGCGTATGAACACACCCCGGGCGGCAGGCCGAGCGCGCGTTCGCTGTCCTCCTCGAAGAAGAGGTGGCGCGTGGTGAGCGTGGCGCCGAGGCCGAGCCCGCGCGCCGCCAGCAGCATGTTCTGCACGGCCGGGTAGATCGAGGCGCCCGACATGCGGGTCGGCGCCTCGCCTTCCTGGAGGCAGGCAACGATCCACACGGGCGCCTCGTCGAAATGGTCCGTCAGATATTCGACGGCGTCATGCTGGCGGTGGTATTTCGCCGCCGAGCTGCCGGGCGGCGGCGCGCTTGTCTTGTAGCGCGGCCCGATGATCTCGTCGAAGGCGCGCTTGTAATGCACCTTGACCGCCTTCTTGATCTCGCGGTCCTTGATGACCAGGAACCGCCAGCGCTGGAAATTGCCGCCATTGGCGGCCGACGCGCCGGCCTCCAGGATCTTGCGGATCAGCTCGTCCGGCACCGGGTCCGGCTTCAGCCGGCGCATGGCGCGGGTGCCGTGCAGGATTTCGAAGAGTTCGGGCATGGCGTCGTGGGGCCTCCGTCCGTGTTTCGGGATGCGGCAGATGCGGAAGGGATATGGATAAAAGCTTTCGGGAGCGAACGGAAGCGGATGGCCGCCCGCTAGCAAGCGCCGGCGACGGCCGCGTGGGGAGGCACGCAGTCGTCCCCGACCAGGTGGCAGGAGACCAGGTGTCCCGCGCGCACCTCGCGCAGGGCCGGCTTTTCGCGGTGGCACCGGTCCACGGCGAAGGGGCAGCGCGGCGCGAAGCGGCAGCCGGGCGGCGGGTCGATGGGATTGGGCGGGTCTCCCTGGAGGCGGACCCTGCCGTCCTGCCCGCCGGTGCGGCGCCTCGCGGAAGGCACGGCCGAGATCAGCGCCCAAGTGTAGGGATGCAGCGGCAGGGTGAACAGCGAAACGCGGTCCGACTGCTCGACGATCTCGCCGAGATACATCACCGCGATGTCGTCGCAGATATATTGCACCACGCCGAGGTCGTGCGAGATGAACAGGTAGGTGAGGCCGAACCCCTCCTGCAATTCGCGGAGCAGGTTCAGGATCTGCGCCTGGATCGCCACATCGAGGGCGGAGACGGGCTCGTCGCAGACGATCAGCTCCGGTTGCGTCGCGAGCGCCCTCGCGACGCCGATCCGCTGGCGCTGGCCGCCCGAGAACTGGTGCGGGAAGAGCGCTGCCTGTTCGGGCCGGAGGCCGACGCGGTCGAAGAGCTCGGCGACCCGGAGGTCCCGTTCGGCGGGGTCGCCCACATCCATGAGGTCCATCGGCTCGCGCACGATGGCGCCGGCGCGCATGCGCGGATTGAGCGACGAATAGGGGTCCTGGAACACGATCTGGATCTTGCGGCGCATCTCGCGCAGCGCGTCGCCTCCCAGCACCGTCATCTCGACGCCGTCCAGCCGGATCGACCCGCCGGTGACGGGCACGAGGCGCATGGCGGCAAGGGCGGCGGTCGTCTTGCCCGAGCCGCTTTCGCCGACGATTCCGAAGGTCGAGCCCCGGCGCACCCTGTAGCTGATGCCGTCCACGGCATGAACCGTGCCGCCGGGGGTCAGGACATTGCGGCGGGGCAGGCGGAAATGGACCTTGAGATCGCGGACGTCCAGCAGGTAGTCGGCGCCGCCGCCCTGTGTCTCCGCGCCCGTCATGCCGCGCCCGCCTCGTCATAGAGCCAGCAGGCGGCCCGGTGGTCCGCGCCGACCGCGAAGGGCCCCGGCGCCCGGCTCCGGCAGAGGTCGGTCGCATGGTCGCAGCGCGGCGCGAAGGAGCAGCCGGACCCGAGGTCGGTCAGCGCCGGCACGACGCCCGGGATTTCGGTGAGCGCGCCGCGCTCGGGAGGCGGCTCTTCCTCCATATGCGGCACGCAGGCGATCAGCCCCCGAGTATAGGGATGCTTCGGGCTTTCGAGAATCTCGTCGGTCGCGGCCTCCTCGACGATCCGCCCGGCATACATGACCATCACGCGGTCGGCCATTTCGGCGATGGCGCCCATGTCGTGGCTGATGAGGATGATCGCCGTGCCGGTCTTTTCCTGCAGCTCCTTCAGCAGGTCGAAGACCTGGGCCTGCACGGTGACATCGAGCGCCGTCGTCGGCTCGTCCGCGATCAGCACGCTCGGCCGGCAGGCAAGCGCCATGGCGATCATCACGCGCTGGCGCATGCCGCCCGACATCTGGTGGGGAAACTCGCGCACGCGCCGTTCGGCGGCGGGAATGTGGACCGCCTTCAGCATTTCGATGGCGCGGTCGAGCGAGTCCCGGCGGCTGAGCCCCTCATGCAGGCGCACGGTCTCGGCGATCTGGTCGCCGATGGAATAGACCGGATTGAGGGAGGTCATCGGCTCCTGGAAGATCATGGAGATGTCCTTGCCGCGCACCTCCCGCATCCGTTTCTCGCTGGCCTGCAGCAGGTCCTCCCCCTTGAGCCGGACCGCGCCCGCGCCGATCCGTCCGGGCGGCACCGGCACGAGGCGCATGATCGACAGCGCCGTCATGCTCTTGCCGCATCCCGACTCGCCGACAATGCCGAGCGTCCGGCCCGGCTGGAGAGACAGCGCGACGCCGTCCAGCACCCTGGCCGTGCCCTGGCGCGTGCGGAATTCGACCTCGAGGTCCTCGACTTCGAGCAGCGGCGCGGCGGCGTCCACGGCTCAGCGCTCCCTGAGCCGGGGGTTGAAGGCGTCGTTCAGCCCGTCCCCGATCAGGCTCACCGCCAGCACGGTCAGGAAGATCGCCACACCCGGAATGGTGACGGTCCAGGGGGCGTCCAGCAGGTAGTCGCGGTTGTCGCCGATGATCTTGCCCCAGCTCATCACATTGGGGTCGCTGAGCCCGAGGAAGCTGAGCGCCGCCTCGAACAGGATCGCGATGCCGACGGTCAGCGCGGCATTGACGATCAGCGGCGGCAGCGCATTGGGCAGGATCACGCGCCAGATGATGCGCCGGTCGCGCGACCCGATGGACCGCGCGGCCTTCACGAACTCCAGTTCGCGAATGCGCATGAACTCGGCCCGCGCCAGACGGGCGACGCCCGTCCAGGTCACGACGCCGATGGCGATGGCGACCGTCGGCAGGGTCGGCTCGAAGAGCGCCACCAGCACCATGGCCAGCAACAGCGGCGGCAGCACCTGGAAAAACTCGGTGATCCGCATCAGCACCTCGTCCACCCAGCCGCGGTAATAGCCGGCGAGCGAGCCGATGGTGAGGCCGATGACGATGGTGAGCCCCGCCGCCGAGCCGCCCACCACGAGGGTGGCGCGCGCGCCGTAAACGATGGCCGTGAACATGTCGCGGCCGAGATTGTCGGTGCCGAGGATATAGCCGTCCTGCCCCGGCGGGGTGAAGGGCATCCACACCATATCGAACGGGTCCACGGCCAGGATCACGGGCGCAAAGAGCGCCGCGAACACGATTGCCGCGAACACGATGAACCCGGCAACGGCCGCCCAGTTGCGCACATACATGCGCAGGAACTCGACGACCGGACGCTCGACGCGGACGGCTTCGGGGCCGCTTTCCGGCGCCGTTGTCGGACGGTCCGTCATGCGTTGCGCGCCGAGCGGATTCTCGGATCCACCAGCCGGTATGTAAGGTCGGTCAGCAGATTGACCACGATGACGATCATGGCCGAGAAGAACAGGATGCCCATGATGGTCGGCGTGTCGCCGCGCAGGATCGATTCGAAGGCGAGCGTGCCCAGCCCCGGCCAGGTGAACACGGTCTCCACCACCACCGCGCCCGAGAAGATGTGCGAGAACTGGAGCCCGGCGATGGTGATGACCGGGATGACCGCATTGCGGAGCGCGTGCTTGTAGGTGACGGAGGTCTCGCCCAGGCCCTTGGCGCGGGCGGTGCGGATGTAGTCGGAGCCGAGCACGTCCATCATGCTGGCGCGCGCAAGGCGGCTGTAAGAGGCCAGGTAGATCGACGACAGCGACAGCACCGGCAGGAACAGGTGGTGCAGCACGTCGAGATACCATGTGAGCGTGCCCCTCGGCGTGGTCGGGTCCACCAGGCCCGAGAGCGGCATGATCTCCAGCATGGCGACGAACAGCACGATCAGCAGGAAGGCGGTCCAGAACACCGGCGCCGCGAAGCCGACCAGGGCGAGCACGGTGACGAAATGGCTGAACAGCCCGTTCGGCCGGCGCGAGGCGATGACGCCGAACAGCGTGCCGATCAGGATGGCGAGCACCAGCGCCGTGACCACGAGCAGCAGGGTCGGCGCGACGCGCCCGAGGATGAGCTCGGTGACCGGCATGTTGAAATAGTAGGACGTGCCGAGGTCGCCCTGGACCACCTTGCCGACATAGGTCGCCAGCTGGATGTGGAACGGGCGGTCGAGCCCGTAGGTGCGCCGGATATCGTCCATCACCTCCTGGCTGGCGCCGCCGCTTTCCCCGGCGAGCGTGTCGGCGATGTCGCCCGGCACCAGCGAGAGGAGGATGAAATTGAAGACGACGACGGCCAGCAGCAGCACAGCAGCGTAGAAGAGTCGCTGGGCTATGACGGTCAGGAATGCGATGACGCGGCCATCCTCGTCCCGAGGTCCCGGCGCCGGGGCGGCTTCAGGCTACGCCGCCCCGGCGCCCGGCCGGCTACCTGATATAGACCTCGTCCCACGGCGAGCAGACGCCCCAGATGGAATCCACCGGCGGGTTGCCGACGCGCTCGTGGTTGAAGACCGTGTGGTAGGGCGAGGTGTGCAGATAGGCGATGGGCGCCTCATCGACGACCAGCTTCTGCATCTCCCCGTAGAGCGCCGCGCGCTTGTCGCGGTCCAGCTCCTTGCCCGCCTTGTCCATGACCGCATCGACCTCGGCGTTCTGGAACTGCTGGGTGTTGTGCCACGGCACGCCCGGGCGGATGTTCGTGGACTGGTAGGTGCGGTGGACGCCGATCACCGGGTCGCCCCAGTTGAAGACCGAGTCCATCGTCATGTCGAACTCGTGGTTGGAGACGGTCTTGATCCAGGCCCGGAAGTCCGCCGAGGCCTTGATGGTCACGTCGATGCCGACCTTCTTGAGCTGCGCCTTGACGAACTCGGTCTTGCGCTTCCAGGTGCCGCCGGCGGGGATGTAGTCGAGCGTGGTGCGGATGCGGATGCCGTCACCGTCCGGCGTGTAGCCGGCCTCGTCCAGCAGCGCCTTCGCCTTCTCGACGTCGTAGTCGTAGGGGTTCACGTCCTTCGGCGCGAACACGCTGCCCGGATGGATCGGGCCGAGCGAGCGCTGCGCATAGCCGCCGTAGAGCACCTTGAGGATGAACTCCTTGTCGATGGCGTAGGCGATCGCCTGGCGCACGCGCTTGTCGTCGAAGGGCTTGCGCTTGGTGTTGAAGGCCAGCCACTCCAGCGGGCCGATGGCCGAATAGCCGTCCGGCGTCAGGGTCAGGTGCTCATTCTTCTTCAGGCGGTCGAGGACCGGCGCGTCGGACTCGAAGGCGGTCAGGTCCACATCGCCCTTCTCCAGCGCGATCACGCGGCTCGTGTTCTCGGCGATCTTCTTGTAGACGATCCGGTCGATATAGGGCTTGCCCTCGAGGAAATAGTCCTCGTTGCGCTCCAGGATGATGTATTCGCCGGGCTTGAACTCCTTCAGCTTGAAGGGGCCGGAGCCGACGATGTCCTGGCTGTTCTGCGGGTGCTGGCGGATATTGTCGGTATTGCCATAGACATGCTTCGGAATGACCACGCCGAGCTGCGAGGAGAACGCCAGCAGGATCGCCGGGTGCGGGTTGCTCAGGTTGAACACCGCGGTCAGCGGGTCCGGCGTGTCGATGGACTTCACCGGCGCATACATGGGCTTGAACGGGTGGTGCTCCTGGTAGGTCTCGATGGAGAACTTCACGTCCTCCGAGGTGATCGGCTTGCCGTCATGGAAGCGGGCGTTGTCGCGCAGCTTGACGGTCACCGTCAGGCCGTCGTCGGAAATGTCCCAGCTTTCCGCCAGATAGGGCTTCGGGTTCCACTCGTCGTCGAACCGGAGCAGCGCCGCGAAGAGCTGCGTTCCGGGGATGCCGGTGGGCGTGCCGGAGGCGATCGCCGGGTTGAAGTGCCCCGCGATGATCCGGTACGAGAATGTCAGCGTGCCGCCCCGCTTGGGCTCCTCCGCCGAGGCCGCCGCCGCGGCCAGCACGGTGGCTGCGGCACTCAGCGCAACCAAGAATTTCTTCATGCCTGTTTCCTCCCGATGGGTTCCCGGTCCCGTCCCGGATTCCGGAGTCGCCATGAGGCGCAAACAGCCCCGGAACCGCCGGCATCCTCGAAGGTCGCGGATATGTTGTCAACGGCGCGGCCCGCCGGCATCGGGCGTGCTCCGGGAGCGGGAGGACCGTTGCGGGATGTCATGGAATGTCATGGTCCGCCGCGGGCGCTGCCGGGGGTGCTGCGCGACGTGTCATGGAATGTCATGAGATGTCATGATCCGCATGCGGGCGGTGCATACCGGGCGGCCCGTTCGGGCATAGCGCCGCCCTTGTCCGGCGGGTTGTTCCGGGTATTCCGTCCGGTTTTTTCGAAACAGCGTTCCGGGCATGGCTCCCTCCTTTCGAACCGTCTTCGTTCCGTTCTCCCCGCCGCCGCCCCGCCGGAGCAGCGGACCCTGATTCGCGCGTATCCTGCGCGGGCGCCCGCGCGCGGTTGGGCGCGCGCATCGCGGCGGCGCGGCTCGCGCGCCTGATTGCGCGCGCGAGGCGGCGGACGCACTTCTCCCGTCGGCTTCTCAGGGGTTTTTTCGCGCCGGCGCGAACCGGGAAAGGGGGCGGCTCCGCGCGGACGCCGCCTCCTTGTCTCCGGCCTCATATAGGCAGGAGCTTCCCGGAGAGCAAGGGCAATTTACGAATTATTTCTGATTTTTCGAACGAACAGCAACTCATGCCGGGGGAGCGCCGATCGGAACCTGTGCCGGCCGCCTCAATCTCTCTCCTCCCCCGCTTGCGGGGGAGGCCGGGTGGGGGACCGCTTTCGCGTCAGCGGAAGCGGCGGCGCACGCGCCGCCATTCGTAGGGTTCGCCGCGTTCAGCGCGGCGGAGGGCGAAACCCGGCAAAGAACCGTCACGCCGAGAGGCCTGCCCCCGGCCCCTCCCGCCAAGCGGGAGGGGAGCACAACGGAGTACCCCGGGACACGGGTTCTGCATTGCGCTCCTCGGTATGATACCAACGGCGTCGGATTGTGACTCATGGGAGATGGCCTCAACTGTCACCCCGGCCTCCGAGCCGGGGTCCAGTGGGGCCGTGCGGCGGCCCGGGGCGGTCGCGCCTGTTCTCCCCGGCTGCGCCCGCCGGGAACGCTGTAGCTGGACCCCGGCTCGGAGGCCGGGGTGACAAAAAAGAGCGCAAGCACGAGGAAAGGCGGCGGCGCCATAGAGGCGTGTGCGCTGTTTGGAACTCGTTGCTGAGCAAGGGCTTCCGGACGGGCTGGGATTTTCCTTACCCCAGCGTCGTGTCCGATTGCCGCAGCGTGCGACACCGGGACCGGTTTGCCGATTCCGGGTCAGGCTGCTGCGTCACCTGCCCGGCGAAATACTGCTCCGTATAGGTCACCGCCTCGACCGTGCTGTCCCGGAACGTGTCGGCGCCCGGAGGTTCGATGATGAAGACTGTCATGCGCGCGCCTCGGCCACG
>JAJEIH010000136.1 GCA_022827685.1 Alphaproteobacteria bacterium
GAACGCGCCCCGCGCCACGGGGATATCGTCCCAGCGCATGTCGGACCTGGCCGCGCCGGCGCTATCCGTCATCCCGGTGAACGCGATATCCACCTCCGGAGACGCGAAATCCCCGATCCGAAGTTCCGCAGACCCCTCGACGCGCTGCCCGCTTGCCCTCTCCAGACCCACGACCGGGCCCTTCCAGACGCCGCCGCCGATCCCCGCAGGGTTGGTGGCGGGCCAGGCCCCGAAGGAGACGGCGACCGCCCCGTCCGCCAGCCCGAACACGCTGTCGTCCAGCCAGCGCCCGTAAAACCCGGACCGGTCGCCGCGCAGCATCCGGTCCGCGAGCGCGCCGGCATCCAGGTCCCCGGACGCCACCCACGCGAACCTGTCCTGCCCGCCGAGCCGTTCTCCGCGCCGCCAGTCCCACGGCGCCACATAGGCGCCGGCATGGATCCCGCGCCCGTTCGCGCGCGCCTCTTCCTCCTCGTCCGCATAGTCTTCGGCATATTGCCGCCAGGCGAGCGCCCAGCCGTTCGCCACCAGCCAGGCGTTGAGGTCCTCGCCGCCCGAGGAACAGACCCCGATGGAGCGCCCGTACCGGTCGGTGCCGCTGCCCTCGCAGCTCAGGCCCGCGGCGCGCGACATCAGCGCCTCCGTCGCCGCCGCTCCGCAGTCCCAGGTCCGGCCCCAGGCCCGGCAGGTCTGCCGGCTCTCCGGCGCGTCGATCCCATGCAGCCGCCAGCGCACGCCATCCACGCCTACCGTGTCGGCGTCGATCACCCGGACTTCGGCCGTGGGCGCGGGCGGAGGCGCCGTGTTCGGCATCGGCCCAGAGGCGGAGGACGGTCCTCCGCCCCCGCCGCCGCAGGCCGACAACGCCAGCATGGATGCGGCCGCCATGACGAAGGCCATCAGCAGCAGGAGCGCCGAGCGCGGGCGCCCGGAACGACTCCACGATTCCGCTCCGTTCGAGCACGCCATCCTCATCGCCCCGCCCACGCATGAGCGCGCTCCCATATGTCCCGATCAATGAAGACCGACACCGACATTCCGGCGGCCGACAGGCGGCCCATGACCTTCAGAACAGCGTCATAGGTTGCCTCGCGGTGTCCGCGCACCCACGGGCGCATGTCACCGGCGCGCGCCAGGCGATCCCTGACCGCCTGCACCAGTCCGGGCAGGTCCGTCGCCTCGACCCCGCCACCCGAATTCGACACGCCCAGGGCATGCTCCGGCGCCGGGCCGACATCGACGATGACGGCGTTCGCTCCCGGACCGCCGCCCGATGGGGACAGCGGGTCATGCGCCGCCACACGGCCGCCCGCAAAGGCGAGGGCAAAGGCGGCCATCGCCGCCAGGAGCAGCAGGCCCCGTGCCTTCATTCGGCAGCCTCCCCTCTGAGGAGGCGACGTCGGTGGGTCCGCTCCCGGACGGCGTATTCCCGCCAGTCCTGCCGGCCTCTGCCGAACCCGAGCACGTGCCATGGGCCTGCCCCGTGCCGCGCGCTCACCGACCCCAGGACCAGAAAGACCCTCAGACCGGAAAGCAGGGCGACCGCGACACCGGAAACCCCGATCAGAACGATCCCGGGCTCCGCCTTCTCCAGAGCCCGACGCCAGTCCTCCGCAAACGCCTCGACGACCCGGGACTTCGATATCGCGGGATCATCCAACCTTTCGAGAAAGGCCTGGACCGGCCCGAGCAGGAACTCCAGGACCACCCAGGCCGCTGCGCAGAGCAACGCCAGCAACGCAGCCAGCTCGACCTCCCCCTCGCAGGTCCGGCCCAGAACACGCCGCAGGCGACCGCCCGGCATGCCCCGGTCGCGACTTCTCATATCCGTCCTGAGCGCCGCCCAAGCGAGAGCGGCGCCGGCGCCGCAGGCCGCCAGGACCCAGTACGGCCCGACGACCGGCCCTGCAAAGGCCATCGCCATCAGCATCGAGAACGCGCACGCCGCAGGCGCCGTCGCTATGGTGCGCATTTCCCGGCCCTCAAGACCGATCCCCTCGCTCATCCCGCTCACCTCACCCGAGCCCGATACCGGCACGGCCGAGCACGGTGGCCGAGAGAACGAGGGCGCCGCCCACAGCCATGCCAGGACCGAGCGCCACAGGGCCCTGGAGCCAGGACCGGCCCCGGCGACGCTGGACCCACGCATGACGGCCGAGCGCGGAGATCGCGCCGACCGGAAGCGTCCAGAGGAGGCCGAAGGGACCCAGCAGCCAGCCCAGCGCCGAGAACAGCAGCGCGTCGCCCGGGAAGAACGGCCAGCGCCGGCCGAGCGCCTCGGCCACGACGATCGGAACCGCGCCCGCCAGGAACCCGATACCGGAGCCCTCCATCGCGCGCATAAGGCCCCGCTCCACGTCCGGACCGGTGATCCACCCCTGCCAGAGCGCACCCGCGCCCGTGAGCACGAACAGCCACCAGGGATCGATCCGGAATCGCTGCCCGTCGATGCGGGCGATCCGCCAGAGCGCGCCGCAGGCCCAGGCCAGCACGACCAGCGACAGCGCCATCGGCTCGGCGGCGCCGGCCAGCATCGCCATGGCTGCGAAGAGGGACACGACGCCCATGAAGACCAGCGCGCCGTCGCGGGAGCTTGCGGGACTCATCGCCCGTCCTCCCCGAACAGGGCGGTCCAATATTGCTTTCGCGCCATTCGGTCGCGTGTCAGCAGCTCCCGCCAGGCGCGCCAGAAACCGACGCCCCGACGCGACGACACCCGGAAAATCCACGACCCGTCCGCCCATGAACCGATCACGACCGCAGCGACGGCGAGCCAGGGCGCCAGAAGCGTTCCAGCCTCCACTCCGGACAACCACAGGACCGCCGAAGCCATGACGAGAGCGAATCGCCCGTCCCCGAACCGGTCCGGCGGCGGCAACGCCAGCTTTCTTCGATAGAGCCAGCGGTCGGCCGCGACGGCCGCCCACAACCCGCAGAAATAGGCCGCGAACGCCCCGAGGACCCGCTCCTCGTTCGGCCCTGAGGGGTCGAAAAAATCCAGTGCGACCAGTACAAATCCGGCGACTGCCGACGCTGCCAGTGAGCGACCGCCATGTATGAAATCCCGCCAATTATCACCGAGTACGGAAACTTCCTTCGCACGGCCCGCGATGTTGCCGCCGACGCCGCCCGCGACGACATCATTGGATGGCTTGTGGCCATTGCGGTCGCTGGCGGCGCCTGTCACGCGCTGCGCATTGCCTGGGCCTTCTACACGCTCGTCAGCACTGCAATTGCCCTCCATGTGCTCGGCTCTGCTGCCAGCCGGCTCTCGGCCCTGCTGCCCTGATCTTCCGAAGCCGCGCCGAGCAAACCGAAGGAGACGCCCGTACCACGTATCTCTTGTCATGGCCGGTCCTCCATGACCCCGAAGGTGGCCGGCAGAAGGCGGCACCACCTGCCGATCTC
This sequence comes from Alphaproteobacteria bacterium, assembly GCA_022827685.1. GTDB lineage: Bacteria > Pseudomonadota > Alphaproteobacteria > Bin95 > Bin95 > Bin95. Next base: position 3,409 of record JAJEIH010000136.1, read on the forward strand.
CTCCTCCCCACAGAGCTCCGGGCGCAGCGTCCTCGCGGCGAGGCCGAGACGGGCGCGCTCTTCGTTCCAGGCCATGAGCTCCTTCTGCGCGGCCCGGATGCGCTTCATCGCCCCGATCTCGCTGCGCAGCTCCTCCACGACCCGGCGCGCCTCTGCATGGGCCTTCGCCCACCCG
>JAJEIH010000133.1 GCA_022827685.1 Alphaproteobacteria bacterium
GGGGGTCGGTTGCCCTCATCGTTCCTCCTTCTCCGACCGGGAGCGGGTCCCTGTTTCGCGCGTATCCCGCGCGGGCGCCTGTGCGCGTGCCGGCGCGCGTATCGCGGCGGCGCGGTTCGCGCGCCTGATTGCGCGCGCGAGTCGCAGGACGCACCTCTCCCGTGCGTTTCTCAGGGATTTTTTCGCGCTGGCGCCAGCGCGAACGGCGAAGCAGCCTCCGGATGACCGCCCCGTCCGGCTGAATATGGCTATAATTATCCTGAAGTCAAGAATTTTTAGGAATTATTAAAAATAAATGACGAACAAAAAGTTCCTTCCAGCCCTGTCAACCCGCAAACGGCCCGGCTCCCCCATCCGGTCCATCGTCTTGCCGATCGAACCACACCGCCTCGGTATCCTTGTCTGCAAAGGACTTATCGCCATGATCGCTGTGCAAGGCGGCGCCGGCTCGACCGCCTCCTCACCCCAGCAACCCCCTTCCCGCCAGGTTCGCCATGAGCGCGCGGGCGCCGAAGGTCCAGCGGGGGGCATTTTCGCAGGTGGTGACACGGTTGGCGAGCGCGCCGAGGCGGGGGCTTGAGATCGTCACAAGGTCGCCCGGCTTGTGGGTGAAGCCCTGGCCCGGCGCGTCGCGGTCCCGGACGGGCGCGAACAGGGTGCCGGTGAAGAGCACGAGCCCGTCCGGATAGTCGTGCGCGGCGCCGATGGTCTGCGCCGCGAGGTCCTCGATGTCGCGGCTGATCGCGGCCATCGAGCTGCTGCCCTCCAGCACGAAGCCGTCCCCGCCCGCCACATGCAGCGCGATTTCCGCCCGGCGCATGTCGTCCAGGCCGAAACCGTCGTCCGTGAAGCGGATGAAGGGCCCGAGCGCGGTCGAGGCGTTGTTGTCCTTCGCCTTCCCCAGCAGCAGGGCGCTGCGGCCCTCGATGTCGCGCAGGTTCACGTCGTTGCCGAGCGTGGCCCCGACGATCCGGCCGGTGGGCGCGATGACCAGCACGAGCTCCGGCTCGGGATTGTTCCAGACCGAGTCGGAGCGGATGCCGATCTCCATGCCGGGACCGACCGCCGACATGGGCTGCGCCTTGGTGAAGACCTCCGCGTCCGGCCCGATGCCGACCTCCAGATAGGCCGACCAGAGGCCGCGCTCCACCAGCGCCTGCTTGAGCCGCATCGCCTCCGCCGAGCCGGGCGCGATGCCTGCCAGGTCCGCGCCGATCTCCTTCGCCAGCACGCTCCGGATACCCTCGGCGGCGGCCGGGTCGCCGCGCGCCTGCTCCTCGATCACGCGCTCCAGCATGCTGGCCGCGAAGGTGACGCCGCAGGCCTTGACCGCCTGCAGATCGACCGGCGCCAGCAGCGAGTCGCGCGCATCCAGCGGCCCCAGCGCCTCGCCCGGCGCCGCGCGGAGCGCCGACGCCGGGTCTTCGGCCGCCAGCAGGTCCGTCATGGTCGGAAAGCTCCGGGTCACATCGACCAGTCCGCCGCCCCTCAGCGCGACGACGGACGGCCCTCCGGCATCGTCCCTCCAGACCCGGCCGGCAAGCGCGGCGCGGTCTGCGTCTTCGGGCGGGCGGATGCTCATCGCGGGACCTCCGGCGGCGGCGGCTGCCGCCCTGAAAACAAGGTCCGGATTTCATCGGCGACCATGGTTTTGAAGTCGTCGGGCACGGATAGTTCGCCGGCCATGAAACCGATCCGGGAACGCGGTTCCGGCGCGTCCAGCGCGACGACCTTGACCAGCGGCTTGCCGGCGCGCGCGATGACGAACGGCTCGCCCTCGGCGGCGGCCCGGACGAGGCGCGAGAGATGCGTTCTGGCTTCGCTCAAATTGACGATGCGCATAAGGCCGCCTCCCTGATGTCCGGCGCGTCCTGTTTGGCCGAACGGCGGCGTTCCCGCAAGCCCGCCCTACCCTCCGACGCCGACGCCGGCTAAACTGACGGCGTCGCGATTCACCGGGGAGGCATGCGCCATGCCGTTCGAAGCCGTTCCGCTGTCCGGGTCCCTCGGCGCCGAGATACGGGGCGTCGATGTCGCGAGCCTCGACGAGGCCGGATTCGCCGAGGCGCATGCCGCGCTGCTGGAATACGGGGTAGTCGCCTTTCGGGGCCAGGAGCTCGACGCGCACGCCTATCTCGCCTTCGCGAAGCGCTGGGGCGCCATCCACCTGCATCCTCACCTGAAGGGCCTCGACGACCGGCCGGAGATCATCGAGATCGTGCGCGAGGCGGACGACCCGACGGGCTTCGCCGACCACTGGCACACGGACCAGAGCTTCACGAAGACGCCGGCCATGGCGACCCTGCTCTATGCGAAGGAAGTGCCGGCGGCCGGCGGCGACACGCTGTTCGCCAATCTCTACGCCTCCTATGACGCGCTCTCCGACGGCATGAAGGCGACGGCGGCGAAGCTGCGCACGCACAATCTCTACAACAAGCACGCGCCGCGCTCGGAAAAGATGCAGATGCGCGTGACCGAGAAGGACAAGCCCGCGGAACCCGCATACCACCCGCTTGTGCGCGTCCATCCCGAGACCGGACGCCCGGCGCTCTACCTGAGCGACTCGCGCAGCACGAGGCGCTTCGAGGGGATGACGGAGGAGGAAAGCCTGCCGCTGCTCGACTGGCTGATGGGCCACGCGACGCGGCCGGAGTTCACCTGCCGGCTGCGCTGGGAAGTCGGCACGCTCGCCATCTGGGACAACCGCCGCCTGATGCACATGGCCGTCAACGACTATTTCGGCCAGCGCCGGGTCATGCAGCGCATCACCGTCAAGGGCGGGCCCACCGTCGGCATCCTCGATGCGGACGCGCCCCGGCAGGCGGCGTAGGGCGGCGTCTCAGCGCCGAAGAGCCGCCACCAGACCGGCCATTTCGCGCCAGGGCCCGGGGTCCCAGTAGCCGCTGGCCGCGCCGGAGGTGGACGGGAGCACGAATATCTCCGTGCTACCGATCCGCTCGCTTTGGAGGCCGTAGCCGACCCGGTTCGCGCCGATGAACCTCTGCGCGGCGTTCTTGCCGTTGAAGGCGAGCATGCGGGGCCGTGCCGCCTCGATCCTGCGGCGGAGCCCGTCCGCGTCCCATGCGCTGCGCGGTATTCCGGAATCGGGCCCGCTGGCCGTCTTGGCAAGGTCGGTGAGGCCGATGCCGAATTCGGGAAGCCGGCGGAATTCCTCCGGCGCCAGCAGGCGGGGCGTCAGCCCGGTCTCGTGCAGGATGAGCCAGAACCTGTTGCCGCGTCCGGCATAGTAGGCGCCGACCTCGGCCGAACGCCGCCCGGCGGCCGCGCCGCAGACTGCGAGGTCGAGGCCGGGCGGCAACAGGTCGGGAAGCTTGTGTGCGGCGCTCAGCCCAGTTCGGCCAGCTTCGCTTCGGCGACGGCGGCGCGGCGTTCGGCGGCGGCGCGACGGCGTTCGTCGTCCGTGTCGGCGGCATCCTCGCGCGCCTCGCGCAGTTCGCGTTCGACCTCCGCCCGGTCGAGTTCCGCGAGCGGCACGGCCTCGTCCGCCAGCACGGTGCAGCGCTCGGGCGTCACTTCCGCGAAGCCGCCGGCGACGAAGATCGCGGCCGGCTCGCCCGCGCCGTCATGCAGGCGGATGGTGCCGGGGCGCACGGTGGAGATCAGCGGCGAATGGCGCGGCAGCACGCCGAAATCGCCGGCAGCGCCCGGCACCACCACCATGTCGGCCTCCTGCGAGAGCAGCAGGCGCTCGGGCGTGACCAGTTCGAATTCGACCTTGCCGTCCGCCATCGCTACGCCGCCTCGGCCGCCATCCTGCGCGCCTTCTCGATGGCCTCCTCGATGGTGCCGACCATGTAGAAGGCCGCCTCCGGCAGGTCGTCATACTCGCCGGAGACGATGCCGTTGAAGCCCTTGATGGTGTCCTCGATCTCGACATAGACGCCGGGCGAGCCGGTGAACACTTCGGCCACATGGAAGGGCTGCGAGAGGAAGCGCTGGATCTTGCGCGCCCGCGCCACCACCAGCTTGTCCTCTTCCGAAAGCTCGTCCATGCCGAGGATGGCGATGATGTCCTGGAGGCCCTTGTACTGCTGGAGGACCTCCTGGACGCGCCGGGCGATGCCGTAATGCTCGTCGCCGACCACGCGCGGGTCGAGAATGCGCGAGGTGCTGTCGAGCGGGTCCACGGCGGGGTAGATGCCGAGCTCCGCGATCTGGCGCGAGAGCACGGTGGTGGCGTCGAGATGCGAGAAGGCGGTCGCCGGCGCCGGGTCGGTCAGGTCGTCCGCCGGCACGTAGATCGCCTGCACCGAGGTGATCGAGCCCTTTGTCGTCGAGGTGATGCGCTCCTGGAGCGCGCCCATGTCGGTGCCGAGCGTCGGCTGGTAGCCGACCGCCGAGGGGATGCGGCCGAGCAGCGCCGAGACCTCCGAGCCCGCCTGGGTGAAGCGGAAGATGTTGTCGATGAAGAGCAGCACGTCCTGGCCCTCTTCGTCGCGGAAATACTCCGCCTGCGTCAGCCCCGTCAGCCCGACCCGGGCGCGGGCGCCCGGCGGCTCGTTCATCTGTCCATAGACGAGTGCGGCCTTGGACTCGCCGCCCTCCAAGTCGATCACCCCCGACTCGATCATCTCGTGATAGAGGTCGTTGCCCTCGCGGGTGCGCTCGCCGACGCCCGCAAATACCGAGTAGCCGCCATGGCCCTTCGCGATATTGTTGATGAGCTCCATGATGAGCACAGTCTTGCCGACGCCCGCGCCGCCGAACAGGCCGATCTTGCCGCCCTTGGCGTAGGGGGTGAGCAGGTCCACCACCTTGATGCCGGTCACCAGCTGTTCCGCCTCGGTGGACTGGTCCACGAAAGGCGGCGCCGGGCGGTGGATCGGATAGGTCTTCGCCGTCGTCACCGGTCCGCGCTCGTCGATGGGCTCGCCGATCACGTTCATGATCCGCCCGAGCGTCTCCGGGCCTACCGGCACGGCGATGGCGCTGCCGGTATCGACCGCGTCCTCGCCGCGCACGAGCCCCTCGGTCGTGTCCATCGCGACGGTGCGCACGATGTTCTCGCCCAGATGCTGCGCCACTTCGAGCACCAGCGTCCTGTCGCCGCGATCGACATGGAGCGCGTTCAGGATCGGCGGGATGTCGCCCTCGAAACGGACGTCCACAACGGCGCCCATAACCTGACTGATGCGGCCGACCGCATTCCTGGCCATCTTTGCTGCTCCTAGACTGCTTCGGCGCCGGAGATGATCTCGATGAGTTCCTTCGTGATCATCGCCTGGCGGGTGCGGTTGTATTGCAGGGTGAGCCTGGCGATCATGTCGCCGGCATTGCGGGTGGCGTTGTCCATCGCCGCCATGCGCGCCCCGTGCTCGGAGGCGGCGTTTTCCAGCAGCGCGCGATAGACCTGCACCGAGACATTGCGCGGCAGCAGGTCCTCCAGGATCGCCTCTTCGTCCGGCTCGTAGATATAGACGGCCGACGGCCCCTCGGAGGCCGCGCCCCCGTCCGTTTCCGGCAATGGCGCCGGCACCAGCTGCTGGACCGTCACCTCATTGCTGATCGCGGACTTGAAGCGGGCATAGACGATGGTGCAGACATCGAATTCGCCCTCGCCGAACATGGTGCGCACGCGCTCGGCGATCGCGTCCGCCTCGGCGAACTCGACCGAGCGGCGCCCGACGCCCTCGATGACATCGACGATCTTGGTCCCGTGCAGGCGGCGAAGCTGGTCCCGCCCCTTGCGGCCGACACAGAGGATGCGCACCGTCTTGTCCGTGGCCTCAAGCTCCTCGATGAGCTCGCGCGCGCGGCGCACGATGCCGCCGTTGAAGCCGCCGCAAAGCCCCCGGTCGGCCGTCGCCACGACCACCAGATGGGTCCTGTCGTCCCCGCTGCCCGCCAGCAGTTTCGGCGCCCCGGCGCTGCCTGCGAGCGAGCCGCCAAGCGAGCCCAGCATCCGCTCCATGCGTTCGGCATAGGGACGCGCGGCCTCGGCGGCCTCCTGGGCGCGGCGCAGCTTGGCGGCCGCGACCATCTTCATGGCCGAGGTGATCTTCTGCGTCGCGCGGACGCTGGAGATGCGGTTGCGCAGGTCCTTGAGGCTGGGCATGGCGGCGGCGGGCGCTCAGGCGAACGTCTTGGCGAAGGCGGAGACGATCCCGTCCACTTCCTTCTCGGTCTCGTCGTCGAGGTCGCCGGTCTCGTCGATGCGCGCCATCAACTCGCCGTGCCGGGCCTTGATCTCGCCGAGCAGGCCTTCCTCGAAGCGGGTCACGTCGCGCACGCCGATGCCGTCCAGATGGCCGCGCACGCCGGCGAAGATCGCTACCACCTGCTCGGCCACACTGCGCGGCGCATACTGGCCCTGCTTCAGCACTTCCGTGAGGCGGGCGCCGCGGGCCAGCAATTGCTGCGTCGAGGCGTCGAGGTCGGAGGCGAACTGCGCGAAGGCTTCCATCTCGCGGTATTGCGCGAGCTCGAGCTTGATGCGCCCCGCCACCTTCTTCATCGCCTTCGTCTGCGCGGCGGAGCCGACGCGGCTGACCGAGAGGCCGACATTGATCGCCGGGCGCACGCCCTTGTAGAACAGGTCCGTCTCCAGAAAGATCTGCCCGTCCGTGATCGAGATCACGTTTGTCGGGATGAAGGCGGAGACGTCATTGCCCTGGGTCTCGATCACCGGCAGCGCCGTCAGCGAGCCGGCGCCGTGGCCGTCCGCCATCTTGGCGGCCCGCTCCAGCAGGCGCGAATGCAGGTAGAAGACGTCGCCCGGGAAGGCTTCGCGGCCCGGCGGGCGGCGCAGCAGCAGCGACATCTGGCGGTAGGCGGTCGCCTGCTTGGAGAGGTCGTCATAGACGATCACCGCATGCATGCCGTTGTCGCGGAAATACTCGCCCATGGCGCAGCCCGAATAGGGCGCCAGGAACTGGAGCGGCGCGGGGTCCGAGGCCGTGGCGGCGATGACGATGGAATATTCCATCGCGCCGTATTCCTCGAGCGTCTTGACCACCTGGGCGACGGAGGAGCGCTTCTGCCCGACGGCGACATAGATGCAGTAGAGCTTCTTCGACTCGTCGTCGCTCTCGTTGATCTGCTTCTGGTTGATGAAGGTGTCGATGGCGACCGCGGTCTTGCCGGTCTGCCGGTCGCCGATGATGAGCTCGCGCTGGCCGCGCCCGATGGGCACCAGGGCGTCCAGTGCCTTCAGGCCGGTCTGCATCGGCTCGTGGACCGAGCGGCGCGGGATGATGCCGGGCGCCTTGACCTCGACCATCCGGCGTTCCGCGGCTTCGATGGGCCCCTTGCCGTCGATGGGGTTGCCAAGCCCGTCCACCACGCGGCCGAGCAGCCCCTTGCCGACCGGCACATCGACGATGGCGGAGGTGCGCTTGACGAGGTCGCCTTCGTGGATGTCGCGGTCCTCGCCGAAGATCACCACGCCCACATTGTCGGCTTCGAGGTTGAGCGCCATGCCGCGCGTGCCGTCGGCGAACTCGACCATCTCGCCCGCCTGCACGCGGTCGAGGCCGTAAACCCGGGCCACGCCGTCGCCGACGGACAGCACCGTGCCGACCTCGGCGACATCGGCTTCGTCGCCGAAATTGGCGATCTCGTTCTTGAGGATCGCGGAGATTTCGGAGGCGTCGATATTCATGTCCCCTCAAGCCCCTTTCATGGAGAGTTCGAGCCGGCGCAGCCGGGAGCCGAGCGAGCTGTCGAAAAGCCGCGAACCGAGCCTGACGACCAGTCCGCCGAGAATGTCGGGATCGACCCTGAGGTCGATGGAGACCTTGCCGCCTGCGACGGCGCCGAGCGCGGCTTCGAGCGAGCGGCGCTGCGCGTCGTCAAGCGTGTGCGCCACGGTGACTTCCGCCGTGACCTCGCCCCGGCGCTCGGCCAGCACGGCGAGGAACCGCTCGGCAATCGCCTGGAGCGCGAACAGCCGGCCGTGGCGCGCGACGACGCCGATGAAATTGCGCGTCAGGCTCGAGAAGCCGGCCCGCTCCGCCACCGCCTGCATGGCGCGCGCGCGGTCCTCGCGGGCGATCAGCGGCGAGCGCGCGACATGGGTGAGTTCCGGGCTGCCCTCCAGCAGCGCCTTCAGCGCCTCCAGGTCTTCCGCGACCCCGTCCAGCGCCCTCTGCTCCTCGGCCAGCTCCAGAAGAGCGGTCGCATAGCGCTCGGCGAGTGCGGAAACCGGTCCTGCCTGAGAAGCCACGAATAATGTCCCCGAAATGCGTGCCGCTTTCGATCTGCCGCCGCTCCAAAGCCCCGGCGAAAACGGCGGCCGCAGACCAAGCGAAACGGGCGCGAGCCCGAGAGCGCCGCGCGGGCCTCCTGCTATCACAGCGCCCGCCGGAGCCGCAACCGAACCCTCCGCGACATATTGGCTTGTCGCCCGGTTATGGTGCCGATGTGGTGTTGAATTAAGGCGCCGTCCGCCTTACCCTTCTCAGGGTAGCCGGGCAGCGACATGGAGGCCGCAATGGAAGTCGCCATACGCGAGGCGAAAGCCCGCCTCTCCGAACTGGTTGCCGCCGCCGGCAACGGCGAGCGCGTCGTCATCACGAAGCACGGCCGCCCGGCGGCCGAACTGGTCGCCTGCAAACCGCGCGGCGGCATCGATTTCGACAAGCTGGACAAGATACGGGAACGCCTTGGCATTGTCGGGGACGGCGAGCCTTGGCCGGAGGAATGGAACGACCCGGCCTTCAGCCGGCAGGTGCTTGGGCTGGAAGACGAAGACGGGTAGCGGGGTGCGAATCCTCCTCGACACCCACTGGCTATACGACTTGATGGAGGCTCCGGGGAAATTGCCGGCAATCGAGCAGCGGCGGCTGGCCGACCCCAATACGCAACTGTTTTCGAGCGCCGTATCCATCTGGGAAATGCGGCTCAAGTTTTACGCCCGCCATCGGGACGGCGCGCGCAAGAGCCGCTTCGACCCGAACGACGTGCCGGAGGCGCTGGAGGCTCTCGCCATCCCGGTGCTCGCCATGACCCCGGCCCACGCGGCGCGGCCGCTCGAAACGCCGCTTCCCCACCGCGACCCGTTCGACGAACTGCTGCTCGTCCAGGCGCAGGAGGAAGGACTCAGGCTGCTGACCCGCGACCGGCTCCTCCTCGGCCACCCGCTGGCGGTTGCGGCAGGCGCGGCTGCATAGCGCTGGCGCGGGCGCCTCACATGAAGCTGTAGGGGTCCACGTCTATCTGGAGGGAGACGTTGGCGGGCAGCCTCGCTGCGCTGAGCCAGGCGCGCAGCACGGGCTGCACCGGGCGTTCGCGCGGGGCCTTGAGCAGGAGCCGCCAGCGGTGGCGGCCGCGCAGCAGCGCGAGCGGCGCGGGCGCGGGGCCGAGCACGTCCGCCTCCCCGCCCGCAGGCGCGGCG
>JAJEIH010000039.1 GCA_022827685.1 Alphaproteobacteria bacterium
AACCGCGTCGAGCCCTATGCCTGGCTCAAGGCAACCCTTGAAGCCATTGCTGCTGGCCATCCCAACAGCCGCATCGACGAACTCCTACCCTTCAGGCCCCCGTCAAGCTGAAAATCGGGTGCCGCCCAAGCAACGCTTACCATAATCTCACTTCCCGGTGACACATTCAGGAGGTCAGGATCGCGGGTCAAGACATCTGTACTTGTCTTGGAAAAGAAGGAATCAATCGAGGACACGCAGCCTAACTGGTTTTACTTCTTCGCGGAACACATCGGTTTAGACGATCTGAATACCAAAGCGTCAGAGCAGGACATAACTGAAGCGCGCCAAATGCCGAGCGCGAAGCGCAGAGCATTGTTGCGGGCTTTCGCGACTACATGAATGGCGACGATGCCTCGAACGTCTTGGGGCCAGACCGCATCACGGATCGCTTGGACTTGCGAAATTGCGTGCCAATGTTCGGCCGCATGGCTGACAGTTGGAAGGCCGACGGGGTGGCAGTCAAGAAATTGAGTGAAGTTGTGCATGTCGTAGGCGAGCCGATGAGACCGTCCGATCACCCCGACGAGGTGTTTACGTTGGTAAAGGTGTCCTACAGCGGCAAGTGTGAGGTCGAGGACGAAAAACAGGGTCAGAGAATTCGCTCGGCGACTATGCAGCGAATAGCAACCGGACAGATCGTATTCTCCACAATCCGCGCCACCGATGGTGCTATAGGCATCGTCCCCCCGGAGTTAGATGGGGCGTTGGTGTCGGGGAGCTACACGGTGTTCATGTGTGATGAGCCGCACGATGCAGCTTATCTGTGGTCAGTGCTGCGGTCCCATGAATTGCGTGCGGACATGCAGTCTCTATCTCCAGGGTCGGGTCGATACACCACATATTGGCCGGAGGTAGGGCAAGTGTTGGTCCCATGGCCATCGGAGGAACGCAGGAAGGAGATCGGAGACGGTTTGATCGATTTGTGGGAAAGGGAGCGCGAGTTGATGATGCACCGACAGAACGCCCTTGCCCATCTTGATATTCTCGGTGTCGAGTCTGAAGAAAGTCGCAGGAGATGGACGGTATCGAAGGCGCCGCAGTGAGGGAATATGGCGATTAGGCCGAAGCAAAAACCCGTGAAGGTTGAGAACCCGCGCTATGAGGGCGCGACGCCCGCGATGGTGGCCCGCGCGCTACTGCGTGCGAAGCCCGATGAACCGAAGGCGGATGAGGATGCACGGGCGGAAGGTGCTTGACCGCCCGTCATAGGTCAAGTATATAATCCCCTAAGTTATAGGCATAAGCCTCTATTGTCATGGCGGGTCATGCTGACGGACGGCGCGGGGTCGGGAATCTCATCTCGTTCCGAAAATTTCAGAAATAATTCTCGCAATGACACTTGACATCTGGCGGATTGTGTTACAATGGCAGGGAGGAAGGAGGCGGCATCCGCGCGGGGCCGTTTCACTTCCTGTTTCGCGTCGGCGCCGGCGCGAAAAAACCCCTGAGGAACGGACAGGAGAGGTGCGCCCTGCGTCTCGCGCGCGCAATCAGGCGCACGAGCCGCGCCGGCGCGATACGCCCGCCCGCGCGGGCACAGGCGCGCGCAGGATACGCGCGAATCAGGGTCCCGCTGCCGGCAGGCCGGATGGAACGGAGTGGAACGAAACGGGATGGAGGAACGACATGCAGGAATGCGAAAACGGGGCCCGGAAACGCCCCCGCCCGCTTCCGGGGAGAGAGCGGAAGCGGCGGCCGAAAAAGCCCTCTCCGGCCGGGAGAGGGTTGGGCGAGGGCCCGCAAGCGGGAGAGGGGAAGAAAGGAGCAAGCGGCGGAGGAAGACAGGCACGGCCCTATGACCGAACAGGCGACAGGATATGCGCCCGCAGCATGCCGATCATGACATTCCATGACATATCGCGGGAAGGTCGCCGGCCTCCCGGCCCTCTTCCCGTCATACCTCCATATCGTCATGCCCGGACTTGTTCCGGGCAACCATACGGCCGTGCAGCGGAAGCGGTGGAAGTGGATGCCCGGAACAAGTCCGGGCATGACGGACGGAGCGTTCACGCATGACGGAAGAGCCTGTCGGAAGGGGCGTTCGGGCATGGTGAAAAGGGAACGGACGGGAGGGGCCTGCCCGCCCGAACCCCGGCAGTCGGACGGGCCCGGAGACGGCGGTTTCGCCCCCGACCATGACAAAACATGACATCCCATGACATGCCGCGCGCCTTCCCCGCTCCGCCGCCGCATGCCGGGCCGGGCCCGGCGGCGGGCGGGCGTCACCTGCCGGTGGCGCGGGCCAGCGCCCAGGCGGGCAGCAGGGCGAGCACGAACAGGAACGCCATCACGAGAAAGCCGTCCTGGAAGGAGAAGGCGGTGGCCTGCGCGAACACGGCCTGGCCCAGCCAGTCGAGCGCCGCCCGCCGCGTCTCCGCTTCCGGCAGGCCGGCCGGGCCCAGCAGCATGCCGAGCTCCGCCAGCAGGTCGCGCGAGGCGGCGTTGTCGGGGGTCTGCGTCACCGCGAGCGCCTCGGAATAGACCAGCATGCGCGATTCCAGCACCAGCACGATCACGCCGGTGCCGGTGCCGCCGCCGAGCTGGCGGAAGAAGTTGATCGCGCCGCCCGCCTGGTTGAGGCGGTCCTGCGGCAGGGCCGAAAGCGCCGCCGTCATCAGCGCCGGATTGATCCAGGCCATGCCGAAGCGGCTGACGCCGGCGAAGAAGACGAGCGACCAGTAGGGCGTGTTCGCGTCCGCGACCGAAAGCAGCGCCGTGCCGGCGGCGAAGAGGAGCAGCCCGCCCATGACCGGGATCCAGGTCGGCATGATGTCCGAGGCGCGGCCCGTCAGCGGCAGCATCGCCATGACGAGCAGGCTCGCCGGCAGCAGCAGCAGGCCGGCTTCGGTCGCCGTCTGGTTCTGCACCAGCTGGCCGAACACGGGGATGGCGTAGCTGGTGGCGAAATTGCCGGCGCCGAACACGACGGCGATGGCGACGGCCGAGGCGAACGCCCTGTTGCGGAGCAGCGAGAGGTCCAGCAGCGAGGCGCCCGGGCGCATCTGCGAGGCGAGGAAGAGCGCGCCGGCGGCGATGCCGAGCGCCGACTGGAACAGGATCGCATCCGAGGTCCAGCCGAGGCGGAGCCCCGTCGAGAGCACGGACATGAGGCAGAACAGCGCCGTGCAGAGCAGCGCATAGCCCCACCAGTCGAAGCGCGGGAAGGGCCGGCGCGGCCGGGCCTGCGGCATGAACACCATGCCCAGGAAGAAGGAGATCGCGACGAAGGGCAGCGTGACGATGAAGATGTGGCGCCACGACAGCAGGTCTATGGTGACGCCGCCGACGACCGGCCCGATGCCGAGCGCCAGCGCCAGCGCCATCGTGTAGATGCCCATCGCCATGCCGCGCCGGTTCGCCGGAAAGACCTGGAAGACGGTCACCATCACCAGCGGCTGCACCACGCCGGAGGCGAAGCCCTGGATCACCCGCCCGGCGATGATGAAGTCGAGCGTCGGGCCGAACGCCGCCATGAGCCCGCCGGCGAAGAAGAGCGCGATGACGATGAGGAAGGTGTGGCGCTGGCCGAAGCGCGCGACGAACCAGGCGTTCAGAAGCTGGCTCGCCGTCATGGAGACGATGAAGCCGGTGGTCAGCAGCTGCGCCCGGTCCTGCCCGACGCCGTAGGCGCCCATGACGTCGGGCACGGCCACCGCGACCACCGTGCCGGTCAGCACCATGGTGAAGGAGGCCGTCATGCCGGTGAAGGTCGCGAGCCATCGATAGGCCGGGCCGAACCGGGCGTAGAGGGCCTCGACGGTCTCTTCGGTCAACCGCGCATGTCCGGGCCGTTCGGGCGGCGGGCCCGGCCCTTCACCCGCGCGCCCCGGCGAATCCTCCGAGGAAGGCGGAAAGATTGGCGCCGAGCGCCTCCAGGTTGTAGCCGCCCTCCTGCACCAGCACGCTCGGCAGGCGGAGCGCGCCGATCCGCCGGCCGATCTCGCCGAAGCCCGGCGTGGTCACGCGCAGGATGCCGATGGGGTCGGCCTCGAAGGCGTCGAAGCCGACCGACACCAGCAGCGCCTCCGGCGCGAAATGGCGGACCGCCTCCAGCGCCCGGTCGAGCGCGTCCAGGAACGCCGCGTCGTCCGCGCCCGGCGCGAGCGGCAGGTTGAGGTTGTAGCCGCGCCCGTCGCCCTCGCCGATCTCGTTCTCGTAGCCGGCGAAGAAGGGGAAGTAGTCGGACGGGTCGCCGTGCAGCGAGACGAACAGCACGTCCCGCCGGCGCCAGAAGATGCCCTGCGTGCCGTTGCCGTGATGGACGTCGAAATCGAGGATCGCGACCCGGCTCCGCTCGCGGCGCATATACTGGGCGGCGACGGCGATGTTGTTCAGGTAGCAGAAGCCGCCGGCGAGGTCGGAGAAGGCGTGGTGGCCCGGCGGGCGGCAGAGCGCATAGGCGGCGTCCTCGCCGTCGAGCACGAGGCGCGCGGCGTGGGTCGCGACATGGGCCGCAGCGGTCGCCGCCTCCCAGCTGCCCTCGACGATGGGGGCGCTGCCGGTCGCCATGTAGTAGCCGGCCTGGCCCTCCACGCCGCTCGGACGCCCGTGCATGTGGCGGCCCGGATGGGCGTAGGGCTGCACCGCCGGCGTCGGGTCGGGGAGCTTCTGCCAGCGTATCCAGGCGTTCTCCAGGAAGGCGAGATAGCCGGGGTCGTGGACGGCGGCCCTCGGCGCGCGCCCGTAATCCGGCGGCTCGACGACCTCGTGCCCGTCGGCCCTGGCCGCCGCCAGCAGCTGCCCGGCCCGCTCCGCCACCTCCCAGTGCGGCGCTTCCACGCCGCGCGTCAGGATGGTCGGCGGCCGATGGCGCTCATGCGCCGGGGTATAGACGGTCTTCACAACAGGCCCTCCCCGTCCGCAAGCCTAGCAGCCCGGCCGGGGTGCGAGGAAGAGCCGGCGCGCCGGATCGGCCCGCTACTCCGCCACCTTCACGCACATCTTGCCGAAATTGTCGCCGTGGAAGAGGCCGATGAAGGCGCCGGGGGCGGACGCCAGGCCCTCGACCACCGTCTCGCGCCAGCGGAGCCTGCCGTCGCGGATCCAGCCGCCGACATCGGCAAGGAAATCGTCGGTGCGCTCGCGGTGGTCGGAGACGATGAAGCCCTGCATCCGGATGCGCCGCCCGACCACGAGGAACAGGTTGTTCGGACCCGGCCTCGGCGCGCTGTCGTTGTAGCCCGCGATCATGCCGCAGGTGACGATGCGGCCGAAGAAGTTCATCTGCGAAAGCGCGGCCTGCAGATGCTCGCCGCCCACATTCTCGAAATAGACGTCGATGCCGTCCGGGCAGGCGGCGGCGAGCGCGGCCTCGAGGTCCCCGCAGGTCCTGTAGTTGATGGCAGCGTCCACCCCGGCCTCGTCGAGCAGCCAGGCGCATTTCTGGTCCGAGCCCGCGGAGCCGACGACGCGGCAGCCCTTCAGCTTCGCGATCTGGCAGACGACCGCGCCGACCGCGCCCGAAGCGGCCGAGACGAAGACCGTCTCGCCCTCTTTCGGCCGGCCGATGTCGAGCAGGCCGACATAGGCCGTCTGGCCCGGCATGCCGAGCACGCCGATATTGGCCTGGAGCGGCGCGATGTCGGGATCGACGGCCCGGAGCGCCTTGCCGTCGGCGGCGTGGTAGTCGCGCCAGCCGCCGCCCGTGCCGAACACATGGGCGCCCGCGGGAAAGCGTCCGCCTTTCGACTCCTCGACGCGCCCGACGAAATAGCCGTCCAGCGGCTCCCCGATCTGGAAGGGCGGCGCATAGCTCTTCCGGTCGCTGATGCGCCCACGGATATAGGGATCGACCGACATCCAGAGCGTGCGGACCAGCATCTCGCCCTCGCCGGCGACCGGCATGGGCGCGCTCTCCAGGGCGAAATTCTCGGGCGTCGGCAATCCGACGGGCCGGCTCTTCAGGACGATCTGGCGATTCTCGGTCATCGGGCATCCCTCCTCTCGGGCGGCGGGAAACATGCCCTCGCAGCGCAACGAAGGCAATAATGAAGCCTTGGCTTTATTTTTCTGCCTTGCATGCAGTTTTATGTCGGAGCGGGAGATTGCCGTCAGGGCTTATCCATGCCATTTTTCTTCGTCATGCGCAGGCTTATGGCATTGCTCCTCGCCCTGCCGGCCCTCGCCGCGCCGCCTGTCTCGGCGGCAATAGACCGGGGGCCGGTGGCCACGATCGCCATGATCGCCGAGCCGCTCGGCATCGAAAGCCTGATGGGGCCGGGCGTGGACCCGCATCTTTACAAGCTGACGCGCGCCGATATCGCAAGGCTGATCGAGGCGCCGCATCTCCTCTATTGCGGCCTCGGCCTGGAAGGAAAGATGCTGGACGCCTTCGAGCGCCTCGCCGCGTCCGGCAAGCCCGTGACGGCGGTCTGCGAGGCAGCGCCCGAAGCGGAGCGCCTGCAGGCCGCCGCCGGTTATGCGGGGGCCGCCGACCCGCATCTGTGGATGGACCCCGCACTCTGGGCCGAGGCGCTGGAGGCCGCCGCCGGGCGGCTCGGCGTGTCGGCGCCGGAGGGTTTCGAACGGCTCGACGCCTATGCGCGCGCCAGCATCGAAAGCATCCCGGCGCAGGCGCGCGTGCTGGTCACCGCGCATGACGCGTTCGCCTATTTCGGCCGCCGCTACGGGCTGGAGGTCGTGGGCATACAGGGCGTCAATACCGAGTCCGAGGCGGGACTCCGCGCCATCGAGGAGGCGGTCGAGACTGTCGTCGCGCGCAGGCTGCCCGCGGTCTTCGTCGAATCCACCGTCTCCGACCGCAATGTCCGCGCCATCGTCGAGGGCGCGGCGGCGCGCGGGCACCGGGTCGCCATCGGCGGGCGGCTGTTCTCGGACGCAATGGGGCCGGAAGGGACCTATGAAGGGACCTATATCGGCATGATCGACCACAATGTCACCACCATCGCGCGCGCGCTCGGCGGCATTGCGCCGGAACGCGGGATGCAGGGAAAGCTCCGGGTCCATGACCGCTGACACGCCATCCGCCTCTCCCTTCGAGGCAAACGGGCTCACGGTCGCGCTTGGCGGCCGGCCCGTGCTCTGGAACGTCGATGTCCGGCTGCCGGCGCGCGGCATGTCGGCCGTCGTCGGGCCCAACGGCGCCGGCAAGTCCACCCTCTTCAAGGCGGCGCTCGGCCTGGCCCCGGTGCTCACCGGCCAGGTGCGCTTGCTGGGCGAGCCGGTCGCGCGGGTCCGCCGCCGCATCGCCTACATGCCGCAGCGAAGCAGCGTCGATTGGGACTTTCCGGTTTCCGCCCGCGATGTAGCGGCAATGGGTCTCTACGGCCGGGTCGGCTGGTTCCGCCGCCTCTCGAAACGCCATCTGGCGGCGGCGGACGCGGCGCTGGAGCGGGTGGGCCTCGCCGACTTTCGCAATCGCCAGATCGGGCGGCTCTCGGGCGGCCAGCAACAGCGCGTTTTCCTTGCCCGCGCGCTGGCCCAGGAAGCCGAGCTTCTGCTGCTGGACGAGCCTTTCTCCGGCATCGATACCGCCTCCGAAGCAGCGATACTGGACGTGCTGGCCGGACTCGAAGGCGAAGGGCGGCATATCGTGTGCATCCACCACGACCTGCGCACCGTCGCCGCCTATTTCGACCATGTGACGGTGCTGAACGCCGTCGCCATAGCGAGCGGCCCTCCGGCCGAAGCCCTCGGTGAAGAGACTCTCCGGCGCGCGTATGATGCGTCCGGCCTGAGGCCGCGCGCGCTGGCGGCCTGATGACCGGGGCCGGCGACGGCCTGCTGGAGGCGTTGACCTTCCAGGCGGGCTACAACACCGGCGTGGTCATGGCAGGCTCGGCGGCGCTGGGGGCCGCCGCCGGCGGCGTCGGGGCCTTCCTCCTCCTGCGCGCGCGGGCGATGGCGGCCGATGCCGTCGGCCATGCGACGCTGCCGGGCCTCGTGCTCGCCTTCATCGCCGCGGGCGCGCTGGGGGCCGAGGGCCGCGCCCTGCCGGTGCTGCTCGCCGGGGCGGCGCTGACCGGCATTCTCGGCATGGCCGCCGCCGAGGCCCTCACGCGCCGCACCCGCCTCGCCCCGGATGCCGCCATCGCGATTGCGCTCAGCGTCTTCTATGCCGCCGGTATCGTGCTGCTCTCCTGGGTTCAGACCCTGCCGGCGGGCAGCCAGGGCGGGCTCGAGAGCTTCATCCTGGGCCAGGCGGCGGCGCTGTCCGCCGCGGAGGCCCTCGGACTGGCCGTCGCGGCGTTGCTTGCGCTCGGCCTGCTGCTCGCGCTGTTCCGTCCGCTCGGCCTCCTCTGCTTCGACGAACACCATGCGCGCGCACGCGGCTGGCCGGTCGCCGGGCTGGATGCGGCGCTGCTGGGCCTCGGCGCCCTCGTCACGGTGCTCGGCCTCCAGTCGGTCGGACTGGTTCTGGTGGTCGCCCTGCTCATCCTGCCGGCGGTGGCGGCGCGATTCTGGTCCAAGCGGCTCGCGGGCATCTTCTGGCTCTCGGTCGGCTTCGGTGCCGGCGGCGCGTTTCTGGGCGCGGCTGCCTCATCCATCTGGTTGCGCGCGCCCACCGGCGCTTCCATCGTGCTGGCGCTCGGACTCGTCTTCGCCGCGAGCCTGCTGGCCGCGCCGCGGCGCGGCATCGTCGCGGAGGCCGTCCGCCGGGCCCGCGCCGGCTGGCAGGTACGCGCGGCCCGGGCGCTTCAGGCCGGACGCGGCTATCCGGGCGCCGGCCTGTTCGGCTGGCGGCGCGGCGGAAGGCCGACGGCGCGCGGCGCGGCGGCGGTCGCCCGCCTCGAGCTCTGGGACCGTTGCCTCGCGGAAGCCCCGGAAGCTCTGCCGGCCGAGCTCGCCTGGGGCATAGACCCGCTGCCTGCCGAAGCGCTGGCGCTGCTCGGAAAGCGCGCCCCGTGAGCCTCTTCTGGCAGGTTGATTTCCCGGCGCTCCTGGCGGCGGGCCTCGCCTCGGGCCTCTGCGCGCTGCTTGGCAATTTCCTCGTGCTGAGGCGCGAGAGCCTCCTGGGCGACGCCATCGCCCATGCCGTGCTGCCGGGCATTGTCGGCGGCTTCATGCTGGCGGGCGCGCTCGCCGCCTCCGCCATGCTTGCCGGCGCGCTCGCCGCCGCACTCATCGCCGCAGGAGCGATCCAGGTCGTGCGCCGGCTTGGCCGCATCGAGCCGGGTGCGGCCATGGGCGCGGTCTTCACGGTGATGTTCGCGGCCGGCGTGTTCATGCTGGAGCAGGCGGCGGCGCGGAACCTGCACATCGATGCCGACTGCGTGCTCTACGGCCAGCTGGAGGATATCCTCTGGCTCGATGCGCCGGACATAAGCGCGCTGCCGCGCGAGGTCTGGACGCTTGCCGGCGTCTTCGCCGCGGCGGCGGCGGCAGTCCTGCTGCTCGCGAAAGAAATCAGACTGGCCGTGTTCGACCCTGCCTTCGCCGCGGCGCTCGGCTTCCGGCCCGGCCTCATCCATCTGGGCCTTGTGCTGTTCGTGGCGGCGGCGGCGATCGCCTCCTTCGAGGCCGTGGGCTCGATCCTCGTGATCGCCATGCTGATCTGCCCGCCCGCCGCCGCGCGCCTGATGACGGACAACTACCGCACGCAGATCCTGCTGAGCATCGCATTGGGAACCGGTTCCGCCTTCGCGGGCTACGGCCTCGCCGGCTTCGCCCCGGCGCTCCTCGGCGCGTCCTGGTCGCTCAACGCCGCGGGCTGCATCGCGGTCGTCTCCGGCCTCGCCGTAGCCGCAGCGGCGCTGTTCGGCCCGCGGCGGCTCTCCTTCGCAAGCGCAGCCGCAAGCCTTGGCAGGGGGTAGCGCAATGGACCGGCGAAACAGGTTGCGGTTCGTCACGCTCGGACCCGCCGGGACCAATCACGACCTCGTCGCCCGGCGCTATCTGGCGTTCCACGGGCTGGACGATGCGGAGGTGGTCCTCATCGACGACTTCTTCGAAGGCCTTGCGATGATGGGGGACGGGCGGGCCGATTTCATGATTCAGGTCGCGGTCCACCCCGACTGCGCCGATGTCGTGTCGAAGGCGCATTTCGACTACGGCATCCGCATCATCGACACCTTCATCTCGCCGAGCCGCGATCTCGCCATTCTGACGCGTGCGGAGGTGGCCCGGCCCAAGACGCTCGCGCTGCAGCCGGCTACACGGGGTTACGCCGATATTTCCGCCTGGCCCGAACATGTGCCGGTAAGCTCGATCATGCGCATCGCCGAAGGTCTGCTGGAGGGAAGATATGACAGCGGGCTGACAACGCTTGAGTTCGCCGAACGTCATCCCGGACGATTCCGTGTCGATGCGGCAATCGGCACAGTCGACGATCCATGGCTGGTCTTCGGAGCCGGGCGTGTTTCGACGGGCGGCCTCGTCGCCTGGCCCGACAGCCCCGCAGGCTGTCAGTTCCGCTGACGGCCCGGACCCCGTTGCGGGTGCGGTGTCCGAACGCTTCGAACGCCCGGAAAAACTCAACCGGGATGGACCGGATGACGGCCCGGACGGAAGAGGAAGCGGCCGAGCAGCGCCAGGTAGCCGGCATAGACATGGCCGCCCGCCTGTTCCGTGTAGTGCCCGCGCCGGGCGGCGAACTCCGCCGGGATGGCGTGCCAGGGCAGGTCGGGGCGGGCGTGATGCACGACGTGGAAATTGTTGTTGAGATAGAGGAGGCGGCTCGCCCGCCCGCCCAATACGATGGCGGTCCGCCGGTCCCTCTCCGCCGCCGGATGGTGTTCGGCATAGGACCGCAACAGGGTCAGCGACAGGCCCGGATAGGCGAACAGGGCGACATAGGCGCCGACGGACATTTCGCAGACGAACATGACCCAGCCGAGAACGAGGCCCGTCCCGAGGGCATGGCGCAGCCAGACGCCGCCATGCGACAGGTCGCCGGACCGGACCCGCAGAAACTCCGAGCGCCAGAATGCGGCCGCGGCAAGCGCCGGCCCCAGGACCAGCCGACCGGCCAGCGTCTGGCGCAAGCGCAGGAGCAGCCGGAGCGGACCGCTCATGCGCTCCCAGTCGCACTCCCGGACGAAATATGACTCGGGGTCTTCGAGCGGGTCGGTCAGGACCGCGCAGGCGTGATGGCGAAGATGCGTCTCGCGGTAGCTCTCGTAAGGCATCCACAGACCGAGCGGCGGCCAGGCGAGAGCCCGGTTCACCCACGGCCGCCGCGCCGGATGCCCATGCACGGCTTCGTGCTGCAGGGACCCGTGCCAGCAGACGACCCAGGCGCCGGCCGGCAGCAGCAGCCACCACGGCAGGGACGCCGCGTGAAACGTGAGAAGAAGCCAGCCGCCATAGACGCCGCCCGCGACGAGCCAGGTCCGCCATTCGCCGCTGCGTTCCAGCCCTCTCCGGTCCGAATGTCCGTGCGGTTTGCAGGCCACCGGCGCCCGACTCCCCTTGCCGCCGTTTCTTGCGTCAAATTCGGGGCGCCGCGCCAGGGCCGGCAAGGAGAGAGTTGCCACGCAAGGTCACTCGGCGCGGCATATCTGAAAATTTGTCGAGAAAATCCGGCATGCCGTTCATAAAAACAACAAACTCGCTATCATGAGCCCATGGATAGAAGAGACGTCTCCCGCCTGTTCCGCCAGCGTCTTGCGGAGACGCTGGCGCGGTCCGGACTGTCCCGTTCGGCGCTTGCCCGCAGGGCGGGCATAGACCGGTCCACACTCTCCCAGCTGCTCTCGGGCGACATGGACCGGCTGCCGCGCGCCGACACGGTTGCGGCCATCGCGACCGAGCTGCGCGTCAGCCTCGACTGGCTGCTCGGCCTCAGCCATGTGGAGAGGCTCGGCGCCGACATCCTCCACGAGTCCCTCCAGATCGCCGAGAGCGCGCAGACGCCCGTGGACGAGACGCTGGTGCGCTGGTTCGAGGAGGCGGCCGGCTACAAGGTGCGCAACGTGCCCACCACGGTCCCGGACATCGCCAAGACCGAGGAAGTGCTTCGCCACGAATACCGCCATTTCCGCTCCCGGGGCCCGGACCGCGCCATCAGCGCGTCGCGCAACAGGCTGGAGCATTTCCGGCTTCCGGAGGCCGACATGGAGATCTGCCTGTCCCGGCAGGCGCTGGAGACGCTGGCCGCCGGCGGCGGCATATGGCGGACCCTGGACGCCGCCGCGCGGCTGCATCAGCTCGACCGGCTCGCCGGGATCGTGGACGAACTCTATCCGCGCCTGCGCATGTATCTCTTCGACGGCCTGACGCATTATTCCGCGCCCTACACGATCTTCGGGCGCCAGCGGGCCGCGCTCTATGTCGGCCAGGTGTACATGGTGTTCAACACCACGGAGCATATCGCGGTGCTGAACCGGCATTTCGACGATCTCATCCGCGCCGCCGTCGTTCAGCCGACGGAGCTTGCATCCTTTCTTGCACGATTGCGCGAGGGCGCAGGCAGCGCCGGATGACGGCATCCCCGCGTCATGCCGGCCTGCCGATGTACGGCGAGGTCGAGTTCCGGCCGGCCGTGCAGCGCTGGTGGTCGGGCCTGGCGAGGCATCTGAGGTCATGCGGCGTTTCGGGCGTCCCCGGCCTGCTCGCCTGGCCGGAGGACCGCTACCGCCAGTGGCGCGACCCCGGCCTCCTGCTCGGCCAGACATGCGGCTATCCGCTGGTGAACCACCTGGCCTCCGAGGTGAAACTCGTCGCGACGCCCCACTACAGCGCGCCCGGCTGCGACGGCCCCCGCTATGCCGCGCATGTCGTCATCCGCGAAGACGACCGGGCGCGCAGCCTCGGCGATTTGCGCGGCGCGCGGCTGAGCGTGAACGGCGAGGACTCCTATTCGGGCTACCATGTCTGGCGGCGCCTGCTGCCCGCGGGCGAGGGGGTGCGGACCTTCTTCGGGGACGTCGCCGCGACAGGCTCCCACCGCGCCAGCATCCGGGGCGTGCTCGCCGGAGAGGCGGATGCCTGCGCGGTCGATTGCGTCACCCATGCCCTGCTGTCCGACTGGCTCGGCGGCGAGTTGCGCGGCACCCGCATCCTTACCACCTCGCCGCCGGCGCCGGGCCTGCCCTATGTGACCGCCGCCGCGACCCCCGACGGTGAAGTCCGGAAGCTTCGGGACGGCCTCTTCGCCGCCCTGGCGGACCCGGCGCTCCGGCATGTGCGCGAAGCGCTGCGGCTCTCCGGCGCGAGCGTTCTCGAACCCGGAGAGTATCGAAGAGCCTTCCAGGCATGCGCTGAAGCGGGCGATTGACAAGCCGGTCGGGCGGGGCGAGTGCTGCGCCGGACCGCTCAATGGAGAAGAGTTCCCCATGTCCGAACGAAACGCCCGCCCCCGCCGGACATTCATCTTCACGCCGGGCCTGCGCCCCGAGATGTATCCGAAGGCTCTGGCTACCGGGGCAGACATCGTCTGCGTCGAGCTCGAGGACGGGATCGCGCCGAAGGACAAGGCGGCCGCGCGCGCCAATGCGATGAAGCTCTTCGAGCGCCCGCAGGCCGATGACGGGGTCGAGCGGGTCGTGCGCATCAACTCGCTGCGCGAGGGCTTCGGCATGGCGGACGTCCAGGCCGTGCTGGCGGCCGACACGCCGCCGCCCGCGCTGATGCTGCCCAAGGTGCGCACGCCGGACGAAGTGGTGCTGCTCGACGACCTGCTGACCGAGCGCGGCCACGAAACCCGCCTGCATGTCATCATCGAGACCAATGCCGGGCTCGAGGCCGCCTGTGACATCGCCCATTGCAGCCCGCGCATCGACGCCCTGTTCTTCGGCGGCGTGGACATGGCCGCGGAGCTTCGCTGCGAGAACGCATGGGAGCCGCTGCTCTACGCCCGCTCGCGCGTGGTCCATGCCGCCGCCGGCGCCGGGCTGGACGCCATCGACGTGCCTTGGCTCGACCTCGAGGACCCGGACGGCATGGAGCGCGCCGCCATCCAGGCGCGGGAGCTGGGCTTCTCGGGCAAGGGCGCGGTGCATCCCCGGCAGATCGCGGCGCTCAACGCCGTGTTCACCCCCTCGGCCGAGCGGATCGCGCGGGCGCGGCGCATCATCGCCGGGTTCGAGGCCGCCGACACGGGCCTTGTGGTGATCGACGGCAAGCTCATCGAGAAGCCGGTCCTGCGCGAGATGCACCGCATCGTCGCCATCGCCGAGCGGACCGGCGCCGGATAGCGGGATCAGGAGTAGATCAGCCAAAGCAGAATCCATCCCGATCCGGGGACGAGGCGGGGTCCGGGGCGACGAACGGGAAGCCGGGAACGCCCCCCTGGCGCCGTGTCATGGAATGTCATGAGATGTCATGTTCTGTCATGGTCGGGGGCGAAGCCGGCGTCCTCCGGCCCGGTCCTCTTCCTTCTCTTCTTCTTTTTCTTCCTCGTTCCCGTCGCCGGTCCGCTCCAGTCGTCGTCTTCGCCCCGCTCTTCCCGTTCGAGGCGGCTCTGCCTGCGCTCCTCGACCTCGTCGGGCGCCCAGGGGTCGTAGATGTCGTCGTAGCCGTTGCGGCGCTGGTAGAGCCAGTCATGTTCGGCCCCGTCGGCGCGGTCGTCGTCGATCCCGTCCTCATCGCCGCCACCGCCGCCGGCCCAGGGGCAGTCCTCGTAGGTCTCCTCCGGTGGATCGTCGGCCGGCGGCAGGTCGTTGGCAGGCGCGGGCGGGGGGCCGAAGCTAACGGGCAGGCGGGTGCGCTCCTCGACGGCCGCGGCCAGCCTGCGGGCGGCCGCCTCATGCGCGGCTCCGTCGAAGCCCTCCTGCGCTTCCACCGCCTCCCTGCTTTCGCAGTGGCGGGCAAGGGCGCGTTCGGCGCGGGCATGGCCCTGCCGCACGGCGTCTGCG
>JAJEIH010000147.1 GCA_022827685.1 Alphaproteobacteria bacterium
ATGGCGGGAGAAGCGACGGGGCGTCGGGGTGACGGCGCCCCCTCGCGAGACGTCATGGAATGTCATGAGATGTCATGTTCTGTCATGGTCCGGGGCGGAACCGGCGTCCTCCGGCCCGTTCTCGTCCTCGTTGCCGGTCCAGTCGTCCTCCTCACCATCGTCCCTGTCTTCGTCGTCGTCCCGGTCCTCCTCGTCTTCATCGTCGTCCCCGGCCCGGTTCTTGCGGCCCTCTACTTCCTGTTCCCGTTCGAGGCGGCTCTGCCTGCGCTCCTCGACCTCGTCGGGTGCCCAGGGGTCGTAGATGTCGCCATAGCCGTTGCGGTGCTGGTAGAGCCAGTCGTGTTCGGCGCCGTCGGCGCGGTCGTCGTCGATCCCGTCCTCATCGCCGCCGGCCCAGGGGCAGTCCTCACAGGTCTCCTCGGGCGGGTCGTCGGCGGGGGGCAGGTCGTTGGCCGGCGCGGGCGGGGGGCCGAAGCTCACGGGCAGGCGGGTGCGCTCCTCGACGGCCGCGGCGAGCCTGCGGGCGGCTTCCTCATGCGCGGCTTCGTCGAAGCCCTCCTGCGCTTCCAGCGCCTCCCTGCTCTCGCGGTGTCGTTCGAGCGCGCGTTCGGCGCGGGCATGGCCCTGCCGCACGGCGTCTGCGAGCGGGCCGGGCTCTGTGCCCGCCTCCAGGGCATCGCCGGCCTCGACCTCCCCGAACTCGTCCTCATGCGCCACCGGCCAGAGCCGGGCCCGGTTCCCGGCGGCGGGTCCGGCAAGCCCGG
The DNA here is from genome assembly GCA_022827685.1 of Alphaproteobacteria bacterium. Taxonomy (GTDB): domain Bacteria; phylum Pseudomonadota; class Alphaproteobacteria; order Bin95; family Bin95; genus Bin95. The sequence continues at coordinate 765 of JAJEIH010000147.1, forward strand.
CGATCTCCGCCTGGAAGCGCAGCACCCGGAGCATCATGCAGGCCGACCCGCCGGCGACCGCCGCATCCCAGGCCTGCTCCGACCGGGCAAGCAGGATGCGGGCCTCGTCCCGTTCGGTGCGCTTCCACGACAGGCGGATGCGGCGCAGGCGCTCCACGATCCAGGGCCGCTCCAGCAGCGCGCATCCGGTCTGCCTTGCGGCGCCGGCGGCATTGCCGGAGACGGCATAGTGGCGGCAGAAGGCTTCCTGCCGGGTGGAGAGGGCGACGGCGGGGTCGATGATGGGCATGGGCAACTCCTTCATTCCGCTTCGGTTCGACGGCCCTGCCGCCCCGGCACCGGAGCGACCCTGTTTCGCGCGTATCCTGCGCGCGCGCCTGCGCCGGCGGGGGCGCGCGTATCGCGGCGGCGCGGCTCGCGCGCCTGATTGCGCGCGCGAGACGCAGGACGCACTTCGCCTGTCGGCTGAATCGGGGTCGTTCCGCACCGGGGCGGCGCGGGCGGGAAGCGGTCCGCGCGGACTTCGCCTCCCTCGGACCCATCATACCACTGTTTCTGAGAATGCAAGCCACAAACAGAGAAATATTACCTGAATTTCAGGAACAATTTGATTCCTGGTTCCGCCGGCTACTGGATTCCCCGCTCGGGGGCGAGAACAGGCGGGGGCCGGGACGACAGTCCCTGCACGTCCTTCGTCACGGTCCAACAGGACCGGATGTCGTGCTAAACCCGGCCCCGATAGCCGTTGACGATGGGGTAGCGGCGGTCACGGCCGAAGGCGCGGCGGGTGAGCTTGACGCCGGGCGGGGCCTGGCGGCGCTTGTATTCCGCGATGTCGAGCATCCGCCAGACGCGCTCCACCGTCTCGACCTCGTGGCCGCGCGCGGCGATCTCGGCCACCGAAAGCTCGTCCTCGATCAGGCATTCCAGAATGTCGTCGAGCGCATCGTAGGGCGGCAGGCTGTCCTGGTCCGTCTGGTCCGGGCGGAGCTCGGCCGAGGGCGGCTTGTCGATGATGTTCTGCGGCACGACGCGGCCTTCGGGCCCGAGCGCGCCTTCGGGGCGGTTGCGGTTGCGCCACTCCGAGAGCGCGAACACGGTCGTCTTGTACACGTCCTTCAGCACGTTGTAGCCGCCGCACATGTCCCCGTAGAGGGTCGCGTAGCCGACCGACATTTCCGACTTGTTGCCGGTGGAGAGCACCATGTGGCCGAACTTGTTGGAGAGCGCCATCAGGGTGAGGCCGCGCGCCCGCGCCTGGATGTTCTCTTCCGTCGTGTCCTCGCCGCGGTTGCCGAAGGCGCCGGCCAGCATCTGCCCGAAGGCGCCCATCGCCGGCTCGATGGAGATCGTCTCGTAGGAGGCGCCGAGCGCCCGCGCCGCCTCCAGCGCATCGTCCAGCGAGGCCTGCGAGGTGTAGGGCGAGGGCATCATTACGCAGCGCACGCGGTCCGCGCCCAGCGCATCCACCGCCACCGCCGCCGAGAGCGCCGAGTCGATACCCCCCGAAAGGCCCAGCACCACGCCCGGGAAGCGGTTCTTGTTCACATAGTCCCTGAGCCCCAGCATCATCGCGGCGTAGATGTCGGCGAGGTCGTCCCCTCCCTCCGCCATCGGGCCGCCGACGCATTCCATGCCCCCGGCGGTGCGCTCCCAGCGGGTCAGCGCCACGCTCTCGACCCATGACGGCAGTTGCGCCCTGAGCGCCCGGTCGCGCCCGAGCACGAAGGAGGCGCCGTCGAACACCAGCTCGTCCTGCCCGCCCACCTGGTTGACATAGGCGAGCGGCAGGCCGCTCTCCACCACGCGCTCGACGGCGATGTTGAGGCGGATGTCGTCCTTGGTCGTCTCGAAGGGCGAGCCGTTCGGCACAAGCAGCATCTCGGCGCCGTTCTCCTCCAGGCACTCGACCACGGAGGACTGCCAGATGTCCTCGCAGATCGGCACGCCGATGCGCACATCGCGGAAGGAGACCGGCCCCGGCATCTCGCCCGCGTCGAACACGCGCTTCTCGTCGAACACGCCGTAATTCGGCAGCAGCACCTTGTAGCGCAGCGCCGCGACCTCGCCGCCGTCGAGCAGCGCGACCGCGTTGTAGAGCCGCCCGTCCTCCCGCCAGGGCAGGCCGACCAGCAGCGCCGGGCCGCCGTCCGCGGTCTCCTTCGCCAGCGCCTCGCACGCCTCCCGGCAGGCCTCCTGGAAGGCGGGCTTCAGCACGAGGTCCTCCGGGGGGTAGCCCGAAAGCGCCAGTTCCGGGAAGACGACCAGGTCGGCGCCGCCGGCCTCGGCGCGCGCCCTCCGGATGCGATCCGCATTGCCGGCGACACCGCCCACGGTCGGATCGATCTGGGCGATGGCGATGGAGAGCCGGTCGGTCACCTGCGCCTCAGCAGGAACTCGCGGCCGACCTTGACGCTCGGCTTGCCGTCATATTCGACGATATCGGCGGTCGCATAGGTCTCCGACCACTGGTCGGGGAGGTATGAGCCCGTGCCGATGGTATCGACCGGGGCCTGGGCCAGCGCCATGACGCGGCACTTGCCGGCGGTGAAGCCCGACGACGCCGTAATCTTCGCCTTCGGGAATCCGGCGGCGTCGAGCGTCTCGCGCAGGTGCCAGATGGCGGCGGCCGTGACGCCCGTGCCGACCAGGTGGCGCAATTCGCCCTCGGTGCGGTAGTCGCGGATGGCGCGGGGCGCGTTGCGGTCCAGCACCTCATAGGACTTCTGCAGGTCCAGCCCCTCGGCATAGCGCCCGCCATGCGTGTCGAGGCGGATGGCGACGCGGCCCTCCGCCGCCCGCTCCGGGAAGCGCCGGCAGACCGCCACCGCATCCGACATCTCCGCCCCGTAATAGTCGGTGACGACGGTGAGCGGCTCGTCGGGGAAGGTCTCGGCGAACATTTCCGCCGCGCGCAGCGTGGAGCCCGCATAGCCGATGAGCCCGTGCGGCATGGTGCCGAGGCCCCGCTCCGCGCCGAAGAAATGCGCCGTCGCGTCCGTCGCATTGCCGATGAACCCGACCGCGCCGGCCTCGCGCCTCGCCGCGGCCGAGCCGACGCTCGCGGCATAGGCCATGATCTCCGCCATGTCGGTGCCGGCGCAGTGGCGCGCGTCCATGGCGAGGAAGCCCGCATCCGGCAGCGCCATGCACATGGCGCGGGCATTGTAGGCGGCGACGCAGGCGGAGCCGAGCTTCTGGAGGTAGAGCGTCTCCAGGTCGATCAGGTGGCAGAGCGGCCCGGAAATGTAGAGCAGCGGGTCGCCCGCGCCGACCGAAACGCCCTCCTCGTAGCGCTCGTCGATGTCGAAGGCCGTGGCCCGCGCCCGCGCCACGGCATTCAGCCACTCGACCGTCAGCCGGGCGGCGGAGACCACCGGGCGGCGCATGAACACCGCATAGGTGACCGGCATGTCGCCGAACCGCTCGACGACCGCCTTGCTCTTGGAGAAATAGGCGTCCGTGTAGTGCGGGACGTCGGCGGCGTCCGGGTGCGGGAGCGCGCCGTCCATTGCCTACTCCGCAGCGATCGCGGGAACGGCGAGGCCGTTGCGCTCTTCCTTCAAACGCTCGCCGATCAGGAAGGCGAGCTCGAGCGCCTGGCTGGCATTCAGCCTCGGGTCGCAATGGGTGTGGTAGCGGTCCTGGAGGCCGGCCTCGGTCACGGCGCTCGCGCCGCCGGTGCATTCGGTCACGTCCTGCCCGGTCATCTCGAAATGCACGCCGCCCGCCCAGGTGCCGTGCTCGCGGTGGACGGCGAAGAACTCGCTCACCTCGGAGACGATGGCGCCGAAGGGGCGCGTCTTGAGCCCGCCGGCGGCCTTGACCGTGTTGCCGTGCATCGGGTCGCAGGACCACACCACCTCGGCGCCCTCGGCCTGCACCGTCTCGATCAGCTGCGGCAGGTGGTCCGCCACATTGCCCGCGCCCACCCGGCAGATGAGCGTGAGCCGGCCCGGCTCGTTCTCCGGGTTGAGCTGCCAGACGAGGCGCTTCAGGTGGTCGGTCGTCAGCGACGGGCCGCATTTCAGCCCGAGCGGGTTGCCGACGCCGCGCAGGAACTCGACATGCGCCTCGTCCGGGTCGCGCGTGCGGTCGCCGATCCAGAGCATGTGCGCGGAGCAGTCGTACCACTCGCCCGTCAGGCTGTCGACGCGGGTCAGCGCCTCCTCCCAGGGCAGCAGCAGCGCCTCGTGGGAGGTGTAGAAGGAGGTCTCGCGAAGCTGCGGCGTCGTCTCGGAGGTCAGGCCGCAGGCGGCGATGAACTCCAGCGCTTCGGAGAGCCGGTCCGCCATGTCCCGGTATCGCTCGCCCAGCTCCTCGCGCACGAAGTCGAGGTTCCAGCGATGGACCTGGTGCAGGTCCGCGAAGCCGCCCATGGCGAAGGCGCGCAGCAGGTTCAGGGTCGCCGAGGACTGGGTGTAGGCCTGCAGCATCCGCTGCGGGTCCGGCTCGCGCGAGGCCTCGTCGAAGGGCATGGCATTGATGATGTCGCCCCGGTAGCTCGGCAGCTCCACCCCGTCCACGGTCTCGGTCGGCGCCGAGCGCGGCTTGGCGAACTGGCCGGCCATGCGCCCGACCTTCACGACCGGGCAGGACGCGCCGAAGGTCAGCACCACGGCCATCTGCAGCAGCACCTTGAAGGTGTCGCGGATATTGTTGGCGTGGAACTCGGCGAAGCTCTCGGCGCAGTCGCCGCCCTGAAGCAGGAAGGCTTCGCCCCGGGCCACGCGCGCGAGATCGGCCTTGAGGTTGCGGGCTTCGCCGGCGAAGACGAGCGGCGGCCATGTGGCGAGGCTCTTCTCGGCGGCGGCGAGCGCGGCCCCGTCGGTATAGGCCGGCATCTGCCGCGCCGGCTTGCCGCGCCAGGTCCGTGGCGTCCAGGTCTCGCCCATGAGCCTACTCCTTGCTTCATGCGCCTCGCAGGGAAGGCGGGGCTATACGCCGAAACAGCCCGGATATCAAACGGGGCCGGTCAGCCCTGCAAGTGTGGTTCCGCGCGCGCCCCGGAAGCCTTATCCCTCATCCGGCGGGGCGGAGAAACGGTCCCGGAGGCGCGCCATGGCCCGTTCGTTCACCGCGAAGGCCATGAGCAGGCCGCTCGCCAGCACGGCGCCGGCCAGCAGGAAGGACAGCGCGCCATAGCCGAAATGAGCGATCAGCGCGCCTCCAATCGCCGCGCCTATGGCAGTGCCGCCCCAATTGCTGCTGGATATGACACCTGCGAACGCGCCGCGGGAATCGCCCCCGTTCTCGGCGACCAGAATCGAGAGAACGGTGGTGACGGGAACGACCAGCAACATGAAAAGGCCTGCCGCCGACCCCGAGAACCAGGTTCCCCAGCCCGGGAGGAATATGCCCAGCGCCGGCGCGGCGGCGGCCAGCAGCAGGGCGGCCGTAACGCCGAGCCGCCTGCGCATGCGCCCTATCCTTCCGGCCAGCAGCGGCGCCGCGGTCATCCAGAGCGCCACGGCCGCCATCGGCAGCCCGACCTCCGCAGTCCTGAGGCCGTAGGTCAGGATCAGATAGGGCGGCAGGAAGGTGAGAACCGCCCCCCAGGCGCCGCGGGCCAGCACATTCGTGCCGGCCATGCACCAGGTGACCCGGAATGCGGCGACCCTCATCATCCGTCCGGCCAGGTTCGCGCGGCCTGCCGGCGGCCGGCGGTGCGGCACGAGCAGGAGGAGCAGCAGCGCGGGCAGGAGCAACGCCAGCCCCAGCGCCAGAAACGGAACGCGCCAGCCGGCGAAGTCTCCGAGCACGGCAGCCAGAGGGACCCCCAGCAGGATGCTCATCCCGGGCTGCATGGTGAGAACCGCGATGGACCGGGGCTGGCGGCTGTGCCCGATCAGGTCCCCGACCAGCGCAATGCATGTCGGGGGCACCATGCCGCCGCCGACCCCGATCAGCAGGCTGAAGCCCATCGCCATGGCGAATGTCGGGGCGAGCCCGATGCCGAGCGACCCGGCCGCCAGCAGGCAGAGCCCGACAAGCAGCACCGGCTTGCGTCCGTATGCGTCGGAGACCGGCCCCGCCACCAGGGCGGTCGCCCCCCAGACCGCCGCGGCCGCCGTGACGAGCTGGCCCGCAAGGGGAACCGTGACGCCGAACGCCCCGGCCATGTCCACGAGCAGCGGCCCCAGCATCGCCACCGCCGTGACAACCAGGAACACGGCAAGCGCCATGCTGCCCAGAAGCAGCGGGTAGGCCTTTTCGTCGCCGGAATCGCGTAGCGCAGACATTGGTTCCGTATGAGCCGCGGGGCCTTGGCGCCTGGGCCTGTCCGGCCCTGCTCGTTCCCCAGGACGGACCCCGGATTATGGCACAGCGATTCAGGCGCCTCCGCCCAGTCCCGCCAGCAGGGTTTCGCGGGGGAGGCCGCGGGTGATGAAGACGAGGCGCGAGCGGCGGTCCTCGTCCGGCCAGTCGGCCATGCGCTTCGGCGACTGGAAGATGTGCTGCACGCCGTGGACCACCACCGGCCCGTCCTCGCCTACGAGGTTCAGGATGCCCTTGACGCGCAGGAGCTGCCGGCCGTGGCGGTTGCGCAGGTCGGCGAGCCCGCGCGAGAACGCCAGCCAGTCGATGGGCTCTTCGAAGACCAGCGACAGCGTGTCGATGTCGTCGAGGTCGTGGCCGTGCTCATGGTCGTGTTCGTGCCCGTCCTCCCCGTCGGCGGCGAGGCCGAGCCAGCGGGCATCGGCCGTGTCGAGGCCGAACAGGAAATCCGGCGGCACCGCGCCCATCGCCGCCTCGCGCCGCTCCGCGCCGGGCGCAAGCCGGTCCAGGACCTGGACCAGCGCTTCCGGCGCGGCATCCCCGCGGTCGCATTTGGTCACCACGATGCGGTCTGCGAGCGCCACCTGTTTCACGGCCTCCGGCTGGTCGCGGAGATGGCCCGGCCCCAGCACGCCGTCCACGGTCGCCGCGACGCCGTCCAGCCTGTAGAAGCCGGAGACCAGCGGATTGTTCAGCAGCGTCTGCGCGATGGGCGCGGGGTCCGCAAGGCCCGTCGTCTCCACCGCCACCCGCTCGAAAGGCGGCACCTCGCCGTCCCGCCGGCGGGCCAGCAGGTCGCGCAGCGTCTCCTCCAGGTCGGAGCGCAGCTGGCAGCACACGCAGCCGCCGTTCACCACCATGGTCTCGCCGTCCACCGCCTCCACCAGCAGGTGGTCGAGGGCGATATCGCCGAACTCGTTCACGATCACCGCCGTGCCGGCCATGGCGGGGTCGCGCAGGAGTGCGTTCAGCAGGGTCGTCTTGCCGCTGCCGAGAAAGCCGGTCAGCACTGTCACCGGGATGCGCGCCTCCGGCGCATGGGCTTCGAAAAGACTCATCGGCCGTGTTTTTCTCGTTTGCGTCTCTTGACCTGCCGGCGAACCGGGGCACAGGATACAGTCCTACAATTATGGGAAGCGCCGCAAGGGGAGAGAGGCACATGATCTTCAACAAGTTCGAGTCGCTGCCTAAGACGGCAGACATCGAGTCGCCGGACCGCCGCAGTTTCATGCGGACCGCGGCCGTCGGCGCGGGCGCGGTGGCGGCCGCCGGCGCGGCGATGACCGGCGGCGGCGTCCAGGAAGCCAAGGCCGACGCCCACATGACGCCCATCGGCGAGAAATGGTGGCCGTCGCGCTGGGGCGAGGGCGACCAGGCCGGCGCTTCCAACTGGATGACGCCGGAGAAGACGCTCGACGCCGTGAAGTGGATCAAGAACGGCAAGGTCACCCGCATCGGGCGCGATTACGAGCCGAGCATTCCCTTTTTCGGTCCGCGCGGCTTCGCGCTCCGCATTCCCGGCGCCCCGACCGGCGGCCCGTTCGGCGAGAACATGCTCGTCTATAACGACGAATATCTCGCGACCGAAATCGGCCAGGTGGGCACGCAGTTTGACGGGCTCGGCCATATCGGGGCCATTGTCGGCTCGGCGACCGACAAGGCCGACCACCGCTACTACAACGGCTTCACCGGGGCCGAGGTCGAGGGTGCCTACGGGCTCCAGAAGATCGGCATGGAGCATGTCAAGCCGTTCTTCACCCGCGGCCACCTGATCGATGTGAAGCCGCAGCAGGCCTGGGACGTCGGCAACGAGATCACGCCGGCGCATGTCGATACCGCGCTCGCCGCCCAGGGCATGTCGCTCGACGACATCAAGGAAGGCGACGCGGTGTTCTTCAACACCGGCTGGGGCGACCTCTGGATCGAGAACAACGACCGCTTCAACTCCGGCTGCCCCGGCATCGGCATGGATGTCGCGGCGATCCTGGTGGACAAGGGCGTGTGCCTTGTGGGCGGCGACACCTGGCCGGTCGAGGTGGTGCCGAACCCGGACCCGAAGAGGGCGTTCGTGGTTCACAACGAGCTCATCACCCGCAACGGCATCTACATCCACGAGAACCTGGTCTTCGACGAGTTGATCGCCGACGGGGCCTACCAGTTCGTCTATGTGTTCGCGCCGCTGCCGATCAAGGGCGGCACCGGCTCGATCGGCAACCCGATCGCGATTACCTGACGGCACGGCCCGCCGGGGCCGAAACCCGAACCCCCGAACCCCCTCTCCCCTTGGGAGAGGGCCGGGGTGAGGGCCGCCCGAAGGGCGGCTCGGGATGCTGGCGGCGGAATTTCAGCCCCTGCAAGCGGCGATTGGCCAGATGCGTCCGGAGCCGGCGCTCGGCTTCGCTGCCCTCGCGCCGCAGGCTCCGCGCCCGGGCCGTACGGCCACGGCGCGGCGGCGGATACGCCATGCGGACCCGCTCAGATCCCGGCGAAGAAGTCGTTGCCCTTGTCGTCTATGACGATGAAAGCGGGGAAGTCGTCGACCTCGATGCGCCAGATCGCTTCCATGCCGAGCTCGGGATATTCCAGCAGATCGACCTTGCGGATATGGTCCTGCGCGAGGCGCGCGGCCGAGCCGCCGACCGAGCCCAGATAGAAGCCGCCATGCGCCTTGCAGGCCGCCGTCACCTGGGCCGAGCGGTTGCCCTTGGCGAGCATGACATGGCTGCCGCCGGCGGCCTGGAAGGCGTCCACGAAGGCGTCCATGCGCCCGGCCGTGGTGGGGCCGAATGAGCCGGACGCCATGCCCTCCGGCGTCTTGGCCGGGCCGGCATAGTAGATCGGGTGGTCGCGGAAGCAGGCGGGCATGGCTTCGCCCGCGGCGAGCCTCGCCTCGATCTTCTGGTGCGCGAGGTCGCGCGCCACCGTGATCGGGCCGGTGAGGGCCAGCCGCGTGCGGATCGGGTGGCGCGAGAGCTCGGCCCGGATCTCGTCCATCGGCCGGTTGAGGTCGAGCGCCACCACCTCGCCGCCGAGCATGTCGGCGTCGGTCTCCGGCAGGAAGCGCGCGGGGTCGCGCTCCAGCGCCTCCAGGAAGACGCCGTCGCGGGTGATCCTGGCCAGCGCCTGGCGGTCGGCCGAGCAGGAGACGCCGATCCCGATCGGCAGCGAGGCGCCGTGGCGCGGCAGGCGCACCACGCGCACATCGTGGCAGAAATACTTGCCGCCGAACTGCGCCCCGATGCCCATGGCGCGCGTCGCCTCCAGGATTTTCTCCTCCATCTCCCGGTCGCGATAGGCGCTGCCATGCGGCCCGCCTTCCGTCGGCAGGCCGTCGAGATAGCCGGTGCTGGCGAGCTTCACGGTCTTCAGGTTGAGTTCCGCCGACGTGCCGCCGACCGCGACCGCCAGGTGGTAAGGCGGGCAGGCGGCGGTGCCGAGCGTGCGGATCTTCTCGTCGATGAAGGGCAGCAGCCGGTCCGGGTGCAGGGTCGCCGGCGTCGCCTGGTAGAGGAAGGACTTGTTGGCCGAGCCGCCGCCCTTGGCGATGAACAGGAGCTCGTATTCCTCGCCGGGCGCGGCATAGAGGTCGAACTGCGCCGGGAGGTTGGAACCGGTGTTGCGCTCCTCGAACATGGAGACGGGCGAGAGCTGCGAATAGCGCAGATTGTCCTCCGCATAGGCGCGGAAGATGCCGCGCGAGAGCGCCTCCTCGTCGCCGCCGCCGGTCAGCACCCGCTCGCCTTTCTTGCCCATGACGATGGCGGTGCCGGTGTCCTGGCACATGGGCAGCACGCCGCCGGCCGCGATATTCGCGTTCTTGAGCAGGTCGAGCGCGACGAAGCGGTCATTGGGCGAGGCCTCGGGGTCGTCGAGGATCGAGGCGAGCTGCGCCAGATGGCCGGGCCGCAGCAGGTGCGAGATGTCGTGGAACGCCTCGCGGGCGAGCAGGGTCAGCGCCTGCGGATCGACGGAGACGAAGTCCTGCCCGCGGAACCGCTCGACGGAGACGAAATCCCCCTCCAGCCGCCGCCAGGGCGTTTGGCCCTTGGCGAGCGGGAACATCTCGTGGAAGGCGAATTCGGACATGTGCGCGCCCTTCATTTCTTGCGGAAACGGTCCAGCGAGACGACATTGCCGCCACCGCCGCCTTCATCCCCCCCGGCGCCGGCGGCGGGCTTCGCGGCGCCTCCGGCGGCCTCGCCTTCCTCGGCCGGCAGCACGGGCTCGACGCCCTGGCGGGAGAAACGCAGCCCGAAATCCACCGACGGGTCGTGGAACACGGTCACCGCCTCCCAGGGAATGTGCAGGCGCTGCTGCACGCGGTTGAAGGACAGCGTGACCTCGAAATGGGTCGAATGGACCTCCAGCCCGTAATACTGGTGCTGGAGCACGATGGTCATCGTTTCGGGATATTGGGAGACGAGGCTCGCCGGTACGGCCGTGGCCGGATGGCGGGTGAGGAAGGTGATGTAGAAATGGTGGTTGCCGGGGAGGCCCTTCTCGGCCACCTCGGTGAGCGCGCGCCGGACCACGCTGCGCATCGCGTCCTCGACGAGCCGGTCGTAATCCAGGAAGTCCTCGGCCATTGTTCCCCCGGCGCCCCCAGCGGTGCGGCGCCGACGCCGCCGCCATTGCGAGCCGCCGCGTTGCACGCGGCGGATGGAGGGCTTCTGTTGCCCGGTGCCCTCCAAACCGCGCTTGCCGAATCAGCGATCAGGCAGCGAGTGCGACCTCATTGTCGTTCGCACTTGAGTTGCGGCCCGATAACGGTGGTGCCATGCCGAGCGAAGACCATGCCTTTACCGCGCACGTCGATCCTGGTTCGCCCCCGTATATGGTGGAGGCGCCGGGTACTGCCCCCGGGTCCGCAACGCTTATTCCGCATGGCGTTTATCGCCATAGCCGGGCATGCCCGGCGCCCCCAATATAGAACGGAAGGCCCCGCCGGGCAATCGCGGGCAGGCTTCCCTCGCGGCGCAATCCGGTATAGCGAAGGGCGGCGAATGCGGAGGGCGGACATGGGTTGCAAAGGCGGCGGAGGGCGCATTGCCGGGCTCGCATTGCTGCTGGCCGCCATTGCGGCCGAGGCGGCGGCCGGGGGAATCGCGCCGCACCGGGCGCTCTATGAGGTCGGGCTGGTCAGCGCCGACCCGTCGTCCGGCATCGACGCGCTGTCGGGCGCGGCCGTCTATGAGTGGTCGTCCGGCTGCGACAGGATCGTGGTGAACCGCGAGACCCGGCTGTCGGTCCAGCCGCCGGACGGGGCGCCGGTCTCCGTCCGGGTCGAGTTCTCCGCCTGGGAACGCCTGGACGGCCTGGCCTACGGCTTCGCCGGCAGGACCGTCAGGAACGGCGTCGAGACCGAGGCGCGGAGCGGCACGGCGCGCCTCGCGGAGGCGGGCGGCGGCGGCGAGGCCGAATACAGCCGGCCGCGCGGACGCCGCCTCCCCCTGGAGCCGGGCACGATGTTTCCCGCCGCCTGGATCCGGAGCGTCCTCGACCATGCCGGGGCCGGCAAGGGCATGCTGACAAGCCGGGTGTTCTTCGGCGAGGACGATGACGCCCTGTTGACGGCAAGCGTGCTGGTGCTGCCGGAGCGCGCGGCGGGCGACGCCCCGGAGGCGCCGGCGGCGCTGGACGGCCTCGCCCGCTGGCGCGCGCAGTTCGCATTCTTCGATGAGGGCGAAGAGGCGCTGCCCGCTTTCGAGACGACCGAGTGGTTCTACGAAAACGGCGTCGGCGGCGACGCCGTTCTCGCCTTTCCCGAATTCACGATCCGCTACCGCCTGAGAGCCGTGAAACTCCACGACCCGCCGGACTGCTGACGCGGCATTCCTCCGGATCGGGCCGAACCTTCCGCGGACCGCGGCGCGGCGTTCGGCGGGGCGCATTGTGTCCGCCATGCCCTTCGTATAGGCTCCGTGCCGGCCCTTTTGTCGAGAACGTCCCCTTGATCTGGATTCTGTGGGCACGAAGCGCGCGGCCCGGTTTGTATCCCCGCCGGGGCATGCGCGGCTAGGGGCGCCGGCACCGTGGACGAACACGGCATCGCAAAAGAGCCGTTCGCAGCGCGGTTTGCCAGGCGGGTGCTCGCGGCCCGCTGGCTTGTCATTCTCGCCACCCTGATCGTCGTCGCCGCAGCTTCCGGCGGCATTGCATTGTTCGAATTCTCCGCGAATTACCGCATCTTTTTCGATGACGACAATCCACAACTTCTGGCCCTGGAAAAGCTGGAAAATACTTACGGCAAGAATGAGAATATCGTGTTCCTGATCGTCCCGGACGACGGCGACGCCACGTCGGAAAAAGCTCTCTCGGCTGCTGTCTGGCTCACGAAGGCCGCATGGAATACGCCATATTCGCGGCGTGTCGATTCGCTCGCCAATTTCCAATACACGACCGCAGAGGGCGACGAGTTATATGTGCGGGACCTTGTCGATCCGCAGCAGATATCCAAAGCCGAAACACGGTCGCAAATCCGCGACATCGCCTTGTCCGACCCGCGTATCGCGGGCAGCATCCTGGCCCTGAACGGCGATGTCAGCGTTGTAAATGTCACCGTCGAGCTGCCCGAGGACGGCCTTCTGGAGGCCGTGGCCGAAGTCGCCGAATTCGCCAGGTCGGCGGCCGCGGAGGCTGAAGAACGATTCCCCGGCACAGACCTGCGCATCGTCGGCACGGTCATGATCAACCAGACCTTCGTCGAAGCCTCGATCAGCAGCCAGATGATCTTCCTGCCCGCAAGCCTGCTGCTCATGGCCCTGGTCCTCGGCATCCTGACCCGGGGCTGGGCGGGGGTGGCGGCGACCGGACTGGTCATCGTCTTCTCCATCCTGGCGTCTCTGGGGCTCGGCGCGTGGATCGGCCTGCCCTTCTCCCCGCCCATCTCGCCGGCGCCGACCATCGTGCTGATGATCGTCGTGGCGAATTGCGTGCATCTACTTGTGGCCTTGCAGCAGCGTCTGCGCGCCGGGGATTCCAGGCACGACGCCATCGTCGAAGCCATCGCGCTCAACCTGCATCCGGTGTTCCTGGCAAGCCTGACAACGGCGCTCGGGTTCCTCAGCATGAACTTTTCCGAAGTGCCGCCCTACCGCCATCTCGGCAATTTCGTGGCCCTGGGCATCTTCGCCTCCTTCATTCTTTCCGTCACATTCATGCCGGCAGTGCTTTCGCTTCTCCCCGTCCGCGCGCCAAAGGAGCGCCGGCTCCGGGGACCCGCAATGAGCCGCATCGCGGATTCGGTGCTGCGCCGCCGGAAGGCGATCTTCTGGGCATGGGTGGTGATCGTGCCCGCCATGGCTCTGGCCATTCCGCGCAACGAACTCAACGATGTCCTGGTTCATTTCTTCGACAGGAGCGTCGAATTTCGCCAGGACACGGACTTCATGGACGAGCGTCTGAGCGGCAATACCGGGCTCGAATACTCGCTCGAAGCGTCCGTCGAGGGCGGCGTCACCGACCCCCTCTTCCTCGCCGAGGTGTCGCAGTTCGCCGGCTGGCTCCGCGAGCAGCCCTCCGTGCGCCATGTGGCGGTCATCACCGACACCTTCCGGCAACTCAACAAGAGCATGCACGGCGACGACCCGGCCGCCTACCGGATTCCGGAAAGCAGGGAGCTGGCGGCGCAATACCTGCTGCTCTACGAGCTCTCGCTTCCCGAGGGGCTGAACCTGAACAACCAGATCGACAGATCCAGATCGGCCACGCGGGTGACGATATCGGCGAAGACGCTCCATTCGCAGGACGTGCTCGACCTGAACGCGCGCGCGGAGGCCTGGCTGAAGGAAAACGCGCCCCATGTAGCCAGCGTCAACAGCACCGGCCCCTCCGCACTGTTCGCCTATATCGGGCAGCGCAACATCCGCGCCATGCTGGTCGGCACGCTGGTCGTGCTCCTGGCCATATCCGCGATTCTCCTCTTCGCCCTCAGGTCTCTCAGGCTCGGCCTGATAAGCATCGTTCCCAATCTGGTGCCCGCCGTGCTGGGTTTCGGCGTCTGGGGGTTGACGGTCGGGCAGGTGGGCCTCTCCCTGTCGGTCGTGGTGGCCATGACCATAGGCATCGTCGTGGACGACACGGTGCATTTCCTCGCCAAATACCGCCGCGCGCGGCGCGAATACGGCCACGGTCCCGAAGAAGCGGTGCATTACGCTTTCGACACGGCCGGCCGGGCCCTGTTCACGACGACGGTCGTGCTGGTGGCCGGCTTCCTGATACTCCTGTTCTCTCCGTTCGTCCCCACCGCGCAGGTCGGGATCCTGACCGCGATGATTATCGGCTTCGCGCTCATCGCCGACCTGACGCTCCTGCCGGCGCTGTTGACGGCGCTGGACCGGCGGCCGGCGGAACAGGCCGCGCGTTCGTCCTGATTCGCCTCATGGCGCCCCCGCCGGGAGCACTCAACTGAAATCTGCAAGTGCGAATTTACCGGCGCCTTGAAATGGATATTCCAAATATTGACCTTTCAATAACCCTGTGATATAGACCGTTATCCAACATTGGGGTGGGTTGGTGTTGTTCGTCACGTGGAGCGAAGGAGATTGCCATGAGAAGTGGCGATGAAATGCTTCAGCAGATCGTTGAGAAGTCCGCCCTGGATTCGGATTTCAGGCAACAGCTTCTCGCGGATCCGAAGGCTACCATCAGTCAGGAATTGGGCATCACGATTCCCGATTCGATGACCATCAAGGTCCATGAGAGCGACATGCAGACGGTGCATCTCGCATTGCCGCCGGACCCGAACATTACCGAGGAGCAGCTCGAAGCCATCTCGGCCGGCCTCTGCTGCTGCTGGTAAGCCCGAAAGCCGGCAACCGGCCGGCTAAAGAGGGAGCCTGAACCTTCCCCGCCCCCCGGTCCTCCAGCCGGGGGCGGGTTTCGTCATGCCTGTTTGCCTCCGTTACCGCGGGGACGCTGCGGCAGAGAGCACCATGAACACATAGGCCTTGGCCTGTTCAAGCCGATTTCCGGATATGACCAGCTTTATGTGGTGAATGCCGCGCAACAGCACATAGCGGCCCGATTTCGCAAACAGTATTGTCGGCTTGGAAACCCAATCGGCAAGCGCTGCAAGTTTCCCGGGAACTACAATGTCCTCCCGGCTCAGGGCCTCCAGGAACGGATCCCAGTCGGTCAGCCCGTCGAGCCAGTAGCGGGAGTCCTTCGTGTATCTTTGCCTGACGATGAGCGTAAGGCCCAGCGTCGGGCCGAGACCGTCTTCGCGCACATCGACATTCACGCCGCTCCTGACGATATTCGCGCGCTCCCTGAAGCGCGATATCACGGAGCCGACAGCGGAGACCTCGCCCGGCCAACCGGTGACTTCAAGATAGGAACACAGGTCCTGCCGCGATCTGAATCCCATGACCGCCAGGCGGATCGAGCGGGAGCGGGACGGGAATACGCCGAAGGAATCCATGCGCGTATCCTCGGGCTGCGCCAGGTAAGCCCGCTCGACGGTCTTCCGTTCATTGCCGGTCATCTCCCAGCCAATGCTGGAAAGCAGCGCGTCAACCACCATGACGACGTCGCCCGCCTGGCCCGAGGCGCCGACGATCGGGCGTTCGCCGGGCCGCAGGAACATCGCCGGAAGCGGCGTTTCGCCGTCCCGCGCCGGGGCGATGTCATATTCCAGCATCAGCTTGCGGCCGACGACTTCGCGCAAGGGCGAGTTTTCCCGGTCCATCTGTCCGAACAGCTGCGTGACCGCTCTTGCGGTCCTGTCCGTCTCGTCGGTCCGTGCGCGTTCCCGGAAAAATGCCGCCGGTCCGGTCCCGCTCGCAAGGGAGACGCCGAAATCCGCCTTCGGCCCCGGTTCGTGGAGCGGCAGTTCGAAGCCGAATGGAAGGGCGCCCATCGTGACGGGAAGCTTCCGGGCGCATTCGAGCACGAGCTCCCATTCCGGGCCGCCGACAAGCGCCGGCGAAATCCTGTTTCGAAAATGCCCGAGCAGGCCGGCCATCGTGCCGCCCTCCTCGGCAAGACGGTCCTGGGTAAGCGTGACGGCTTCGTCGATATCCATCTTGCCTCCTCACGCGATGACGGGGGCGGGGTTCAGATCGGCTTCGGCCAGAGGATGCGCGCGACGGCCCATTGCGACAGGGACGTCATACAGGCGCCCCGGCGCGAACCTTGCCCAGAAATGGCGCATGCCCGGCACGATAACCCGCGCAACGGGCATGCCGATATCGGGCCGGGTCTGGTCCAGGGCCAGGAATTCCATGCCCTTGGATTCGACGAGCGCACGGCAATGCTCCACGTCCTCGCGCGTGTCCGCCGCTTCGACCGCCGGATACTGCGAAGCCTCGCGGGGCGGCGCATCCGCCGCCGGCGCCAGCCAGGAACACTCGGCGAGTCGAGCGGTCTTCCACCACCGGAGCGCCAGCGGATCGTCGATCATGGGCCGGCCGTCGTTCCTCCCCGGACGCGGCAGCCAGGTAAGGCACTGGTTCAACTCGCAAATCGCGCGCAAGGCCGCCACGCGCGGATCGGCATGGGCGCCCGCTCCGTAAATGATGTCCTCGGTCCGGGCGTCCGGCCTGCGGGAGAGTGCGGCGAAGCAGGGAATGCCGAGGTCGGAGGTGATGTCGAGCATCCACAGCTCGCGCTCATAGCCGGCGTAACGGTCCGGGGCCGATGCGAGATACCCGTCGTCGAAGCTGGCAAGATCGACCGCCGGCGCCCGCAGCCGGTTGTACCACCAGATGGCGAAGGCATCCCGCTCCGCCAGTTCGTAGAAGCCCTGCAGGATGGCCTCTTCCAGGGTGTTGCCGGCGGCGCAGCCGTTGGAGTCGGCGATCAGGTCCGCGGGGCCGCGCTGTTCGGCGGGCATGCTGTAGAGCATTGACGTCGGCAGATAGCGGTGGCGCTGCTGCGTCAGCGAC
This sequence comes from Alphaproteobacteria bacterium, assembly GCA_022827685.1. Classification (GTDB taxonomy): domain Bacteria; phylum Pseudomonadota; class Alphaproteobacteria; order Bin95; family Bin95; genus Bin95. The sequence continues at coordinate 17,930 of JAJEIH010000147.1, forward strand.
CACACCGGGGTCCAGTCGATTTCGGCATCCGGGTCGAGACGCGGCGGCACGACGTTGTAGGGATGTCCTTTCGCGTTGATGCTTTCCGCGTTGTCCAGCTGACTGTCGCTGAACAGCTGCACCGCGTTCGGATGAACCGCCTCGTCTTCCACCGCGAAGTCGACGAAGCGCCTGCGGCGGCGGATCTCGTCCCCGGCCCGGGCGCCCGAATGGCGCTCGATCGCCTCGCAGAGGGCGCTGACCTCCGATTGCTCCCTTGTGCTGCCCTTGCCGGCGCTCTTGCTGCGCAGGCTTCGGCGGAGGGAGCTCAGGCTCCGGCTTCTCATGCCCTGGTTGCCGCCGGCCCAATAGACATGCAGCCAGGGGTCGGTCTCGTCGGTCGTGCGCCTGAGCCAGGTCACGACGCCGCTCACCGGGCTGACAAGGTGGCGGTATTTCGCCAGGGTCGCTTCCGGCGCTGCACTGCGCGCGCCGCCGCTGTTGCGATGAGTTTTGGGACTTGCCTTCAAAGACAGCGGAACCGGCGGCCGATCGGGGCGGTATAGCGCTTCCTCGCCGCAGGCAAGGCATTGCGGCCGGCGCATGACCCGGTGCTGCGAGCTTGCGAATGTGCCGGTATTCATCGCGATTGCGTGGTCGTGAACCGGGGCCGCCTCGTCCAGGACCAGCCATTTGACGATCTCGGCCGCGATCAGCCCGTACAGCCCTTCCAGAACTGCGGGCTCCGCCGCGAACGGCTTGAACGCAGCCTCTTCGCCGGCAAGGTTGCGCAGGAAGCTGTGGACCTCCTTGTGGCCGCGCAGGCGCTGCGCCAGACAGGCCCAGCAGGGTCCCTGCCTGTCCGCGCGAAAGACGGGGCCGAACAGCGCCTCCATGCCTCGAGGCCGCAGCAGCATCCACGCCGCTCCCGCCTCGAGCCGCCGCCGGTTCACGTCTTCAAGGCGCGCTTCGAGATAGTCGTCGCAGACGATGACGGTGAGTTCGGGCTCGCCGGTCCTCACTCCGGCGCCGGCCTCTTCCAGACGCCGGACCAGCCGGCCGTCATCCCCTTCCACCGCGATGCGCGACGCCGCGAGCCGCTGCTCGACCCAGCGGGGCGAGGCGCCGAGCGACGACCAGTAGGCCGCCCGGCATCGGTCCATGCCGTGATCGGCGGAGACGACATAGCCCCGGTCGGACAGCGAACCGACCGCCGCGAGAACATCGGCGCCGGTATGGACGCCCTCAAGGGCGGCGGCGATCTCGTCCTGCGGGCGCCGGCCGTCGAGCAGCGGCAGCAGATCGCAATAGAGCCTGCCGTGCAGCAGGGTATTGAACGACTCGGAAACCAGAAGCGCCTGCTGTTCGCCGATTTTGTGGAACTGCAGATGCGGGGCAAGCGCGGGAAGCCTGACGGCGCCCCGGTCCGCAGGCGTCGTTCTGGTCAATATCCCCTGCCGGGGATTCCTGTCTGTCTGCGCTGGCATCCAGGATTTCCGCTCCGGACCGGCCGGCGCCTTCATGCACGCGAATGAAGCGTGTCGATCCCGGCGGCGGCCCGGGATGCGGTGTCGGCCGCCGCGGCGGCCAGCGCATCGAAATCCTCGTGCCCGCAAGCACTGGCAACGAGGGACCTGACCTTCTTTCCCGCCGCGGCTGCGTCAAATCCGTCTTCGCCGACAAGGCATAAAATGCCCTGCAAATCCCGCCACATGGCCGCGGCCTGCGCCAGCGGCTCGGCGCCGGCGGCATCGAACACCGCCGCGGCGCTCGGAGCCGGATCGTCGAGACCGTCCCCGACCCGCGTCAGCTGCAGGACCCGCGCGGCCCTCTCGACATCCTCCAGCCCGCCGCGCATCCGGGCGTATGCGGACAGGCCCGTTTCGTCGGGACGGCCCGCCGGTTCGCGCAATCCGTCGATCAGGGATTCGTTCGAGCCGTATTCGGCCAGCAACCGGCGCTGCGCCTCGGCGAAGCGGCGGCCGATCTCGGAATCGCCGCACTGGAACACGCAGCGCGCCCTGGTGAGAACGGGAATTTCGCCGGAGGCGGGAGTCCCGTAGCGCTCCGCCAGTTCGGAAAGCGGCAGCGCGTGAAGGGAGTCGAAACCGGGCGGAATCGGGGAGAACAACAGACTGTCCTTCGCAAGCTCGGTCACGGCCTTGCGGAACCCCCGGCACAGACGTTCGTTTTCGCCGAACTTCCAGCTGTCATTGACAAACAGCATGTCGATCGCGACGCCGGGATAGACGTCCCGGCTGGCGAGATCGCCCAGGCAAACGGCGGCGACCCCGCCCGCGCGCAGCGGTCCGGACCGTTCGACGAAGTCCGCGGCCACGGCCGCAAGCACGGATGCAATCGACGCTTCGGCAAGATTGGAAAGCGCCGTCCTTGCCTCGCCCGGAGACAGGTTCCCGCGCACGACATGCATGCCGATCTGGAACGCCTTGTCGTTCGACCAGTTCCGCACGACCTCCGCCGATTCCCCTGCATCGGCCGTCGGCAGTTCGGCAATCAGCTCCTTCATTTCCCGAACGCCCATTTCGCGCGTCCAGTAGAGCCTCGTGAGCCCGCGCCGCGCGACCGTCTCGTATCGCTCGTCGGGTCCGAATCCTTTCGGCAGGTCGAGATCGGTGAACTCCCGATCCTGCAGGTTGTCGAGAAGCTCCGAATGGCGTTCGACCCATGCGGCGAGCCGCGGGGCGGCGCCGAAGATTTCGACTATCGCATCGAAGGCGTCCGGGCGGGCCGCGGAAACCGCGCTGTCATAGGCGCTCCAGTCATCGATATCGGGATAGAAATGCCTGCGCCACTCGTCCACCAGCGGGTCCATCTTCGCAAACCAGCGCTTCGGCCGCAGCACCATGTTCATCATGTCGCCATAGGTTCCCGGCAATTCCGGCGATTCATCGGGACCGCGAACCTGCAACAGCGGGTAGTGCCGCGCGGCCATGGCGTGATGATCCGCGTGGCGCTGCATGTTGAAGAACATCCAGTTGCTGAACTTCCAGTCGGCGCTCCAGGAATGGCGCGGCATCACTTTTTCCCAACGCCCGTTCGGAAGGCGGATCCGGCGCAGGCCGTAATGCTGGAAATAGTTGCTGATCTTCATGGAAAAGACGCAGCACAGGCCGAGAAACGCGAAAACCGGGATGGCCCAGATGCCCCCCATCCAGAACACCACCGCATACCAGAACGCCACGGTCAGACCGTAACGCCAGAACGGGTTGCTGTAGTGCCAAATGGAAAGCTGGCGCCGGGACAACCGCTCGCCCACGACTTTCCAGGAATTGGTGAGGTTGCTCGCAACTTCCTTTGGGAAATACTTCCAGAAACTCTCGCCCTTTGGTGCGGACCCTACATCATGCGGCGTGCCCACCATGGCATGATGTATATAGACGTGCTCCGTCGCATATTGCGGATAGGATGCCGAGGAAAGCAGGAATTCTCCAAGCCGGCGTTCCCAGACAGCGCGCCGGTGAACCAGTTCGTGCCCAACCACAAATACCGCCTGCGCTTCCATGGTCAAGATGATCGCCAGCAACACGCATTCCCAGATCGCCAATTGATCTGCAACAAGGATTTGCCACATCCCGAAAATGAGAACCGGCGGCCAGAGAACCGCCCAGATCCAGACCGGGAGATTATGCCACAACAGATGACGTTCCGACGTTCTTGCCGGATCCATACCGCGCCCGTCGCGGCCCAGAACCCGATCGAGCGGTCCTGCGACGCTCATGAAGAGAAACGCGGGCAACAACCACCAGCCGCCATAGGCCGCCGCCAAAACAATCAACGGGAAAATACCCAATGGCAGATAATGCGGAAGAGCGTTAAGGATCGACGGTTCGATCTGCCGCGCCAGGTCTGCCCCGCCGGGGCCCGAGCTCACATTTGCGGAGGCATCTTGCGGCATGGCGGCTTCCCAGGCGGACCGGGGCTCCCTTGCAACCGGTTTATACTACCATCGCGCAGGGCAATTCGCAAATGCCTCAGGCGGTCGGGACGTCGAGGAGGCACTCCAGAGCCTCGACGCAAAACGCCGAGGTCACGGCTTCGGAGCCATGTCCTATCTGTCCTACCGTCCCCCATTTTAGCGACTGGTCGCCGAACGCCAGAAGCTCCTGCCAGCTACCGTCGTCCCGTTGCGAATTTACGAGTCTTTCCAGCTGGCGTTTTCCGTCGATCTTTTCAAGGCTTCCAATATTGTAAAGCGCCGACACTGCCTGCGCCGCCTGAAGAATATTGGCGAATTCTCCCTTTTCGTCGCGCAAATCCAGGAGGCGTTCCGCAAGTATCGGGCGCAGCCGATCAAGGGATGGTTGTATCCGCAACACGGCCCGCGCAATTGCATAACAGATCGCCACCTCATCGGGATACCACTTGGACGAACCCTCGATCCGGCCCTCGGTAACCAGTGCTTCCAGCCATCGTTGAGCGTCCCTTGTTTCAGGGCGGTCGCCGAGATAGGCGATGACATTCGCATTGACGACGGGATCGGCTTCGATGCGGAAACGCGACACGACGTCAGGTTCGTCACCGGCCAGAACCCAGGTCATGAAGCGGCCGTCCTCGTCGCGGTTCTCCAATATCCCGGCTGTGTTTCTTTTCAGAAGAATCCAGGGATGGTCTTCGATGACAAGCGAACAGAGCGCAGTGCTGTCTAGGTCCTGGGGCAGATGGCGGTAGTAGCGCCACAGTCCGGGATATTCGATGGTCTCGCCGATATAGGCCTTGGCAGCATTGTACAGGGCCCTGGCCCGCGCATCGCCGCAACGCTCCAGAGCCAGCGCGCAGAAGGCTGAAACAAAGGGAGGTCTTTCGAAATGCCGCGGAATATCCGGGTCGGCCGTGTTGAACCGGATGCAGTGCCACGCCCCGTTTTCGTCGATGGTGGATTCCAGGAAGGCGAGGCCGCGGCGGACGCTTTCCCTGCCTGCTGCGGCCAGCGCCTCGGGGCCGGCGGCGCCCATTCCGGCCCGCGCCCCTTCGGGCGGGGGAGAACGGCGGGGCGGCGCGGGGTCGTGGAGCGTCCTGCGAAGAAAGGCGAGCGAGGCCGCGCCGCCTCTTGCCTCCTCCCGCTCGGCAGCAGTGAATTTGCCGCGCGGCGGCAGGACGAGATGCGTCGCCGCGTAGGTTTCCTCATGCACGTGAATTTCATGGCCCTCGGCCAGCGTCACGCCGAGTTCTTCCTCGATGGTCTTTCCGGGGTCGGCGAGAAGGCGGTCCCGAAGACCGTTGTCGTCGCCGGCCCGCGACATGAGGTCTGCCATAGCATCAACGGGCTTCTTCATCGATGCATTCCATTTTCGCGGGCCCTGCAATCTTCCCCCGTCAGGCGATCTGCCGCCTGACCAGCTCCCTGAACACCCCGTCCACCTCCATGAGTTCGTTGAAGGAGCCGCTTTGCACGACCTTCCCGGCCTGCAACACATAGATGCGGTCGGCCTGTTCCAGGGTCGAAAGGCGGTGGGCGATGACAATCCGGGTGGAGGTAAGCGCCGTGAGGTTCTGCATCACCCGGGCCTGGCTTTCGTTATCCAGCCAGTTGGTGGCCTCGTCGAACAGCATTATCCGCGGGCTGCCGATAACCGAGCGCGCAATCGTGATGCGCTGGCTCTCGCCGCCCGACAGGACGGTCCCGCTGGTGCCGACCATGGTCATCATGCCCATGGGCATGCCCCTGATCTGGTCTTCCACTTCGGCGACCCGGGCCGCTGACCACACTTCGTCGTTCGTCACGTCCTCGTGGTGGCTGACCAGATTGTCCCAAAGGTCCTGGGGGTGGAGGCCGACCGATTGCGGCACGGCGCCGATTTTCCGGCGCAGCTGCTTCAGGTTCAGGCGCCTGAGATCGCGTCCGTCGTAAAACACCGCGCCTGCGGTCGGCCGGTCGACTCCGAGGGCAAGCCGGAACAGGGTGCTCTTGCCCGAGCCGGACTCGCCGGCAATCGCGATGAAGTCGCCGGCGCGGGCATGGATCGTAACGTCGTCGAGAACCAGCGGGCCGTCCGGGTCGTAGCGGAAAGAAATGCGATCGAACAGAACGTCGCCGCCCAGATATTCGACCGGCTCCCCTTCCACCCCGGTCTCGGGAACTGCGGCCAGCAGGGGGCGCATCCGGTCGAATGCCGGGAGCATGGCGGCAATGGCGCCGAAAGACTCGCCGAGCCGGCCGACCGCCGACTGGAAAGCGATGAAGACGATGTAAACGACAAGAAAATCGCCGACCGGGGCGGTCCGGTCGCCCACCGTGGCCACGGCGAAGAGCAGGACTCCGCCGGCGAGAAAGGGAAGCGCGGCGCCGAAGGCCCGCGAATGCGCCTCAAGCGCATCCAGCTCGATCTCCGCGCGTTTCTGCGCGCGGTAATCCCGCGCCCAGATGGCGAAAGCCGACCCTTCCGCGTTTTCCACGCGCAGCTTGGCGATACCGCCCACGATCTGGAACAGCCGCCCGGAAACGCGGCGCGCCGCGTCGATCATCCGCCCTTGAGGCGCAACCTGGCGCAACCCGAGGATGATTGCGGCCAGCAGCGAAGCCAGGCTGAAGACGAGGGCGATGACGCCAAGGGCGCCATCGTAGAAGAAGATGACGGCAAAGACCGGAAGCAGAAAAACGATCGACAACAGGCTGTCCGCCACGACCCCCTGCAGGCCGTCGCGGAGATTCTGGAACGTCATGCCCGACATGGCCAGACCGCCGGCCGGATGGCGGTGCAGCATGCTTGGCGGGAGGCGCATGAGCCGGTCCCAGAAAGCAGCTTCGACCCGCGACGCCGAGCGTCCCTCAAGGCGCATCATTGCCGAGCTCTGAAGCAGGTGCAGCAACGCGCCGAGCAAGCCGAACCCTGCAACCGTCAGGGCGACGGCGTAGAGCGCCGCAGCGTTTCCGCCCGCCGCTATGTGATTCGCGACGAAACCGAGCGCGACCGCCGGCACCAGCCTGATCAGGCCGCCCGGAAGCCCGGCAAACACCAGCCGCGCCACATCCCCGGCCGATCCGTGCAGAGCGATTTTCAGCAGGTCTGCCGGTTCCACGGTCCCCGACGGCAACGGCCGGTAGAACATCCAGGCTTCCTCGGCCAGCGCGCCGGCGCGCTCCGCTGTCATCCGGATGCTGCGCCCGCTGACGGGGTCCACTTCCCGGTAGCGCCCGAACAGTCCCGGCAGCAGCGCTACGGGCCGGCCGTCCTCGGCGCGGAAGCCCAGCATCGCATTGCTGTCGCCGCGCCACCAGTCGCCCTCGTCCTTGAACCGCACGCGCCGGGCGCGCACGCCTGAGGCATGGAGAACGTCGGCCAGCCCGATCGGCGGAGCCGAAGGCCCCGAGCGCACGGGAATCCTGAAGTCAATTCCCTCATGGCGGCCGACGAGTTGCAGGGCATCGGCCAAAGCGGTGTCCTCGACATCGCCGTCCCGGTCCACCGGCAGATCGTAGATATTGAAAAGCCGCCGCCGCGCGGCCTTTTCGGCCGTGTAGCGGCTGGTGGTCCGGGCGCGTTCGAGGTTCGCGTCGTCAACCACGGCCAGTCGGCGGTTGACCCGTTCCAGCGCAAAGGCGACCGCATGAAACGACGCGAGCGCGCGCAACAGCATGCCCCGCCCCGCCAGAGTTTCAGTCGATTCGCTCGAAAGCACCGCTTCGTCGAACAGATTGAGCCAGCTTGTCCGTGTCAGCGGCATCACGGCTTCGTGCGGACCGCCCGCCTCCCCAAGCTCCGCGTGGTCCACAATGCCCATGAACAGGCCGGCGCCGCGCGGGGGTTCGGATACCCATACGACGCCGCGCCGCACCGACAGCGTGCAGGGCGCCAGGGTCTGTCTCACACCGGGCTCGGCCAAGGCGGTCGGACGCGGCAGGCGGCTTGCAAAACGCGAAAGCGAGTCGGTAACGGCGGTCAGCCAGGTGTCGGTCTGTTCCGCGAGCTCTGCCGGATGCACCTCGGACAGCAGGGATGCCGGCAGGCGCCTCAGAAGGGTGTCCGGCGATCCTTTGGCGATCAGGGTGAGCGTCGTGTCCTTGTCGCCGTCTCCTTCGTCCGCCGCCACGCCCGGCAGCAGCCAGCCCGCTTCCCGGCGCAACAGATGCTGAGGCGCCGCCTGGTCCACCCCGTCCCGCAGTTCGACCAGGAACAGGTTGACCGCGCCCCGATCGATGAACCAGACGCTTTCCGGGTCGTCGAGTTTCACCGGCGCGTTGCCCGCACAGGGCACGGATATGCCGGAGCGGGCCGCGAGTTCGGCAATCGATGTGTATTCCGGGCCCGGGTCCTGCATCAGCCTGACCTGACCAGCTTGCAATAGATGCCGTCCTCATCCGCGATCAGCTCGTCATGCGTGCCGCGCTGAACCTCGACGCCTTTGTCGAGCACGATAATTTCATCGCAGTCCCGCACGGTGCTCAGCCGGTGCGCCACGATCAGGCAGGTGACGCCGCGGCGCCGCAGGGCATCGTCGACATATTCCTCCGTCGCGGCATCGAGAGCGCTGGTTGCCTCGTCCAGAATGAGGACCGTCGGATTGCCCACCAGCGCGCGGGCGATCTCCAGGCGTTGCCGCTGGCCGCCGCTGAAATTCATTCCGCCCTCCTCGACGAGGGTCGAATATCCCCGCGGCCGCAGCAGGACTTCATCATGGATACAGGCGTCCCGCGTCGCGGCGAAGAGGGCTTCATCCGGAATGGCCGGATGCCACAAGGTGATGTTGTCGCGCAGCGACGCGGAAAACAGGACGACCTCCTGGTCCACCATGGAAATCGACTGTCGCAGCACTTCCTCGGGAATCTCGTCCCGGGAATGGCCGTCGAACAGGATCTCGCCCGACCAGGGCTGATAGACGCCGGCAACCAGGCGCGCCACGGTCGACTTGCCGGAGCCGCTGGGACCCACCACGGCAACCCGCTGCCCCGGCTCGATCACGAGGTTGAAGTCCTTTATCAGCGGCGGCCGGCTCTTGTTGAAGCCGAAGGTGACGTTCCTGAGTTCGAGCCGGCCGGCCAGCTGGAGCCGGCCGTTAAATGTGGCGATCGAGCCCGATTGCGGGTTTCGGCGGCTGAAGACCGGGTCTTCGCCGGTTTTCGAAATGTCCTCGAGCCGCTGCAGGTCGGTTTCGAGCGCCTGGCGCCTGTCGGCGAATTCCAGAAAGCGGCCGACAGGGGCCAGGAACATCTCCGCCAGGATATAGAACCCGACCAGCGTCCCCAGGGTCATGTCTCCGGACAGGACCAGACTTCCCCCGACTCCCAGGACCGCCGCAGCGCGAAGCGCGGCGACCAGCACCGGAAGCGCGGTGTTGACGGAGCCCAGCTCGGAATAGAGCTGGCGCGCGCGCAGTTCGCGCGCCTGCTGGCCGCTCCAGCGCGAAAAGAAGCGGTCGTCCGCGCCCGTCATGCGCAGGTTGTCCGCATGACTCAACATCTGCATGCCGAGCCCGATCAGCAATCCCTGCTCGCGCCTCATCGCCTGGCTTCGAACCGCCCGGACGGTATTGAAGAAACGGGCCAGGAGGCCGTGCAGAACGGCCAGCAGCAGCACAATCAGCGCGAGCCGAAAATCATAGACCAGCATTGCGGCAAGCAGCACCGCACTCATCGCCATTTCGACAATCAGCACGAGAAACCGGTCCGTCAGATTCTTCGCGATTCTGTCGATGGACGAGACACGATCGGTCAAATCGCCTACCAGCCGGTGTTCGAAAAACTCGACCGGCAGCCGCAACAGCCGCGACACGCCCCGATTGTAGCCGATCACCGAAATCCGGACTGCGAGCCGCTTCAGGAACCGGTGCTTGAGCAGCGACAGGACATATACCAGGACGCCGCCGCCAATCAGGGCTGTCACCAATCCGCCCCAGGGCCCGTGGTTCTTCAGGACATCGTCCACAAAGACGCTGAGAGACGCGGGCACGACAAGCGCCAGCAATGTCAGCATGAGCGCGCAGGCGATCACCCAGGCAAGCACATCCCGGGATCCGGCGAGCAGGGCGTCCAATTGCCGGAAAAGGCCGGGCCGTTCGCCGCCCGGGCTGAAATCCGCGCCGCGCTTGAAGCGCAGCGCAACTCCGCTGTAGCCCCTGTTGAACTCCTCGGCGGAAAGCCTGCGCCGGCCCGTGGCCGGGTCATTGAGGTAGAAATTGGCGCTGTCGGACCCTTCGAAGACAACGAAATGGCTGAATTGCCAGAACAGGATCAGCGGCAATTGCAACTTCTGCAGCTGGGCGGCGCGCAGGCTGAGCCCGCTGCATTCGAGGCCGTAATGCCTGGCGGCGCGCAATATGCTGGCCGCGCTGCTGCCGTCCCGGCTCACCTCGCATTTTTCCCGCAATTCCGTCAGCGGCACCCAGCGCCCGAAATAGGCCAATATGCTGCCGAGGCAGGCGGCGCCGCATTCCGATGCGTGCATCTGCAACAGAATTGGCGTGGTTATCCTTCGTTGCAGGACATCCGATGCGGCCTTGTCGCCAGCCCCCCTGGAGGCGCGCAGCGCCATCTTATGACTGCCCTATCCGCAGGAACGAGACCAGGGACTGCCTGCCCAATTCGATGACAATCCGGCAGCGCCCGCTTGCGAGGGACTCGCGATCGAAGCTTTCGTCGAGCGTGACATCCATGCGGAATACGGACATCGGCGCCGCGGCTTCCAGCGCCGCAGGTCCCCCGGAGGAGGGCAAGGCGGAGAACTCCGCAATCTCTCCCCCGATTGCGACCAGGTCTTCATCCGCCAGGGCCAGCTCGACCGCCACGGGCATCCCGGCCTTCACATGCGCCGCCGCATCGCGTCCCACCCAGACGAGCGCCTGCACGGAGGGTTGGCCCCCGGGCAAGGCTTCACCGGCCTCGACCAGCACGCCGTCCACCGCAAGGCTGCGGGCTACATTGCCGAAGAAGAGCCAGGCTGCCAGGACGACCAACAACAGGGCGGCAATTGCGACGAGCAGACGCTCGCGCGGCGTGGAAATCGTGAGCAGCCGGTCGAGTTGCTCGCGCTCTTCCTTTGCCTCGGCAACGGTATCGTGAAATGAGTTAAGTGGATTATTGAACACGGCCGAATCTAGCCTCCTCAATAGAGACCGGGCGGGGCAAAGAAAGTCTCATCCAACTCCAGCGAAGGCCGGGGAATCATATGCAATTGCGGCCGGAAAAGGTCAAGTCCGCGGCATAATGGGGAACTCTGTCAGGCGCCCGTCCCGGAGACACGCGCCATTGTCGAAAATCCGGGAAAGTCCGGAACTTCACCTTCTCCGGGGAACGGAGGTAGAGTGCAGGACATCGAATACGGGACCCGCGCCGATGTTCCCTGACCGCGAAACCGCCGAAAAACGGTTTATGGGCCAAGGCCGGAGGAAGAAGGCCCCGGGCGCCCGGCAAGTCTTTTTCGCAGTCCTGATTACGGGGCTGGCGCATGTCTGTCTGCCCCCCGCGCATGCCCAGGCAGAAACGCCGGAGGAGAAGGGCCTCAGAATTGCGCGTGAGGCAAGCGCCCGCAATGACGGCTTCGGGGACTTTACCGCCGGAATGACGATGGTGCTCCGCGACCGGCACGGCCGGGAAAGCACCCGCCAGATGCGCTTCAAGGTGCTGGAAGTGCAGGGGGACGGCGACAAGAGCCTGTTCGTGTTCGACCAGCCGCGGGACGTGCGGGGAACCGCCCTCCTGACCCACGCCCACATCAACACCCGGGACGACCAGTGGCTCTACCTGCCGGCGCTCAAGCGGGTGAAGCGCATCAACGCGTCGCGGCGTTCGGGCTCGTTCATGGGAAGCGAGTTCTCATATGAGGACATGAGTTCCCCCGAGGTGGAGGAATACACCTACAAATACCTTCGCGACGAGCCTTGCGGCGAGTTCGCCTGCACGGTGACCGAGCAGGTGCCGCTGGACAAGGACTCCGGATACAGCCGCAAGGTCGTCTGGCAGGACGCGGACGAGCTCCGGACCTGGAAGATGGAACTTTACGACCGGAAGGGCTCGCACCTGAAGACGCTCACCCTCGCGGACTACCGGCAATATCTGGACCGGTACTGGCGGGCGGGAGAACAGACGATGGTGAACCACCTGACCGGCGCGAGCACGATGCTGAAATGGAGCGAGTTTCGCTTCCGCAACAATCTCCAGGACAGCGAATTCACCCAGCCGGCGCTTCGACGCGTGCGCTGATGCGGCCCGGCGGCGCAATGGCGGCCGTCCTGCTGCTGGCCGCTGCCGGCGCCGAGGCGCAGACGATCGATCTCTCCGGTGAAATAAGCCTGCAGGCGCGATGGTACCCGGAATCGCCGGCCTTCGCGGACCAGCGTTCGGGCACGGGCGGGCTGGTCGTCGAGCCGACGCTTTACGCCGAGGCCGGACCGGGTACGAGCTTCACCTTGACCCCGTTCTACCGCTTCGACAGCGCCGACCCGGAGCGCACGCATGGCGACCTGCGCGAAGCCTATCTGTTGACCTTCGGAGAGTGGGGCGAGGATTCATGGGAGCTTCGGCTGGGCCTCGACAGCGTCTTCTGGGGCGTGGCGGAGTTGAACAACCTCGTGGATATCGTCAACCAGCCGGACCTGATCGAACACCCGCGCGACCGGCCCAAATTGGGCCAGCCGATGGCGCACCTGACCGTTTCCGGCGGTTGGGGAATCGCTGAAGCCTTCGTGCTGCCGTACCACCGCAAGCGCGCCTTTCCGGGAGGCAAGGGGCGGCACCGGTCGCGCTTCCGGATCGATGACGACGCCAGTTACGAGAGCGGCGCCGAAGAGCGCCATGTGGATTTCGCCTTCCGCTACGGCAATGCCGTGGGCCTGCTCGATTTCGGCCTGAGCGCCTTTGCCGGAACGAGCCGCGAGCCTTCGTTTCCCGCCCCGACAGCAGGCAAGCCGTTGGTTCCGCATTACGAGCAGATCCGGCAATACGGTATCGACGCGCAACTCACCACCGATCCCTGGCTTTACAAGCTGGAAGCCATCCACCGCAGCGGAGGGCGCAATCTCCGGGGCCGGGAAGAGGATTACGGCGCCTTCATCTTCGGCATGGAGCGCCCGTTCGAAGCGCTGCTCGGGTCCCGGGCGGACCTGACCTTCCTCGCCGAATGGCACCATGACCGCCGCGGCGGCCGCGCTACGAGCGCCCTGGCGAACGATGTGTTCGTCATGGGCGTGCTCGCCTTCAACGATGTGCAGGGCACCGAGCTCGCGGCGGGCCTCCTCGGCGACCTCCGACACGACACCCGTGTGCTGAATATGGAACTGAAACGCCGCCTGTCGAACAGCTGGTCGATGCGCCTGGAAGGGATTGCGAACCTCAGCGCCGACCCGAAGGACCTGACCTATGACGGCCGGCGCGACAGCTTTCTCGGCGTGGAATTCTCGTTCAGCTTCTGATGCCGTCCGCGCTGGGGGCAACCGGCGGTGAGGCCCGGATTGTGGTATCCTGCCAGACGCATGTCTCGTCCGGACATACCGGGATGCGATTACCGGCCGTTACCTGTGAAAGCCATGCGGGATGATACAGCCGGGCAGTAAATCCCTGCGAAAGATTGCGGTTGTCGGGCGGGGAACCGCCGGGTCGCTGGCGGCCGCCAGCGTCACGTGCCTGCACCCCGACAGCGACCACGAACTGCACCACATATACGACTCGCGCATCCCGGTCATCGGCGTGGGCGAAGGCAGTTGGCCGAGCCTGGTCCGGCAATTGCAGGAACTGACGGACCTGCCGCACGAAACCGTCCAGCAGCGCCTGAAAGGAACGCGCAAATACGGCGTTGCATTCGAGGGATGGGGCCGGCGGAACCGGGACTTCACCCACTATTTCACGCCGCAGCAGGTGTCCTACGCCTACCACCTGTCCGCCGACCTGATGGGGGAGCTGCTGCAGGAAAGCACGCGCGCGCGCCACATCGACGCGAAAGTGCTCGACATCGAGAGGGTCGAGGGCGGCGCGCAGGTCGTGTTCGAGGACCGGGCCCCGGAACGCTACGACCTTGTCTTCGACGCCCGCGGGTTCCCGCGCGAACTCGACCCCGGCCGGCATATCGACATTTCGTTCATCCCCACCAATACAGCCGTCATCCGCCGTTGTCCGCCAGTCATAAAAGACGAGCGCTACGGGCCGGTTCTGCAACACACATATACCCGCGCGGTCGCGCGTCCCCATGGCTGGGTCTTCGTCATTCCGCTGACCGCGCACACATCCTATGGCTATATCTTCAACCGCGATTTATCCGGCCTTGGCGAAGTCGAGGCGGACTTCGACGACTTCCTCGAAGCCGACGGCATGTCGGAATTCGAACAGCGCGCCGTCATTCCGTTCCCCAATTTCGTCCATCGCCGGATTTACGACGGGGCCGTGGCCCGCATCGGCAATGCGGCGGCCTTCATGGAGCCGCTCGAAGCCACGGCGATCGTGTCCGCCCAGCTGCAGATCGGGATGGTCCTCCACACGCGCCTGAACCGCTCCCCGGAGCATCTCGAACGCGACGCGCCGGTGGTCAACCGGTTCCTCGTCAGCAACATGCTCTGCTACGGCCTGTTCGTGGGCTGGCACTATTCCTGCGGCTCCAGATACGACAGCGGCTTCTGGTGCCACGCCCGCGACTGCGCCTGGCCGCAACACCGCAAGGCGGCGGACCCGGAACTGGTCGATTGCGCCGCGCTCGGCAAATTCGACGAGATGATCGAACTGATGAACCGGCCGGTCATCGACAAGGCGGACTGGAGCCGGATGTGCGCGGTCCCCCTCACCAGCTATGCCCAGATGTCCCAGGGCCTCGGCTGTTAGCCCAAGTTTAACAGTTTGGCGGTGGCTTCGGTTGATATTGAAGTGTTCTGGTTCGGCAAGGTGTTGATATAGCTTGATTGTGGTTTTGGGCTTGTCGGTGTAGTGCCATTTTATTTTTGTGTTGAGGTTCCGGGGC
>JAJEIH010000116.1 GCA_022827685.1 Alphaproteobacteria bacterium
CCGGTGATCGCCGAGACCATGTCCAAGCTCCGCGCGCTGGCGCAATGGGTCAACTCCCAGAACCTCAACTCCTGCGAGACCGCCCAGGCGCTGGTCGGCGCGCTCTGGTCGAAGAACGACCGGGCGAGCGCGTCCATCTGCGCGGCGATCGGCACCAGCCAGGGCATCTTCTCCGACTATGCCGCCGCGAAGCATGGCTGCGGGGCCGACGGGAAGCGGAACTCCACCCTGGCGTCGGCCTCCGGCCCGATGGCCGAGCAGGTGCCGGTCAACGTCAACTATGCCTGGAAGGCGATCCGGGCGTCCTCCTTCCTCTCGGGGGATGCGCAGCTCGCCGAGTTCGCGATGGCAGTCACCGGCACGCTGATCGTGACGGCCCCAACATCCGATTCCGACGCGGGTGGCCCGAGGGTCCGCATCCTGGAGCCGCTGGCGCTCGACCGCCGCGTGACCGAAGTGCTGATGGAGGGCGGCGGCAATCTTCCGGTCTATGGTTGCGACACGCCCGACGCCTGCCTCAACCCGACGCTCGGCACTGTCAACATCCCGGCCGACCGGGGCTTCCGGGCGCGGGTGGCCGAACTGCTGCGCGATCTCGTCGATGCGGTCAGGAACGACACCGCCCCGCCGGCCGCGGCGCTCGGCCTGGTCAATCTCACCACGCTCCCGGTCTACCGGGTCGCCAATGCGGCGGCGGCCTATCGCGGCGCGGTGGTCGACCAGGAGATGGACGCGCTCGCCGAGGCCGTGGCCCTCGACGTCATGCAGGTCTGGCTCTCCGATCTGCACCGCACGGTCGAGGAGCGCGCCGGCACGCTCGACATCGCCGACGGCGAGCAGTTGCAAAGGTGGAGGGAGGGACTGCGCCGGAACCGCATCGCCCTGGCCCGGCACCGCAATGAGGGTCTCGCCCGCTTCAACACCGCGCTCGCCGTGGTCGAGAAGCTGCGCCTGATCGAGACCGAGCTCGCCGGGGCGCTCTCCGCCGATCTCCGCGCCGCGCTCGCCTTCGCAAGAGGCGGCGCCGGGGCCGGGTCGCGGTAGGACTCTATATATAATGTACGAGCTCTTCACCCTCGGCGGCGGCACCTACCTGGTCGACCTGCTCAATGCGGTGGCCGCCATTACAAGCGGCGGGGCCTTCGTCGATCTCGCGCATCTCGCGGGCGTGGCCGGTCTCGCCTGGGTCCTGTTCCGCACCGCCTTCGGCGGCTCGTGGAAGGACAACGCCAAGTGGATCGGCCTGTTCGTTGCCGTCTGGGGCGCGATGATCGTGCCCAAGGCAACCGTGCGGGTGGTCGACCGGCTCGATCCGGCGCTGGCGCCCGCCGTGGTGGCCAACGTCCCCATCGGGCTTGCGCTCTTCGCCTCCGTCACCAGCCAGGTGGGGGACGGGCTCACGCGGCTCACCGAGCAGGCCTTCGCGCTGCCGAACGATCTCGCCTACCGCCGCCACGGGCTGATCTTCGGGGCCAGGCTGGCCGACAAGGCGACCCGGCTCGAAGTGACCGACGCGGTGTTCGCGAGGAACCTCCGCAACTACGCAAGACAGTGCGTGTTCCCGGCCCTGCTGCTCGGCCACGTCTCGGCGGACGATCTCCGGGAGAGCACCGATATCTGGCGGCTGGTCACCGCCACCGGCACGCCCTCGGCCGGGGCCTCGCCCGCGCGCATGGTCGAGTTCGCGACGAGGCAGCCCGCCTCGGGCACGGGCGCCACCACGGTCGACCGCCAGATCGTCACCTGCCGCGATGCGGCGGGGCGGCTGAACGCGCTCTGGAACGCCGAGATCGCGCGGGCCGGGACGGTGTTCGGGCGGCGCATCTTCCCCGACGCCCGGACCGAGGCGCTGGCGCGGGCGGAACTGCTGGCGGCCTTGCCCGCCGCGCACGACTTTCTCATAGGGGCCTCGCGAAGCGCGGCCGAGATCATGCGCCAGCAGATGGTGCTGAACGCGGTCCACGACGCCGGCGAGCAATGGGCCGCCGAGGCCGGCAATGCCGCCGCGCTCAGGGCCTATACGGAAGCGCGGGCCGAGGCGCAGACCGTCTCGGCCTACCGCGCCATCGGCCGGCAGGCGGAGACCTGGGTGCCGCTGCTGCGCATCGTGTTCGAGTGCCTCTATGTCGGGGCGTTCCCGATGGCGGTGCTGCTCATGCTGACGCCGGCGGGGGCGACGATATTCCGCTCCTACGTTACCGGCCTGGTCTGGCTCCAGTCCTGGGGCCCGCTCTACGCCGTGCTGCACCGTATCTCCATGGGCGAGGCGGCCGAGCGCATGTCGGCGGCGGCGGCGATGCCGAACGGCGATATCGGCATCTCGCTGGTCGCCCAGGCCGGGATCAGGGCGGTCGCCGCCGATGTCGCGGTGATGTCGGGCTATCTCTCCATGTCGGTGCCGTTCCTCGCGGCGGCCTTGGCCTACGGCCTGTCGAAAGCCACCGTTCTTGCGACGTCCGTCCTTGCCGTGGGCCAGGACGCGGCGTCCTCGGCGGCGCATGAGGGCACGACCGGCAATCTCTCGCTCGCCAACGCGGGATACGACACCCACCGCTTCGCCACCCTGGAGGGCCGCCAGATCAGGACCTCGGCCCATGTCGATATTGACCGCTATACCGGCTATGCGCCCATGGGGGCGGCGATGACGGTGACGGGAGACGGGACGACGGTGGCCGATGCCGGCGCCGCCACCAGCCGGATACCGGCCGCCGCAGTCCACCTCTCGGAGTCGCTGGCAACCCGGTTCGAACAGCGCGCCGATCATTCGCGCTCGCTTTCGCGCCACTGGTCGGCCGAGGCCGGCACGGCGCGCAATGCCGCCGTCACGGACGCGACGGCACTCATGGAGCGCTACAGCCACGACGTCAGCATCGGGGAGGCGCATGCCAGGGGCGTGACGGAAAGCGAGAGCAACCAGGCGCAGGAGTTGGACACGCACCTTGATCGCATGTCGGAGGCCGCGGGGATCTCGAAGAACCAGATGGCGACGCTGGTGGGCGAGGCAAGGATCGGCGGCAGCTGGAACCTGATCGCAAAGATCGGCGCCGACGGCTCGGCGTCCTGGCGCGGCCAGACCATC